>NZ_JAUQOO010000022.1:0-82238 GCF_030580745.1 Pseudomonas serbiensis
CCGTATACCTCTTGAACCTGACTGATGCCGCCTACCCGAGGATCGGTGATGACATCATTGGTGAGATTGCGCCCGTTACGATCCGATATCGTGAATTGAAAATCAGCGCCTTCCCAACCGAGTATTTTCTCAAGGTCAAAATTGCTCATCAGTGCAAGTTGGTCGGTATACCGCGCCGTGGTGTGCGAGTCGTAGCCACCGGCCAGATTCGTCGCGGCGTCGCCCGTGTAGAGCACGTTAAAGGTATAACCTTTTTCCAGCAATTCTGTGCGTAGGCCGCCCCAGTCTCCCAACATCCAAGGGGACTCAGGACTGAAGGCTTCTTGTGCATGACTGTTGGCCGCTCCGCAAAGCAGCAGCAATGCGACGGAAGTATTAAGCGTGTTGCAGTTCAAATGAGTGGTCATGATAATCTCTGCTTTTGTTTTTATTAGTCAGATAATCGAACACATCTTCAGGTTGATCTTCCGCCCGGAAGAGCATTAAAGAATGTCTGCAACGGGTTGATCCCAGCGAAGAGCGACTGGAGTCTGGGTTTGTAAAGGCGTCGAGCTTGACGTGACACACGGTAAGTTGATGAGACGACGGGACCTAACTCATGCCTCGTCTGTTCTTGCGAATCAGCTCGGTAATTTATTTGAGAATCGGTAATGCTCTCCTTGTGATTGCTATGAAGGTTGCTTTCAACTTAGCGGCGCCGATGATGCCGTCGGCACGCTCTTGAAAATACCGGTCATTCGCTGGCCGCACTGATCGGGTTGGGTTGGCGTTTTTCAATGGTGTATTTCAGCAAGGCAGCGCTGCGAAATATGCCGTGGGCAAATTTGCTATAGGGCATGGTCAGAAAGAACGCCATGACTAGGCCCAGGTGGATGGCAAGCAACAAGCCCAACGCACTGGTTTCGCGCCCGGCAAGCAATGCCAGGCCGCTAGCGCTTACCAGGAACAGAAGCGCGATGAAGCCACGATCCATCGGTTTCTGATTCTCGTCCCCTTGCTGCGGGTTACGCCGCAGATTCATCCAGAGCAAACCTGCTGGGCCGATCAGCAGACCTACGCCACCGAAAATGCCGAGTAGTACTGGCAGGCTTAAAACCGGGTAGGGGGCCGACCAATCCAGCAAAAAATGATAGAGAGTGGCAACGCCTGTGGCTGCGAAGCACAGCATGAACCCATAGAAGGTGAGGTGGTGAAAGCGGCGGCGCCATAGGGTGAATGCGTCGTCGGCGTTGTTGCAGCCTTCCCCATGTCCGCCGTCCAGGTACTTGAGTTGTGCGACGTTGGCGCCGGCCTCCAGTGCTGCACTGGCTTTCAGCGGCAGAGGTGCCTCGGCGGGTGAGATTTCGCGCCAGAATCGACGCACGCCGATGCCCAGGGCCAACACGGCAAAACCGAACACCGCGCTGAACATCAGTGCCAACGTGTTGTGTGGAAAAATCCCGTAGAAGTTACCGCCTGGCATGGCAACGAACAGGTTGCCCATGATCATCAAGGTAAGCGACAGGAACAGCGCCAACCCAGCGCCTGAAGCCAGCCCCAAGGTAAGGCCGTTGCGTTGGTACAATTTACCCAGTGGCTGCGGCCAGGCGTAATTGGTGTAGGTTTCCAGCCGTACCTTGGCCATGGCTTTGGGTACGTTGACTGCAAATTCGTGCGGGGCAGCGTATTGGCAAGCCGACAGGCACGCGCCGCAGTTGTGGCAAAGGTTCGCCAAGTAATGAATGTCGGCCTGACCGAATTCCAGATGCCGGGTCATTGCGGGGAATACGGCACAGAAACCTTCGCAATAGCGGCAGGCATTACAAATGGTCATCTGCCGTTCGACTTCGGTTTCCTGCAGGTTGAGGATCGGGATCAGTTGGCTGGATACCTGGGGATCAAACAGCTGCATGTTGAAGCTCCGAGTTCACAGGAGAAAGACCAAACCCCGCACAAAGCGCGGCCTGTACGCCGGCGATTCGTCCGAAGGCGGTACCGATGGCCATGCCAATACCCGCGGTATAACCCTTGCCCAGTACGTTGCCAGCCATCATTTCTCCGGCGACAAACAGGTTCGGGCTGGCCTTGCCATCAAAGTGCACGGCGGCCGTTTCGTCGGTCGCCAAGCCAAGATAGGTAAAGGTGACACCTGGCTTGAGGGGGTAGGCGTAGTAGGGTGGTTTGGTGAGTGGCCTTGCCCAGTGAGTCTTGGCGGGAGTAAGCCCTTCGGTATGGCAGTCGTCGAGCGTGGTGTGGTCGAACGTGCCGACATGGCAAGCGTTGTTGTAGTCTTCGATGGTTTTAACGAACTGCGTTTGCGGCAAGTTCAACAGGCGAGCAAGTTCTGGCAACGTCCGGGCTGTGGTTCCAGGGAAAACCGGCGGCATGAAGCGGCCAAGCGCCTGTTGGTCGATAATCGAGTAGGCTTGCTGGTTGGGTTGTCCCGCAACCAGACGGCCCCAAATCGCATAACGCTTGGGCCAGAAATCCTCACCCTCATCGTAAAACCGTTCGCCATCGCGGTTGACAACCACGCCCAGGGACACGCAGTCGATGCGGGTACATATACCGCCGTCGTAAAGCGGAGCCCGGGCGTCGATGGCAACCATATGTGCCTGAGTCGGGTCGCCGACTGCATCGGCGCCAAGATCGAGCATCCGTCGCAACAACACACCGGTATTGAAGCGAGTGCCGCGAATCAGAAAGTTGTCCGATGGCCATTCACCACGCTCGTTTTGGCCCCAAGCCTCCCGTAACCATTCGCGATTGGATTCAAACCCGCCAGCAGCCAGGACGCAGGCGCGAGCTTCGATACGCTCCGCTGGGAATCGCTGTCCATCTATCACCCGTTCGGCCAGGTGAGCTGCGACGAAAGCACCGTTTTCCAGTTCTATGTCGGTGACCTGAGCGTCATAACGGATCTTCACGCCCAAGCGTTCGGCGCTGCGAAAGTAGGCATTGACCAGTGCCTTGCCGCCGCCCATGAAAAACGCGTTGGTGCGCGCCACGTGCAGAGCACCCGACAAGGGCGGCTGAAAGTGCACGCCATGTGAACGCATCCAATCACGGCATGATGACGAGGCGCGAATGGCGATGCGCGCCAGTTTCTCGTTGGTAAGACCACCGGTGACTTTAAGCAGATCTTGCCAATATTCTTCTTCGGGATAGGCATCGACCAGCACATCCTGAGGCGCATCGTGCATGCAGCGAAGGTTGCGCGTGTGCTGCGAATTTCCGCCGCGCCAGACTTTCGGCGAGCCTTCCAGCAGCATTACGCTGGCGCCTGCCTCTCGTGCCATCAATGCGGCACATAACGCAGCGTTGCCGCCACCTATCACCAGAACGTCGACCATCGTATCTCCTCGATTCACTGGCAGGGCGAAGTGACTGCCGCCAGTGGATTAACCATAGGGATGGGCTCATCGCGGCGAAAGGCGGATTTAGAGGTGAGGGCTTCAGTTTTAGTGAAGGGTGATGTTTCTGTGCAGAGGGGTATGTGGCAGGAATTACCACGCTCCCAGAAATACAAAGCGCCCGATGCAAGTGCATCGGGCGCTTTGATATTGAAATGGATATAGCCCATTTCAGAGACAGGCAGATTTGCCCAATCCAAGACTTTGGAGACAGGTCACGATGGACTGGCTCCTTAGTCGATCAGCTATTGTCAGCAGCGATCACTTGCTGTCTGGAATTGCAAAGGCAACCAGCTTCGAACCAGGCTTCGTACGATAATGCGGACGCCCACCCTCGGCGACCACCACAAATTGCCTTCCGCTGACCGGACTGCGGTAGGTCATGGGCGTAGCATTTGCGCTGGTGGCCAGGCGGCTGCTCCACAGCTCCCGACCGGTGGCGGCATCCAGGGCACGGAACGTATGCTCTGCTGCGCCACCGATAAATACCAGGCCGCCACGGGTCGTCACGGCGCCACCGGCGGTCGGTGTACCGATCGGGATGGAGACCAGGGTCGGCAGACCGAACGGGCCAATGTCACGCGGTGAGCCAAATGGCTTGGACCAGATGAGCTTGCCGCTGACAAGATCAACAGCGCCAATCAGGCCCCAAGGCGGCGCATTGCAAGGAATGCCAAGCTGCGAAAGGAAGTTGACCCGATAAGCACCGTATGGCGTGTCAAGCATAGGCTGCTCGGCTTGTCCCCCTGCGTCCAGACCAGGTGCAATCTTGAAATTGCGTTGCGTTGCTTCTTCGCGTGTTACCAACTCGATTCGGTCAGGGACCTGAGTCCAGTTGACGATCATCAGCCCGCGATCAACGTCCAGCGAGATGCCATTCCAGTTCACACCACCCATTGAACCGGGATCGATCAAGACATTCTTGTCGAGCGTGATGGGCGTGAACTGGCCCTCGTAGCGCGATTGTTTGAACATGATCCGGCAAACCATCTGGTCGATCGGCGTCGCCCCCCACATGTCTTTTTCGCGCAGTTGAGGCCCCCTGAAAGCAGGGAGCTCGACAGAGGCAGGTTGGGTAGGGGACAGCCATTCGCCTTTGGCAATATCACGCTGAGGCACAGGCTGTTCTTCCACCGCCTTGATCGGCTCGCCAGTCTCGCGGTCGAGCACGAAAATCTCGCCGCGCTTGGTCGGTTGGATCAGTGCTGGCCGCATGCCCTTTGCGGTAGGCCAGTTCAACAGGGTGGGCTGAGAGGCGACGTCATAATCCCAGATGTCGTGGTGCGTGGCCTGGAATTTCCAGCGCAGCCGACCCGTCTCCGCGTCGAGAGCGATCACCGCACTGGAGATGTCCTCGTCATAGGGACGGCGCTGGCCACCGTAAGCATCAGGTGTCGCGTTGCCCACGGGCAAATAAATCAGGCCGAGCTTCTCATCCGCGCTGATGGGGGCCCAGCTGTTGGGCGTGGAAGGCGTGTAATACTGTCCTTCAGGTGGCAGGCCGAGGCGATTCGGCGCGCCGGCATCAAAAGCCCAGGCGAGTTCGCCTGTCACCGCATCGAAAGCCCTGATGACGCCCGACGGACCACCCCAATATTGCCCGTCGGGGATGCCGCCACCGACGACAATCTTGCCGCGGATAACTTGCGGTGCCGAGCTGACGTAGAACAAGCCATGTGGGTAAGGTGCGACGCCCTTTGTCAGATCGACCGCGCCGTTGTTACCAAACCCTGGGCAATATTCACCGGTTTTCGCATCCAGTGCCACCAGCGTGGGGTTGTGGCTGGGGGCGTAGATGCGTTCCGAGCAAAACCCATTGGCGTCAGGCACTTTGTAGTACGCCACACCCCGACAAGGTTTACCCGACTGCGGTACGCCGTTGGAAATGTCGCGGCGCCACAATTCTTTTCCGGTTTCCGCATCGAATGCATGGATGCCGTTATTGCCATCACACGCGTACAGGGAACTACCCATCATGATGGGGGTGCCTTCGATCGCGTTGAGATCGCCGTTCACCGGCGCCATGTCGGCTTCCCAGACTTTGACCAGGTTCGAGACGTTGGTTGTGTCTATGTCGGCAAGCGGGCTGAAGCGGGTCCCACCCTGGTCATTGCCGTAGGCTTGCCAGTCGGTACGTTCGTTGTTGGCCATTGGCTCAGGCAGTTTCGCTGGCGCCTGCGATTGCAAGCCGCGTCTCAACATCGGAAAGTCCGGTGCGTCAGGTCCGAAAGCGTGACTGACGCTCCCCAAGGCGATTGCAGCGGCCAGGCCGCCGGCAAACGATGGCCAGCCGCGTGGAAGCTTCCGGGTGTTCGGCGCAGGCGTGAGTCGGGTGAAATGCGGTAGCAGAAGTACTGCGCCGAGAACGAACGGACCAATCAGTCGGGGCGCCAGCTGCCAGCCGTTAAAACCCACTTCCCACAAGCTCCAGGCCGTGGTCCAGACCAGCATTGCGGCATAGACCCAAATCCCTCGCGCATCGCCGCGCCAGAGAAATACAGCGCTTGTGATGAAGGCTAGTCCGGTGATCAGGTAGTACGCAGAACCTGCGTCCGCAACCAAGATGACACCGCCAATGGAAAGGGCCAGGCCGAGTATCAGTAATACAATGGCAAAGATACGACACACCCATCGTGAAGCTTTCGTCGTATCGCGCTTGGCATTCAAAGAGTCAGGCTCTGCGCCAATAGGGGTCATAAGGGTTTCTCCATGTGATCAATAGGACACACGTGTTGGGAACAAGCATTGAGGCGGCTCATTTGAATGACGCCGGAGGCAAGCCATGGGTGAACACCTTGGCGCTGAATATTGTCGCTCCTTGCCCCTTATCTCCATCACTGGTGACGGAGTACAAGGTGTTCGTATTGGGATCAATGGCGAGGCTAGTCGATAGCAGGTTGTGCCCTTGTTCGCGCCCCGGCAGCAGCACCTGGCCAATCGGGATACCGATCTGGTTAAAGACCATTACACGACCTTGCCCATAGATCGCCACATAGACATTGCCATCGGCGTCGACCCGCATCGAATCGGGGGAGGGCCCCGTGAAACGGTAGGGGATGGACGAACTGATGGTGGCGATGGTAGTAGCGTTGGCCAGGTCGATGCGATGTAGAAGGTTGCGGCCAAATTCGGTTGCCCACAGCGTTTTTCCGTCTGGACTTAGCGTTACGCCGTTGGCCATCGAGAGATGGGGCAAGACGACAACAGGAGGCGAAAGATCGGGAGAAACGTAATAGATCCCGCCCTTTGGCTCGGTCGAGATACCTTTGAAATCACTGAAGTAGAAACCACCCTGTTTGTTGAACGCCAAGTCATTGGGCATGAATCCGGTGTCTTGCGCGATGATGGTTTGCATTCCCGTGCCATCGGGTTTGACCGCGAAAATCGCGCCGAGGTTGCGGTTCAGATCGAGAGCCGCGATGAACAGACGTCCGTCGGGATGAAATGCCAGTCCGCCAGGGGAGAGGTTCTCTATCGTGGCTACGATTGAAAGCTGTTTGGTCGGCGAGAGGCGAAGTACGCGTTTACCCGAAACATCACAGAAAAGCAGGTTGCCCTCGCGGTCAAATATCGCGCCTTCCAGTATCCGACCTTCGTTGGATGCTTTGAACCAGGTTTGAGCAGTAACCGTTGGAAGGCCTCGTTCCGATACTGGAATGGGTACAGGGCTTTGTGTCTGCTTGTCGTAGGCCAATGCTGAAGAGGCGGGGAGTTGTCCAGCGTATGCGCCTGTAGCGATGCCGGCGGCGCCGATAGCCAGACAGGCCAGCAGGCTGCTTAGCTGGAGCTTTCTGAGCACTCCAGGGACACGAGCGCTGCTTCTTCTATCCGAACGTTTCCTACCGGCATGAATGCTTGTCGTGTTGATCGCTGTGTGCACCGCAGGCATGTCGAGTTGTGTCAGCGTGGGTAAAGCGGTCGTAGCGAATAGCCGGCTGGGGGGCGCGCCGGATATCGGCGCGACCAGCCCTTTGAAATTGAACGTTACGCCAATGCTCATAACGAACTCCATTGTGCAAAGCCTTTTACTCCCCCTCAGGGGCGTAGACTTGTTTATTGTTTGATAGGGTGAAGCTGTGTTTCTTGCGCGCTAACGTTGGGCACACGACCAGCGAATGTCAGTCCGCCGGAGGGAACCCCTACTTCAAATCTCTTCCCGTGGGTACTGGAGCACGAGGACCTCGGCACCTTCGCCACCTGCTTGGATCTCGAACTTTTCCTCAGTTGATTCCACGACGATCATGGACCAGAGAGGAAGCTCTTCTTCGCCATGCAGCACGCTGCCGTTTCCGACGAAAACGTAATAACCGGATGCAATACCAGGGGGCGGACCGTCCACTTTCATACCAGCGCCCAATCGCAATACCTGAGCGCGCAGCCCATCTGCCTCATCTTCAAAAAGCAGTTCCCAACTCGCTTCTTCGCGGGCCTGCATCACAGGGGCAATGGAGAACTTGATGGGCTCGGACGTCAGGTGCCGGCGTTTGCTGGGACGCAGTTGCTCCCGGTAGCCAGGTTCACTCAAATAGACCGGTTGGGAGTTTCCGGTGTACATCCGCATGGCAACGAAGGACAGCCCTTGCGGACCCGCCACGATCGGTCCGTAAGCCGTGTGATGATCTTTGAACTGGACGGTGAGCGGTTCAAGTACCTGCCCGCGATTACCCAGTGTGCCACTGCCAGCGATGAACAACTGAAACATCGACACCCCGTGGAAATGAGGCACTACTGCTTCGTGTGCTCTGAGTTCAGACATTGTCGCCTGGGGGCCTGGGGCCCGCTCTTGAGAGCTCCGCGGGCCAAAGAAGGTCGTTCCCCAATGCTGGTTTCCGGTACCGGGCGAAACGATAACGCTCCGATTTGCAAGGGCGTCTGCCCCACTGCGCGTGTAAATCATCACCAATGCTCCTATTGAATCTGCATGTATGCAGGACAAATCAACCGTCCATACGAGGCCGTAGCGTGCCCTCGGTCGACGCAAAATCATACTAGCATGTGTTTTGATAATTAGCACAAGTTTCAATAGGTGAAACTTGTGAGTGGCAGATTCGTGCTGAGTTAGCGCCGGTGCAAGCTTGTGTAAGATGGTGTTTGTGGTTTCATTCATTGAAACCTATTCCAAAAATAATTGACTTTCGTCTGGCTGCGGACGACAGTGCACCGTGGCAGCTCTGCTTTTGGGGAGAGCAGAGAAACGACTGCATCTCTTTACCTCGTCTCCCGATTTTCGATAGCGATCAAGGGCTTCAGTACCGATATGAATAATTACAAAAACTTGCTTGAACCACGTTCGATTGCGGTTGTAGGCGTGTCGGAGGATGCGGGACGTCCCGGCTCTCAGGCCGTAAGAGCTCTGATGAGCAATGGATACACCGGCGCGATCTATCCGGTGAATCCCAAATACGAAACCTTTGAAGGTTTGAAGTGCTATGGGTCCGTTGCCGATATCGAAGGCGACGTCGACCTCGTGGTGGTTGGCGTTCCTGCGCAGGGCGTTTTAGCCGTGCTGGAATCGAGTGCGCAGAAGAAGGTTCCTTTTGCGGTGGTTCTGAGCGGTGGCTTTCGAGAGAGCGGTCCGGAAGGGATTCTCCGTGAGGAGAAAATGCTCGCGATTGCCCGGGCGGCGGGCATGCGTATTATCGGGCCCAACTGCCTCGGTTTTGCCAACATCCATTCTCGTGTCTACGCCGCATTCGGCAGCATTACGCGTGAACCGAAACTCGAGAAAGGGTCGGTATCGCTGGTGACGCAGAGTGGGGGATTCGGCTACAGCATCGCCCTTGCATGTGCCGAAGCCGGTATTGGTTTCCGGCATGTCATCGCGACGGGCAACGAAAGCGATGTCAACACGGTACAGCTCATTGAGGCGCTGCTTGATGATGACGAGACACACACCATCGTCGCCTATATCGAGGGAACCAATGACGGTCGTGCGCTGTTGGAAATCGGCCGCAAGGCTACGGCGCGCGGCAAGCCGATCCTGCTGTGGAAGGGGGGCGTCACCGAGCAGGGCGCACTAGCGGCCGCATCGCATACCGCCAGCATGACGGGTGTCTATGATTTCTATCGTGCCCTGTTCAAGCAAACGGGGATCGTCGAGATCAGAGAGATCCATGAAGCGGTGGATTTCCTCAAGGCATTGGAAAGCAAAAAATACCCGGACAATGGGGGGGTCGCGGTGATGGGGGTATCGGGCGGGTCTGCGATCGTATTCGCAGATGCGGGTGAGCCTGAAGGTCTGACCTTGTGTGAACTTGGTAACGATACCCAGCAAAAGCTGCTGGCGGTCGTACCTAACATCGGGGCCGTCCATAATCCAATCGACCTTACCGCAGGGTATTTTTCAGCGGCCAATGCGCAGAAGTTGGAAGCCGCTGTAAGCGCGACGCTTGAAGACCCCGCCGTAGGATCGCTTTGCATTAACCTGGCAACCACAGGCGCCTCTGGCAGCCTGGCGGCAGCCCAGGTATTGGCCCGAATTGCCGCGTCGGCGTCGAAGCCGATCCTGGTTTTTTCCTCAGCCCCCAGCGTTCAGATTGCAGAGGCGCTGCGTGTATTCGCTGATGCGGGAATTCCGGTGTTGCCTTCGCCGTCGCGAGCCGCCAAAGCTATCGCAATGCTGATGCGATTCAAGCGGACTCAATCGCGCATTTTGCAGATGCAAGAGGATGAGGGGCTCAAAGTAGAGCGAGCTTCTGTACCGCTTAGCACCGCCGTTGGCAGTCGGTCATCGTTGTCCGAGGTCGAGTCCAAGGAAATGCTGCGTTCCATCGGGATCCCCGTCACAACCGACCTGATCGTGAAGGGTTTTGACGCTGCGCTGTTCGACAAAGTCAAAGCGCCACTAGTCGTCAAGATTGTCTCTGCGGACATTGCGCACAAAACCGAAATAGGCGGCGTAAAGGTCGGCATTTGGACTGCCCAGGAGCTGGAGTCAGCGATCGAGCAGGTGTTAGCCAACGCGCAACGGCATGTGCCTGCCGCCCACATTGAAGGTGTCCTCGTTTCCGAGATGGTGACAGGTGGCTTCGAACTGATTGCCGGGGTGGTCAAGGATCCTTCATTTGGCCCGGTGGTGGTAGTCGGCGCAGGTGGGATTTATGCGGAAGTACTGAAGGATTCCGCGTGTCGAATCGCCCCTTTCGGCCTGCCAACCGCTATGGAAATGCTCGATGAATTGCAATGCAGCGTGATCATGAACGGGGTTCGGGGCGCGCCTCCCCTTGACGTCGATGCTGTTGCCCGCGCGTTGGTGGCGTTATCGCAGTTTGCCTGGGAGCAGCGCAGCGATATAGCCGAAATCGACATCAATCCAATGTTTGTATTGCCCCACGGTGTGATTGCCGCGGACGCCTTGATTGTGCGCGGTTAATGAGCCGCCCCCAAGCTTGTCGCGAGAAAGAGCAATGTACAAAACATTCTGTAAAGGGGTGAATCGCTATGAATGACAGTCTGTCCGCCACATTGACGCATCGGGTCAATGTGAAGCCTATCGACCGCACGTTCGAGGTGCAGCAAGACGATACGATACTTGCTGCCGCCCTCAAAAGCGGGTGTCAACTGCCCTACAGTTGTCAAAATGGCATCTGCGGAACCTGTCGGGCCAAAGTACTCGACGGGGTGGTCGATCATGCGGAGTCCAGCATGGCGATACTTTCCAACGAGGACCGGCAGCAGGGATACGCGCTCCTGTGCCAGGCAAAGGCTTTAACCGCATTGACGATCGCCTGCGAGGTGGTGGAAGCAACACAAGACATCCCTATTCGACGGCTTGTTTCCCGTGTCGATCGTCTTGAGCGCCTGGCCGAGGATGTGATGAGAATTCGCCTACGCCTCCCTGCCAAGGAGTCTTTCAGGTTTTTGCCTGGGCAATACATCAACGTCGTGATGCCAGGCGGTATTCGTCGCAGTTTGTCGCTGGCAAACGTGCCCGACGACAACGTGTTGGAATTGCATCTCAGGAATTACGGTGGCCCGTTTAGCCAACACGTTTTCAATGTCATGAAAGAAAACGACCTGGTGCGCCTTGAAGGCCCGCTAGGTACTTTTTTTGTGCGTGAAGACAGCAGCAAACCAATGGTCTTCGTTGCCAGCGGCACAGGGTTCGCACCGATCAAAGCCATGATTGAGCGCGAACTTGAAAAAGCATCGAGTCGTGAAATAACGCTCTATTGGGGCGGGCGAAGGGCCTCGGATCTGTATTTGAGTTCCGTTGCCGAGGCTTGGACGAAAAGTCACAACGTCACGTTCATACCTGTCCTGTCAGAAGCGCACCCCGACGACCTATGGGAAGGTCGGGTCGGCTTTGTTCACCGTGCAGTCATGGAAGATTACGAGGATCTTTCCCAGCATCAGGTCTATGCCTGTGGAGCGCCCATCGTCGTGCAATCGGCAAGGCAGGATTTTGTGGCGTTACGCAACCTCCCCGAGGAAGAGTTCTTCGCGGACATGTTTGTGTCGGGACAAAAGGCTGTCCAGTAGAACTCGTGTCGTGTGTCTCGATTGAAAATAAAAACAAGCACGTGGAGGAAGATGTCCGTGGATGAACTAGCCAGCGAGTTGACGGTTGAGCGACATGAGTCGCTCCTGTGGATCACTCTGAATCGTGCCGCCAAGGCGAATGCCATGACGGTGGATATGATGGAGCGTGTGACGGCTGCACTGCAGGCAGCCACTGATGACCCGCAGATAAACGCGGTGATGCTGACCGGCTCTGGCGAGCGCGTGTTCTGCGCAGGGGTCGATATTCGTGAACAACCGGCGGACGGTGATACGGCACGCCAGCGTGAACGAAGGTCGTTAGCGTTGGCGGCGCTGCAGGACGCCGTGATGGACTGCCCCAAGCCAGTTGTCACAGTGCTCAATGGTACCGCGACGGGAGGTGGCGCGATGCTTGCGCTCTTGGCGGATGCCTGTGTCGCCGTCGATACCGCGAAACTGTCGTTGCCCGAAATTGATTTGGGTATCGCCACCTTCTCGGGTGCGAACATTTTAGAGGTCATCGGCGGACGCGCTTTGGCGCTTGATCTGATTCAGAGCGGCAGGGCGATGAAGGCTACCGAAGCATTGGCGAGAGGGCTGGTCCGCGAGGTAGCCCTGCGAGACGAACTCCATTTGAAAGCTTCGGCGCTGGGGCAGGCGTTGGGGGCAAAGAACCCGCGCACGTTTGCCGAAAACAAGCGGTGGCTCAATCGTTCGCTGAGAGCTGCATTGTTGCAGGCTCGGGACGAGCATGCACGACACCGTGCACTGGCTCAGGCCGAGCAATAGCGCAGCGGGCAACGAGTGTGGTTTTGCACGGGCGGCGTGTCCATATCGAACTGAGGGAATATGATGTCTGATCTAGAAGTCAGTACCGTTGGCCGGGTCATGGTAGCCAAGCTAAACCGGCCCGAAAAAAAGAACGCCTTGAGCGAGAGCATGCTGGATTCACTTCGCACTGCATTGCTGGCTGCCGATGAAAATGATGACATCGGTTGTTTCGTCATCACCGGTGCCGGTGATGCATTCTGCTCCGGAGGCGACCTGGGCCGTCGGGCCGCCGAAAGCGCAGAGGGGGATCCAACGCCGCTCGAGCGTAAAATCAGATTGCAAAAAGTCACCCACCAGGTGGCATTAGCGATCGAGAGCTTTGAAAAGCCACTCATTGCGGCGGTAAACGGCGCGGCGGTGGGGGCGGGCATGGATCTTTCGTTGCAGTGCGATATGCGTTTCGCATCAGAGTCGGCTCGATTTGCTGAGGCTTATATTCGTGTTGGCCTGATCCCTGGAAATGGCGGTTGCTATTTGCTGCCGCGCATAGTCGGTACCGCGAAAGCCCTGGAATTATTATGGACGGGCGATTTCGTCAGTGCTGAAGAGGCGTTGGCATTGGGCATCGTCAACCGAGTATTCAGTGATGACGAGCTCATGCAGCAAACGCTGGATTTTGCTACACGCCTGGCGGATGGCCCTCCCATCCAGCAACGCAGCATAAAGAAGCTGCTATACCAATCGCTGCGGACCGATTTACGGACGAGCTTGGAGTCGGTGGCTGCGCAGATGGCCGTGGTGCAATCCACGGATGATTACAAGGAGGCCATCAAAGCTTACAAGGAAAAAAGGAAACCGCGTTTTATCGGCAAATAGCGTGTCGTGCCTGGACCGACCGGTCCAGGCATCGTTGTGATAGTGGAGGTGTCCGATGGAACTGCGTCAACTGCGCTACTTTGTCCGGGTAGTTGAGTGTGGAAGCATGGGGCGAGCAGCGCTTGAACTCGATGTTGTCACCTCGGCCCTCAGTCAACAAATCAGTCGACTGGAGAATGAACTGTCCGTTCGGTTGCTGCTAAGAAAGAAGAGCGGCGTGCAGCCCACCAGCGCCGGATTGGCATTCTGGCATCGAGCACAACTGGTGTTGCGCAACGCAGAGGATGCGGCCCACGCGGCCAGGACTGGACGGTTCGCCGGGCATGTCACGGTGGGATTGGCTCCATCCACCTCAGGCGTCGTTGCACTGCCGTTCATGGAGGCGATGCGAGAGCGATACCCGGATATTTCCCTTCGTATTGTCGAGGCGTTATCGGGCAACCTGGAGCGGATGCTGAGTGCTAGACAGATCGATCTTGCGATATTGTTTGGCGCTGATCATGGGCGCAGATTCAGCACTCAACCGCTGGTAAATGAACGTCTTTTCGCTATTTCCGCAGCTGACTTTTCCCTGGTCCGCAAGAGTGAATCGCTGTCAATCAGTGAGCTTTCCAACGTCCCCCTTATATTGCCCGGCAGTACGCACGGCCTCAGGGCGCTGATAAACAATGCTTTTGAAAGAGAAGGCTGCACGATGAACGTCATCGCGGAAATCGACGGGCTTGCGATACTCATGGACGCGGTGGGGGCGGGCTTGGGGATGACGGTGCAACCTAGCGCGGCACTTGCAAGGCATGATAAAGACCGTTTCGATACGGTACCCATTTCCGAGTTCAATTTTACCCGCTTGAATCAAGTCGCCAGTTTGTCGGACGATGAGTTGTCGCCGGCGGGTTTGGCAGCACGTGTTGTTTTGGCTGACGTCGTTCGCACGTTGGTTTCGGATAAACGTTGGCTGGGCACGCAACTGGTAACGGTGCCCGACTGAACAAGGCGCGGTCGCCAGCCGTCTCGATGTGCCTCCGTTCTCGAGTTCGGTGGGTGGAACTGAAGTTGGCGAGTGAAATAGCGTCATGCTAGTATGTTATTTTGAGACTGATTCTCGTTTGTTGGCGAATGAAGCATTTCGTGTCGAGGAGGATCGTTACGATCAACGATTTTGATGGGGTTTTTCAAGAATGATGCGCTCTGTGCAACGTATCTTGGCAGTTTTCGAAAGCTTTAGTTCAGACCGCAGCAGCCTTACGCTTCAAGACATTGCAGACCGTATCGAGCTACCGAAGTCGACGACGTTTCGTATTGTCCAGAGTCTTGAAAAGGCTGGCTACTTGGTACGTCTCGAGCAGCAATATTGCTTGTCCTTCCGGTTCACGCGCTTGGCTGGCCTGGTAAAAAGTACCCTGGGTATTCGTGAGATCGCTCGACCCGTATTGCAAGAACTCGCTGAGCAGACTGAAGAAACAGTCTCCATCCATGCGGTGAGTGATCGCAATCGAGTCTGTCTCGACTCGGTCACTACCAGCTCGGCACCGTTGCGCGCGGTGGTCCAGGCGGGTGAACAGATTCCCTTGTTGGTAGGGTCTGCTTCAAAGGTCTTGATGGCCTATATGCCCAAAGCCCAGCTCACCCCGTTAGTCAAAAATGTTGCCAAAGCGACGAAGCGCACCAATGGCGCGGTGCTTGAAGAGTTCGCCATGATCCGGGAGCAGGGTTATGCCGTTTCCCATGGCGAACGGCTGTTAGGCATCTCGGCGATCTCGGTACCCATCAAGGACGTCAATCAAGAAGTGCACTATTGCTTGTCGGTGGGGGCACCGACTGTCCGAATGAACATGAATGAAAAGGAGTTTATCGAGTTGGCAGTCAAAGGTGCCGAAGTCATATCGCGACAATTCGGTGGAGAGGTGGCCTTGCCCGCCCCTACATCCGACTGATGATGTGCGCCTGACCTCAAGCCTGGATGTCTTGACAGCGGCTCATCGCGAGAACGAAACGCTCCGCTGGTCACTTCCATGCGAATGGACCAGTTGGGACTTCCAGGCGAACGACGACGGTTCACGATTTGAAGCGTCCCACCAGACCGTTCAGCTCATCTGACAGACTCGACAACTTGCCGGAGTCATCCTGTGCAGAGTTGGCCAAGCTCTCCACCAGCCGAGCCTCGTCATAAATCTGCTGGATATGCCGATTGATCTCTTCGGCCACGCTATGCTGCTCTTCAGCGGCGGCGGATATCTGCAGGTTTTGATCCCTTATTTCATTGACCGACAATTGGATGCCTTCAAAGCTGTCCCGGGTGCTTTCGATGGACGACACACTGGCTCGCGAAAGCTCAAGGCAACTTCCCATTTTGCCCATCACCTCCTGGGTCTTGCTGCCTAGGGCGCCGAGCAGTTGCTCGATTTCGCCGGTCGAATCGGATGTGCGTTTGGCCAGTGCTCTGACTTCATCTGCCACCACTGCAAATCCTCGACCTTGATCACCCGCCCTGGCGGCTTCGATGGCTGCATTCAGGGCCAGCAGATTGGTTTGCTCGGCAATGGCGCGAATGGTGCCAAGGATCTGGTTGATGCTGCGGCTGCCGGCTTCGAGCTCTGTCATGGACTGCGACGACTCGGTCAGACGGCGTCCCAGGCGATTCACGTTGTCCGTGGTGATCTCGATCTGCTGCTTGCCCTCCGCCACACGGCGATGTCCGTTCTCGGCGGACTCTGCTGCGCCGCTGCATGAGCGGGCCACCTCATTGGCGGTTGCGACCATCTCGTTGAACGCGGTCGACACCAATTCCACCGCTTCGCGCTGTCTCCCGGCGGCCTCGTTCATGTTGTTGGCAACCTCGCTGTTAACCCTCGAGGCATTTTGCAGATTGCTCGATGCGGCGCCGATGTGTTGGATCAACTGACGTATGGCGGTGAGAAACTTATTGAACCAGCCTGCCAGCTCAGCGGTTTCGTCGTTACCCTGAAACTCTAGTTCGCGACGCAGATCTCCCTCGCCCTGTGCGATCGATTGCAGTCCGGTGCTGACCTGGCTGATGGGTTTGACGATGGACTTGGAAAATGCCACGGCGACCAGGGCAAAAATGACTGTCAATCCTCCCACGATGAGGGCGGTGAGGTAGGTCATGCGAGTGGCCGCGCTCATGACTTCACTGCGCTCGATCAAGCCGATATAGCGCCAGCCAAGATCAGGCGACGTCCAGACGTTGGCCATGTAAGGGATCCCATTGAGTTCAACCTCGGTTGATCCCTGCGGGGTGGCGGCCAACTTTGCATAGGCCTCGCCCAGGTCCTTGAGCGGCTTGAAGCTATGCGTTGTGTCGCGGGGGTCTACCAGTACGACGCCGTCCTCGATCAACATCACGTAGCCGCTTTCGCCAAGCTTGATGCTTTTGACCAGCTCGGTGAGGTTTTTCAAAGACACGTTCACGGCTAACACACCTTTGACGATGCCATCGCTCGTGATCATTGCCCTGGCTGTCCCCACCAGTGCTGCATCTTCCTTACCGTAATCATAAGCCGGGTAAAAAGCGGGTGTTCGTACGGTTTTGCCAGGGCTCGCCATCGCCGCTTTATACCAGGGGCGTGAACGTGGATCGTAGTTGGCCAACTGAGGATCATCTGGCCATTTGGCATAGGAGCCGTCCTCCAGGCCGATGGAGAGAATCGCCGCGGACGGGTGGGCTGCACCGTAATGAGCAAACCTTTCGATCAGTTGCTGGGCCGCAGGAGGCAATGGCCGGCTGGCGGCATCACCGGTCTGATAGTTCTTCAGCGCGCCAACCGATACATAAACTGGATCGGTTGCCATTTGATCGACATTTTGCAGGCTTGCCTCGAAAAACTGGCGAATGTTGCCATCGATCTGGCGTATTTCCCGCGTACTGCCATCCATAAACTGATCAGCCGCTAGCGTTCGCGTGTTGGTCACGGAAACCACTGCGACCAGGCTCACGGGTATAAAGGCGACCAATACGAACGTCAGCACAAGCTTGTTTTTTATTTTCATTGTGAAGCCCATAAACAGGGAGGACGGGCAAACGGCCAATTTCACGCGGTAGTCGCCTTTACACCCGATTCTGCTCGGGTGCGATATGTTCGGCGGCTCCGCCGATGAAGCGGACTGTTTTCAGTCCGCACACATCTTGAGCCGCTCACCGATCAGTTGATTGCAAAAAGGGTTATGTAGAGAGCTCTTGCCGCATTGTCTTCTGGGGCTGCGGTAGTTCACTCGCCTTGTTGCTTGCCTTGTTGCCCACTGAGGTGCGCAGGTTTATTCCACGAGTCTCAGGAACAAACTGAGTTGTGATCAGACAGAGCACGGCAATCAACGTGACGTAAAAGGCCGGCGCCAGCGGGGAGCCAAACGCCTGGGACAGGTACGCAGCGATCAATGGGCACGTTCCGCCGAACATCGCGACACTTGTCTGATAGGAAATGGCGTGTCCGGTTGCACGGAACGATGTCGGGAAAAATTCCGCTGCGGCCACAAAGCTGGCTGCCCCATAAATCCCCAATCCGGCAGCGAGGAGTGTTTGCCCGGCCACGGCGCTAGCGAAAGAACCCGAGGCAGCCAAGTACATGGCCGGATATGCCGAGAGCGCTATCCATGCCGCACCAAATGTCAGTACTCGCTTGCGGCCAAACCGATCACTCAATAAACCTCCTAACGGAAGTAGGGCTGAAAGTACGATGACGGCGATGGCGTTTGAGATCAAAGCCGAGGTGGAATCCAGCTTTCCGACCTCAATTAGAAAGGTGTACATAAAGCCGAGCAATAGGTAAGCCCCTACCGAAAAAACCGGTTGGACCATGAACACGTGCAACATACCCCTCAATCCACCGCAGCGAATGGCCGCTATCAGCGGATTCTTCTTGATTTTGCTGGCTTTACTGGCCTGGCGGGCTTGCTTGTACTCTTCAGGCTCATCGATGTTGCGGCGCAGCCAGAACCCGACCACTCCGATAATGCCTCCAAGAAGGAAAGGGACGCGCCACGCCCAGTCTGAATACGCTTGATCCCCCGCTCCAAGCTGGAGTGCGACGACCAAACCGGCCACGACGGCGTTGGGCAGGTGAGAGAAAATCAGCGTGAAGCCAAGCCAGTATCCTCTGCGATTCTCCGGTGCCGACTCGACGATGTAGCTGGTCGAGCCGGTCGTTTCGCCACCCAGTGCCAAGCCTTGTGCGATTCGACAGAGCAACAGCAGTAACGGTGCGGCGATCCCGATGGTTGCATAGGTCGGAAGCAGCCCGATGATCGCGGTGCCTAGTGCCATGAGCCAAACGGTCATCGCCATGACCCTGATACGGCCAAGGCGGTCCGCCAGATAGCCAAACATCAAGCCACCCAGGGGGCGGGCTACGAAGGCCACTGCATAGACTGCGAACGTGCTCAGAAGCGCGGCAGTTCGATCTGAGCCGGGAAAAAAATGGACGGATAAAATGGGTATTGAGAACCCGAATACAGCGAAATCGTAGATCTCACCGAAGTTCCCGATAGCGCCAGCGGCTAGCGATCGCCGAGAACTGGTCGTTTTCGTCTTCGTCATGCGTCTTCTCCTGTGACAGGATGGTTTTTATTAGTTGATGCAAAGCTGATGCATCAAGACTGCAGGATGAAACAGTGTTGCTTCGCCATCAGGCCTTAGAGATGTTCGAGGCGTGGATCAATGTTGCGTTTTCGCCGGATGAATCGTGGTAGTCAGCGAGCGTAACGTTTGTGAAAAGCGTTTCTGCGATGACGCAATCCGCTAACGGAGGTTATGTTAGAAAGACGCGTGTTGCTGGGGTTTAAAAGCAATACGCGTTCACTATTTGTTAATAGGTTGGCGAGGTTTGCCGGGCCAGGCAGGTAGCCGAGCGTGGGCTTGTTTCCTGCAGAAGGTGCCACTGGCTTACCGCCGCATCAGGACAGATTTTGGTTTTCATATAGACCTCGATCGATTCCACGCTCACTATTCGTGAGCCGCCAATCAATTGCAGTTGGAGGAGGGCTTGAACTGAACCGCGGAAATAGAGCTGTAGAACGTGCTCAAGTCTTTTATCGGGACGGGTTCGCTGATCTGATGATCCGCTTGCTCGAAGAGGCTTCGTGCAGCATTGGCGATCAACATGGGAGCGCCAAGATCGTTGCCGCGCAAACAGGCCGCTTTGAGGATGGTTTTTTCGCTCGAGAGTGCCGTGTTATCCAGGGCGTGACTGGATAACAATTGGGTATAAATAGAGCGAGAGGATTCACTCCATCCCGATGTCTTTTCCAGGACCAGTGCCATGTCTTCCAATGCCAGCCCATATCGCAGGCCTGCCGCCGTGCATTCATAAGTAATCGCGCTGCATAGCGATGCGATCGCACCTGTGACCAGCTCGATGGCGTGATCTTCAGGGCACGCTTGAGGGGCACCATCCGTGTTCGGCGTCACGGCATCGCCGTCGTACAATTTTGTCGCCGCCATGCTTTCGATGAGCCCGACCATGTCTTCGAGCTGCGCGTTTGGCCCCAAGGTGTTGGTTCCGATTTGCAACAATGCCCTGACCAGAGCGGTTAGCGGCATCGGGACATCCCTGGACATTCCCAGCGCGACGGCTTGATCGACGTCTTTGAGCATCAAAGCGAGGGCGAAATTGGTGGAGGGTTTTCCCTGGGCGAGCGCGGGCAGCATCCTGTCTGTGGTTTGATTTCGCGCTTTGTTGCGGTTCAACACGTCCGCCATCAGGGGCAGTGAAAGGCCGGCTTTTTTGCCCATGGCCACGACCTCAAGGGTCCCTAGTCGGCAGCCAGCATTCATGGCGTTGTTGACCATTTTCATGGCTTGGCCGTCGCCGACCCTGTCGCCACAACGATAAATCGTTTGGGTAATAACTTGTAAAACGGGGAGGGCGCGCTCGTAAACCGTATCCGAGCCCGCAACCATCAGCGTGGCTTTGCCTTCGGCAACGACCAGCGGACTTGCAGACACCGCAGCATCCATCATGTCGATACCGCGTTCGGCCAGTTCTTCGGCCATACGTCTGGTCTCACCCGGAATGCCACTTGTCTGATCAATGATCAGTGTCCCCGGCACCAATCCGGCCGCGAGGCCGTTTGGACCGAACAGCGCAGACCTGACGTCCGAGCTGCGTGGCAGGCACAGGAAGATGACGTCACACCGGCGAGCCAGGTCGGCCGCCGTGGGCGCGACGTCGGCGCCCAGTTTCTTGAACGTGTCGACGGCGGCCGTGTTGATATCCCACACGCATAACGAGTGAGACAGGAATCGACGAGCGAGTTGACTGCCGAGGGCACCGAGTCCGATGTATCCGATTTTCATTGCCTGTCGCCTCTCTTGTGACCATTCAACCGACGCATGCGGCGTATCGGGGGAATGGTGCAGATACTTTTATTGTCCTGGGGTGCGATGAAAGCGTATTGCCTGAACGCTAAAGCAATGAACCGATCATGCCGCCATCAACGCTGATGCTCGATCCAGTGATGAAACCCGCCTGTGTGGATGCGAGAAACGCGACCACGCCACAGACCTCGTCTTGCTCCCCCATGCGGCCGAGCGGTGTGAGTTTGCGGCGTGCCTCTGCCTGCTCCGGGGTGTACGCGGCGGTGCCGGTGCGGTGCGATGTGTCGATCAATGCCGGCGCTACACAATTGACAGTGATGCCGCAAGAGCCCACCTCGTTCGCGAGATGTTTCATGTACGCGGTGACGCCGGCGCGAAAAACGGTTGAAAGGCTATGGTGCGGCATGGGCTGCTTCACCGATGCCGAGGTAATGGCGATGACGCGACCCCATTGTTTCTTGAGCATCTGAGGAACCATTTCCTTGGCGACCTGGATGGTCCCCCAGAGTTGATTTTGATAGGCCTCTTGCCACCGTTCCTCTTCAGTTTCGTCGAGCGTCGCCCGCAGCGGATTGGGGGCTCGTCCCGTGTTCAGGACGAGGATGTCGGTGCCGTTGAATGTAGCGTTCACCGTGTCGGCGAGGCGCTTTACATCAGCGGCGACGCGCATGTCGCCGGGAACCGCGACTGCACGCACGCCGTGCTTTGCCGTTATTTCCTGGGCGAGGGCGGTCAGTTTGTCCGCCGAACGTGCAAACAGCACCACATGAACGCCCTCGGCTGCCAGCGCGTGAGCAATGTTTTTGCCTAAACCTGCGCTGGCGGCGGTGATGACTGCCACTTTTCCGTTGATCTTCAAGTCCATGATTTACTCCGACACGATGATTTCATTGCCTTCGACGCTGAATCGATGTGGCATGTCTTCGGAGGCCCACTCCAGGTAGGAAAGCACTTCCTGGAATCGAGGATCGTCGTGATTCAGCACTTCAGGCCGATACCGTGCGTCCATGACCATCGGAAGGAACGAAACCTTTTGTATGCCGTCTTTGGTCGCCACTGCTTTGGCGAGCAAGCTCAACGTACAGGCCTTGCCGTAGGGCATAAAAGGATATTCGGGATCGAGGTCCGCGTGATTGCGAACCGCACCGTGAGACCAGGCGGGCTCGCTCCATGAAGGCGCGGGAAACGACTTGGTCATTGCGAACACGCCGAGACTGTAGAAGACGGCTTTGCCCTTATACATCTCGATCGCTTTGGGAATATGCGGTGCGTGGCACGCCACCATATCTGCACCTGCATCAATGGCAGCATGGGCTACGGTCACCTGGTAATCGGAGATCACGCGCGGCAGCCGGATGACGCCGGAGTGAAAAGCCAGGATAACGACGTCTACCTCACCTTTCAGCTTCTTGATGTCCTCGACCAGGTTCGCCAGGTCGCTGGAGTCAGGTTCCGTGCGAATGCGAACGGGCTGGTGGGGACCTCGTGTTTCATAGGAGGTATCGACCTTGATACTGGTCACGCCAGGTTTTTGCAGTCCTGCCTCGCTGCCGGCAGGACCGAGCGAGGTATAGCCCAAGTAACCGACCTTGATGCCGTCGTGTTCAATGATGGCTGGACGTCGTGCTTCTTCCAGATCCCGACCTGCGCCTGTCACCTGGATGCCGCGCGAGACAAAAAAGTCCCGGGTATCCACGAGGGCATCCGGGCCGCTGTCGTAGCTGTGATTGTTTGCCAGAGTCACCGCGTCGAACCTGCCATTGGTGAAAATAGCAGCCATTTCAACGGGCTGACCGACTTGAGGGGCATGGTCTGCGCGCACGGTGCGATCCGAGTAGGTGCGCATGCAGTTGATGAAACGCATATCGGCCGAGGCAAGAGTCGGCAGGACGAGTTCTGTGTACCCCTCCACCGGGAAGCCGTCTTTCGCTCCATGCGTGGGGCCGCAGTCCCCGCCGATCAGTATGGTGGCGTTCGATGTCATTTTTCCCTCCTATTATTTTTGTGGGAAATTTATGGTTTCGATCAATGAAACAGATGCTGCTAGATAGAACTAATAATAGCACCGCGAAAACGGCATGACCACGATTTGTACAGGCATCATGTCGTTGGATAAAGAGTCAGTCTGGATTTTCGTGGTTCTGATGATTGGAACAGGTATCGATAATAAGAACATGTGATAGTATCGATTTTGACATCCGTCCGGGCGCAGGCGTTACCTACCTGACCGTCTCTATGGCAGGTCGAGGGTCGACACCTGTTCAGGAAAACGACGTTGGTGCCAGTCTACTATTTGAAATTATCAGTTAGTTCAATCGCTTACATGAAAATAAGAGAGGGCGGAAATGGCAAGGTCACTGGATCAAACGCAGGGGCACACACCGGCAGGGCGGCTTGCCGGGAAAGTTGCTGTTGTTATTGGTGCTGGACAAAGCCCGGGCGAAGGCATGGGTAACGGTCGAGCGGCGGCCATTCGATTTGCGCGTGAAGGGGCGCACGTCCTGGCCGTTGATCGGCAAATCGAGTCCGCTGAGGAAACTGCGGCGATGATCATTCAAGAGGGCGGCTCCGCTGCAGCATTTTCTGCGGATGTGACCCGGGAACACGAGTTGGCCCTTGCCATGCAGATGGCAAAAAAACGTTGGGGGTCCCTGGACGTCCTGCACAACAATGTGGGGGTCAGCCTCGCCGGTGGTGACGGCGACTTGATGGACATCACCGAAGATCAGTTCGATAACATTTGCCGTATCAATCTTCGCGGTACCGTCTTTGCTTGTAAGCACGCAGTAGCAATCATGCGTGAACAAGGGGGCGGGGTTATCGTCAATGTGTCATCCGCGGCGGCATTGGGTAAGTATCCCTATGTAACGTACAAGGCTACAAAAGCGGGTGTCATTGCTTTCACCGAGCAGTTGGCGCTTCAAAATGCCCCTTATGGGATCAGGGCGAACTGCATCCTGCCAGGCTTGATCTCGACGCCGATGGCGGTCGAGGCGCGTATTCAAGCGTGGAACCAGACGCGTGAGCAGGTCAGCGCGGAGCGCAACGCCAAGGTGCCGCTCGGCCGCCAGGGAACCGCTTGGGATGTTGCGAACGCGGCCCTGTTTCTTGCGTCCGATGAAGCCAATTTCATCACGGGTATCTCATTGGCGGTGGACGGCGGCCGGTTGCTCAATCGTATTTAATCGTAGTCCCCCACTGCTGGCAGTGGGGGACCATCGGCGCATTACCGCTCAATCAACGTAGCCCGACAATACCCATCCAGTACTGAAGTTGATTTCCTGGCGTCTCGACATCAACGCTTCGAGCGTACTTGAGATGCCCGTCATCACCTATCCGGAATATCGACAGTGTCGCGGGCGTTACGGTCAGCCCTTTTTCATCATCGTATGCGGCCAAGGCCTTGATACTCGCCGTGACGAGCAAGCGGCCACTGGGATCACAGGCAAATGTTCGGACGTGAAAGGAACGAGTGTCCACATGCTGAACAAGTGTGGGCTCGCCTGTTTCAGGGTTGATAGCGTAGACGGCTATGTTGTTTTCACCTCCGGAGAACACTGGGCGCCCCTGGTGGGAGTGCGTCGCATCTGCGCGATTTACCAGGTAAACAAACTTCCCGCTTGGATGGACATGGATTGCACCGGCGAGTTGTCGTGGGTGCACGTGCTCAGGGGTTCGCAGCGTTCCCCGCGTGAAGGCTGGCTCGGCCTCGATCCGGTCACCGTCATGTCGGAACATGTAGAGACGGTTGGTTCGCTCGTCGGCTGCGTAAAGCCATGGATGCGTCGGATGAAAGTCGACATGCCGCGGGCCGAAGTCATGGCCATGATTCGGCGCAACCACATCGCTCATTTGGAGATGTTCTTCAGTTAGCCGAAATGAACGGAGTGCCCCGGGATCTTCCAGCTTGTCTGTCGTTGCGTTATTGCCGCGGTCAACTACCAGGACGTGTTTGGCGGATGGATAAAACATGACCTGGTGCGGATAGACCCCAAAGTCGGTGTTCGGATCCTGAGCCTGGCAGCTGCCAATTGTGCAGTCTGCGTTGATGCGGTGCACAGTCAATGAGCCGCGCTTGAAATTGTGGGCATTGACGATAAATCGTCCCAGGGGGTCGATACACAAATGTACCGCTCGGTAGGGAAGTCGCGCAGGTAAGCCGTGAGTGTTGAGTTGCCCGTCAGGTCCCAACGAGTAAGCGCTGACTTGATTGTGATGGGACTCCACCCTCGGGCCACCGTCGCTTGTTGAGACATACAGGAAGCCGCCGGATGGATGAGGCCATGCGTATTGCACCTTTGAGGCCACAGTGACGCTTTCCATCCTGTGGAGCGTTGCGCTGTCTACGTCAATCATATAGCGCGTGATGACATCACCTACGGCGCTGTAGAGTACGGCGCGGCTGCTCATTCAAGCCTCCGAATGGTCAATGGTGAACATGGGAACGGACATGCCGCTTTCTGATTCTTTAAACGCGACCCTGACCCGCTGCCCGATGCGAACACTGTCCAGATCAACATCGACAATGTTCGTAAGCATCATCAGTCCCTCGTCGAGGCGCACATAGGCAATGCAGTACGGTGCTGATGCGCCACGTCGTGTGATGCTGAAGGTGTAGATCGCCCCAGTCCCGCTTGCGGTGATCCATTCGACATCGGTGCTCCAGCAAAACGGGCACAACGCACGAGGATAATGATGCGGTTGATGGCAGGCATTGCAGCTCTTCAAGAGCAGACGCCCCTCGGTCGCCGCGTCGAAATAGGGTTCATCACCGGGGTTCAGGATGGGGTCGCTGATGGGGCGTTCTGTGTAGGGGGTCGACATGTTTTTACTCCCTTTCCATGATGACGGTGGCTGCACCGTGCCGATGACCTATCGCGCCGCCGATGCCGGTGGCGAGGGCTAGCGAACAGTTGGGAACTTGCACCTTTGGATGAGCCTCGCCTCGAAGCTGTCGTACGGCTTCGATTATTTTTGTGATCCCGCCGCGATTGGCGGGATGGTTGTTGCACAGGCCGCCGCCATCGGTGTTGAACGGCAACTTGCCGATGCCCGAAATAAGGTTGCCGTCCGACACGAATTTTCCGCCTTCGCCTTTTTTGCAGAATCCCAGGTCTTCAAGTTGCAGGATGACGGTGATGGTGAAGCTGTCATAGATGGAGGCGTACTGGATGTCGGCCGGCGTCACACCTGCCTCTTCGAAAGCTCGAGGGCCGGTCCACGCGGCGCCGGTATAGCTCAAGTCGAGGCGTCCACCCATCTGGTGTTTAGTGGATTCACCGCAGCCAAGTATCCGTACCCGTGGTCTGTTGAGGGCCTTGGCAATCTCCGGGCGGGCAACGATAACTGCGCCGCCGCCGTCGCTCACGACGCAGGAGTCGAGACGCCGCAGGGGGTCAGAAATCATCGGCGATGCCAATACATCTTCGACCGAGACCACTTTGCGCAACATCGCCAGAGGGTTGTGTTGCGCATGATGAGAGGCAGCGACCTTGACCCAGGCCAGTTGCTCGCTGGTTGTGCCGTACTCATGCATGTGGCGCATCGCACACATGGCATAGAGGTTCAACGTGACTGGGTTATAGGGCATCTCGAATGGCGCGTCCGGTAGATTGACGCCTCGTACGCGCGCCTGTATCCCAGAGATGCCTTCAGAGTTGGGGCGACCGGCCAGTGTAATCAGCGCCACGTTGCATCTGCCCGCTGCTATTGATTCTGCAGCGTGGGCGATATGGGCGAGATAAGAACATCCTCCCATATCGGTCGAATCGACATGCCTCAGCTTGTCCAGATTCAGGTAGTTGGCCATCGACCATACATTCCCGCCGGGTGCATCGCCCGCGCAGAAATATCCGTCGATGTCATCTTTGCTTAATCCCGCGTCTTCAATTGCTCCTTTCGCCGCCTCCGCATGTAGCTGCGCCACCGAATGATGGGGGGCCTTGCGTAGGGGGTGCTCATACGCTCCGACGATGTATGCCCTGCCTTTTATTGTCATCTCTAGGGTTTCCTCAGTGCATGAAGATGAAGCTCGAATGTGCTTTCCGGTACCTTCGTTCAGGGGGGGGCGGCCCACCGTAAAAGACAAAAGTAGTATGACGCAAAGTTCCGGTCAGTGAAATCTGTGCTGATTATCAAAACTCATGCTACCATCGATTCAACGTTGTTTGGAGCGCAGGATGGCGCTGCACTCAAATTTCCGGGCCAAACCAGGATGCTCATTGGATGCGAGCGGTCGCGGGGTAGGGGCAGGCCTTATTTTTTTTTGACAGGAAGATGAGATGAGCGAAAGCCTGATGGTCAGTTACGAAGTCGAAGGCGTTGTGGCCGTAATCACAGTCAACAATCCGCCCGTCAACGCCCTGACTCCCGAGATGAGAGGGAGCATCATTGACGCCGTTGCCCATGCGAACGCCGACCCGGCTGTCGCGGCGATCGTGTTGATGGGGGGCGGTCAGAATTTCATCGCGGGTGCTGATATTCGACAGTTTGGCAAGGCGAGAACAATCACTACCCGCATGAGCGCCGCGGCACTTGACGCCGGCGCCAAGCCGACTGTCGCGGCTATTCATGGATATGCGCTGGGAGGCGGTCTCGAGCACGCCCTCGCTTGCCATTACCGGATTGCATTGCCCGCAGCCAAGCTCGGATTGCCCGAGGTCGCTCTCGGGTTGATACCGGGAGGCGGCGGTACGCAGCGCTTGCCGAGGCTGGTCGGGGCTGCCGTAGCCACCGATTTGCTCGTCTCAAGCCGCCATGTCCATGCCGTCGAAGCATTGAAGATCGGGCTTATCTCCCAGATTGTTCCAGGAACACAAAGCCAAGAGCTTCGTGATGCCGCCGTAAGCTATGCAAAGGCCGTGGCGCAGGCTCAACCGCAGCGCGTACGCGATTTGGTGCTCGAACCGATGGATGCGACAACCATGGATGTGCTGCAAGCGGCACGCCGCGAAGCAGCCAAAAAGTCTCCTCACAACAAAGCGCCACAGTACGCGATCGACTGTATCGAAGCAGCTTTCAGCCTGTCGTTTGATGAGGCTCTAGAGGTTGAGAGCCGCTTGTTTTCTGAGCTGGAGGGGTCTGATGTTGCCAAGGCACTTCGCTATGCATTTTTTGCTGAGCGTGAGGCTGCCAAGGTTCCGGATGCGCCCCCGGGTTTCAAGCCTGCTGGTGTGACGTCCGCTGCGGTGATCGGCGCGGGAACAATGGGCGCGGGTATTGCCATTTGCTTCGCTGACGCAGGCATTGTGGTGAAGCTCCTGGAAGCGAGTGCCGAAGCACTGGACAGGGGCCTGCAGCGCATACGTGACATCTACGCCGTAAAGGTCAAGCGCGGACGCATGACCGTGGAAGAGATGGATGCGTGCCTTCAGTTTGTCCAGCCTGTCTCCCACTACGAAGAAATCGGCGACTGCGATGTCGTGGTTGAAGCGGTGTTTGAACGGATAGATTTGAAGAAGGACGTATTCACCAAACTCGATGCCGTGATGAAGCCTGGCGCGCTGTTGCTGACGAACTCTTCCGCGATTGATATCAACGTCATGGCCAACATGACAGGCCGACCGCAGTACGTCGCCGGCGCTCATTTCTTCGCTCCCGCGAACGCGATGAAACTGTGCGAAATCGTGAAGGGTGATCAAACCTCGATCGAGACAGTTGTGCGGGCCATGAAGATGGGCCGCGATCTTAAAAAAGTCTGTGCGGTCTCCGGGACGTGCGATGGCTTCGCGGCAAATCGCAGTCGCGCGCCGCTGGTCACGGAAATGATGCTACTGCTTGAGGAGGGAGCACGCCCTGAGCAGATCGACAGGGTCATGGTTGAATTTGGCTATCCGATGGGGCCGTTCGCTGTGAGCGATCTGTCCGGTCTGGATGTCAGCTATGACACGCGCAAGCGTCGCGCGGCAGCTGACCCTCAATACAGGAAGCTCCATGTCCCGGATCGGATGGTCGAGCTGGGCCGCAAGGGCCAGAAAAATGGGGTCGGATGGTATCGCTATGAAGAAGGTGGCCGCACACCTCGTCACGATGAAGAAGTGATGCGGATCATCGCGACCGTCGCCCATGAGCTTGGCACGCCTCAGCGTACCTTTACCGACAGTGAAATCCTCAAACGTCTGTTATTCGCCTCGATCAACGAGGCCTGCAAGATCCTGGATGAAGGCAAGGCATATCGAGCCAGTGACATTGATGTCATGTGGTTGTACGGCTTTGGATTTCCTCGCCATCGAGGAGGGCTGCTGTACTGGGCTGACACGATCGGGGCCAAGGAAATCCATCTGCAAGTGCAGCAATGGCATGAGCAATACGGCAGGCGTTGGACTCCTAGTCCGCTGCTGTCGAAAGCGGCCAATGAAGGGCTGTCCCTGAGAGAGCTGAAATCAGTCATATGAAAAGCACGGCAACGATGGCCGTGTGCGGCCGGTAACGGTTGTTCTTTTAATGAAAGCAACGCCCTGGTTGCTGTCCCCCAAGGGTTACGAAACGCTTCCCATGGTCGGCAAAGGGGCCAACAAGTAGAAACGAAACGGAAGAAAAATCATGAGCAGTGACACGTCCACACAAGCCTTGTCCGAGGGCGAATTCAAAATTTGGCAATGCATTTTATGCGGCTTCATGTATGACGAAGCCGAAGGTATTCCGGAAGAGGGCATACCTGCCGGAACTCGGTGGGAAGATGTTCCCCAGGATTGGATTTGCCCTGAGTGTTCGGCGACGAAGCTGGACTTCGAGATGGTCGAGATTTGATTAATAGCCTTTCCGGCGCAGTGTTTTTTTTGGTGATTGAGGGCGATATCAACCGAGCCCCTTGGCGCCAAATGTAGAGGGAATTCAGATGTCCATTGAAACCAATAATAATGTCATCGCCGATGCTGATCATCCGCGCGTCGGCCTCTTCATCGACGGTGAATGGATTTTCGACCGCCCCTCTTGCTTTGAAGTGTTGGACCCCAGCACCGAAGCATCGCTCACCAGCGTTCCTGGGGCCACGACCGCTGACCTGGAACGCGTGTTGGCCGCCGCTGAGCGGGGGTTCAGAATCTGGCGGGACACACCAGCGGCTGAGCGTAATATCATCATCAGTCGTGCCATCGCAGGCGTGCGTGCACGTTCCGAAGAAATCGCGCAGATCATCACCCGAGAGAACGGCAAATTAATTGCAGATGCGCGTGCGGAGGTGGAGCGTTCGGCGAGCTTCTTCGATTGGGACATGGCACAGGCCCTGCGAGCCTACGGGACCATCGTTCCGGGCGAAGCCCAAATGCAGAAATCGATTCTTCGTCAGCCAATCGGTCCAGTTGCGGCGTTCACGCCATGGAATGTGCCGCTGAGCGCGCCGTCGCGAAAGATCAGCGGTGCACTGTGCGCCGGGTGCTCCATCATTTTGAAAGCCCCAGAAGAAACCCCTGGCGCGGCAGTAGCCATGGTTCAGTGCTTCGAGCGAGCCGGTTTGCCCAAGGGCGTATTGAATCTGGTGTTTGGCAACCCGGCGCTAGTGTCCTCGACCCTGATCGAGTCGCCAGTGACCCGCATGGTGACCCTGACGGGGTCGGTGGCAGTCGGCAAGCATTTGAGCCAGCTGGCGGGTGCGGCCATGAAGCCGGTGCTGATGGAGCTCGGCGGCCATGCCCCGGTCATCGTTTGCGAAGGGGTCAATGCCGCGGAAATCGGCAAGATGGCACTCAAGAGCAAAATTCGGATCAACGCTCAGTGGTGTGCTGCGCCAGGTCGTTTCCTGGTACACGAGAGCATCTACGACGAGTTCGTCGCTGCGTTTGTGGCAACCGCCGATCAGGTACGTGTGGCCAACGGCATGGATACGAAGTCTGACATGGGGCCGGTCACCAGTGTCCGGCGCCTCGCCGCGATGCAGCATTTTGTCGATGACGCATTGGCGCGTGGCGGCAAGGTTGCCGTGGGTGGGCATCGTGTAGGTGAGCGTGGTTATTATTTTGCGCCGACTCTGCTGGTCGACACTCCACTGGATTGCGCCATCATGACCGATGAGCCTTTTGGTCCGGTCGCTGTCGCGGTTCGTTTCTCGACCCTTGAGGAGGCCATCGAGATTTCCAACAGTCTATCCGTGGGTTTGGCTGCTTTTGCGTTCACCAATTCACTGGAACAGGCTGAACGATTGAGTCGTGAGCTGGATGTTGGAGTCCTGTCGATTAACCATTTCGGTGCGCCGGATCCTGACACGCCGTTTGGCGGTGTGAAGGACAGTGGTATTGGAAGAGAGGGGGGGCCGTGGAGCCTGGACTCCTACATGGTCAGCAAGACCGTGCTACAGAAAACTGCTCGCGTCTGACTCAGTGCCCCCAGTTTCCGTGACGGGCGTTGGGGGCTTTGGCTTTATTTGATGATCAAGGCCAATCCAGTGACCACTTGGATTCATAGGAGCATTCACTGAGGCAGGCATTTCCTGAAGCAGCTTCCTGCTAACGTCGGAGTTTTTTTGATACGCAAGGCATCAATGCGCCTTCGCAAGAACGCATCCGACTAAGGAGTCTGGCCATGAGTGCCCATAGTGGTCGCCTGCCTATGATCTGGCTACTTGCCCTGTCCACTACAGCGTTTCTCACCATTCTGACCGAGACGATGCCGGCAGCGGTTCTGCCTGCGATGTCGGAGAGCCTTGAACAGCCCCCCGCTGGTATCGGTTTATTGGTTTCCATCTATGCATTGGCCTCCGCTGCAGCCGCAATCCCCATTGTGGCGCTCACTCGAAGTCTGCCTCGCAAATCGTTGTACATCATGCTCGTGCTGAGCTTTGCAGTGGCTAACGGTATTACCGCCATCTCGACGTCTTATGCGCTGACGGTCGCGTCACGGGTGGTGGCTGGCCTGGCCGCAGGAGTTGTCTGGCCGGTCATCTGTGGTTATGCCATCCGCTTGGTCGATCGCAAAGACATGGGACGGGCTGTCGCGATTACCCTGGCGGGGAGTACCGTGGCCATGGTCGCCGGTTTGCCCCTGGGTAGCATGCTGGGCTCATTGCTTGGATGGCGTTTCAGCTATGGATTGCTTTCGCTGCTCGCGCTGCTTGTCATCGTTTGGGTTTTGCTGGTCGTGCCGCCCATGCCGGGAGAGGAGCGCAAGGACGGCACTTCGATTCATGACGTCATTCGCACCCCGGGGTTGAGAGTGATCTTGCTGTCGGCTTTTTGCGCGATCCTGGCTCATTACACGCTGTACACCTATATGGCGCCGCTCGCGGAAAAAACCAGGCTGTCAGGCGGGACCGCTCAGGGCCTGTTTCTGTTCGGTACGGGCGCCATCCTGGGCGTACTGATCGCCGGACGTTTCGTCGATACGAGGCTGCGGCTTATAGCGACCACCGCGTTGACGTGCACAGCTGTGACGATGGTTGTTCTGATAGCGGCTCCGTATCAAATGATCGCTTCGGCTGCGATATTTGTGTGGGGGGCTTCGTTCGGCGGCATGCCTACTGTTTTCCAATCAGCGACGGGGCGGGTGGCAGAAGATAATGCGGAGCTGGCAACGGCGATATTGACGACCATCTACAACTTGGGGATTTTTGGCGGAGGTGCCGTAGGTGGTTTGCTCCTAAGCTACTTCGGGATAGTAAGTCTCTCGGGGTTTGCGCTGCTCATCGTTAGCGCTTCCCTCGTGGTGGTTATGGGAGGGAGGTGTCACGCCTTTCCACGGCAGTAAATTATTGCGGGATATATCTCCCTGGAAGAGCGCGCGGCGTAGATGCATTCCTCTCGACCGCGTTTCATGGCTGCCAAATGCTCAGTCGGCATTCACCGGATCGCGACCCGACGATGTTCAAGTGATGCCATTCTGTTTATCGCGATAGCTCTTAACTCGTTGTTTTCATAGGTGCCTTCTTGATTCGGCGACATCTGTCTTTGCAGGACGTGCCGCTCATGGCTTAGCTACCGTCGTTCAACGGGACTCGTGGTGGCGCAGTTCAAGCACGAGCACTGTTGAGAAAAGTTCATGAGCGTATCAACAAGGTGCCGTATAGCCAGCGGTCGATGCCGGGGCTAGGTTTGTCTCGCTGCTGCAGCAGAAATGCTTTCGTTGGATGCGAGACTTGAACGCGCGCACCACAGGCATTGCACGCAGTCGTAATTTAATTTTATTACCCAAGCAAAGCAGGGCCGGATATGAATATCGCCGCAGTTAATACCTTGGAGATTCGAGTGATCGAAGAGGTTGACCAACACTTTGAACAGCGTTTAAAGGCGTACGCGGAGACTTTTGAAAAAGTACACGGATGCCTGGGCTATAGCGTGATTCGCAGCTCCCGCGATCCTGGTTTGTGGGTCTTCAGTGGCTACTGGAGCGCGGCATCGATGATGACTGAGCACTTTGAGAGTGAGTCGATGACGGCGTTGGTCAATCATTTGGTAACGTCATGTTCCAACCTGACGTTTGCCAGTTTCACGCCCCAAATCGGAAGGGGACCGCACGATGAAGCTTGATGAAGCGCTATTTACGGCGATCGATCTCAATGCCTTGTTCATTCTCTTGGTGGTCTATCGCGAGCGAGGCGTGACGCGGGCAGCCGAACGACTGAACGTAAAGCAGCCAGCGGTGAGCAATACGCTGGCGAAACTGCGCGTCCACTTTAAAGACCCCTTGTTTATCCGACGTTCGAAGGAGCTGGTGCCCACGGCCAAGGCCAACGAAATCGTGCGGGGGTTGGCGCCGGCATTGATGAGGATCCAGGACGTTATACGCCCCTCTGGAGGATGATCGGCAGTACCGTCCCTTCTTTTTTTGAGTACCCATTTCAAGCAGGAGCTTATCGATGAGAATAACGTTTGCCGTGTCAGTGCTTAGCGCAACCTTAATGATTTCAAGTTCGTTGCACGCTGCCGATGAGCCTGAGAACACGATGCAAATTGCCAGAAACGGGGAGCAACCTTCTGTCCTGGGCTCCTCCAGCAATTTCGTCGGCACCGTCAGGGTTGATCCATTATTTGCAGCGCGACCGCCATCAAGGGTTACGGCAGGTGCTGTAACCTTTCAACCAGGGGCCCGATCAGCTTGGCACACTCATCCTGCGGGCCAGAATCTGATTGTCACGGCCGGCGTTGGATGGATCCAGCAAGAAGGGGGGGAGAAAATCGTCATCAGGCCTGGCGATGTGATTTGGACACCTCCGGGTGTAAAGCATTGGCATGGGGCCACGAACTCCACCGGCTTGACGCATTTGGCAATTCAAGAGGTACAGGACGGGAAAAATGTCGAGTGGCTGGAACCGGTTACTGATGAGCAGTACGGGCACTTGCAATGAAGCCCTCCAGGCATCTGCGGTTCCACGCGGTCTAGTTTGAAACTGGGATGGAAAAGTCGACAACTAGGTTTGCATTATTCTGTTACATTGATGCTTGGCGCAGTGGGTCGCCGGTATCTTTTTTGTTATTGATTGAAGGGCAGGTCGATGAGCCTCCCGGACTCCGTGGGCGGTCCCTGAGCTGCCGCTAATAAAATCGTCAGTGCACCAGTCCTCGGTCTCAGGCGATTCGATCTCTATTAATTACTTTTATGCATGGTTCCATTCAATTGGATGTGGTGTTTTTCGGGCAGCGCCTCGAATACATTGACGTCGACGAATTGATCCTTTGTGGGCTTAGACGTAATGCCATGAAGGGAAGTGCCCGGCATAAAAGCCGAATGCCTCGTTCAGCGTAGCTGGCCAACTGGATTGGACTCTACTGGCGTTCATCGAGCCTGGGTCAGGCCGCGGTCGTTCTGGATGTCCACACATCGGTTCTTAATTAGGAACAACACCATGAAGAAATTATTTTTAACGCTGGCCCTGCTGGCGAGTTCGTTTACTGCAATGGCAGCCGATATGTCCAACGGCGCGAACAACTTTTTCAAGAGTGATAAGGTGACTGAGCAGAAGGTATCCTTCAATAATCAGTACCGCATGAAAGTCGTTGGGAATCTGTATGTGCCGAAGAATTTGAATAAGGCCAACAAAAGCCCTGCGATTATCATTGGCCACCCGATGGGTGCGGTCAAAGAGCAAAGCTCAAACCTTTACGCCCAGAAGCTCGCTGAACAAGGCTTTGTAACCCTTGCGATAGACCAATCATTCTGGGGCGAAAGCGAGGGGCAACCCCGTAATGCCGTGGCGCCGGATATTTACTCCGAGGCGTTCAGCGCGGCGGTCGATTATCTGGGCACCCAATCGTTCATTGATCGTAACCGTATCGGTGTACTGGGCATCTGTGGCAGCGGCAGCTTCGTCATCAGTGCAGCAAAAATCGACCCACGGATGAGGGCGATTGCAACCGTCAGCATGTATGACATGGGAGCGGCCAATCGCGATGCCCTCAAGCATTCGCAGACCCTTGAACAGCGCAAGCAGATCATCGCAGAGGCGGCTGAACAGCGTTATGCAGAGTTCACTGGTGGTGAGACCAAGTACACCAGCGGGACGGTACACAAACTGGACGCTAACACCCATCCGATCCAGCGTGAGTTCTACGATTTCTATCGCACCCCACGCGGTGAGTTCACCCCAGCCGGGTCGTCGCCTGACGTGACGACGCATCCAACGCTGACCAGCAACGTGAAGTTCATGAACTTCTATCCGTTCAACGATATTGCGTCGATTTCGCCTCGTCCTATGCTGTTCATCGCAGGTTCTGAAGCACACTCGCTGGAATTCAGCCAAGAGGCTTTCAAGCTGGCGGGTGAGCCTAAGGAATTGGTCATCGTGCCAGGCGCAGGCCACGTGGACTTGTATGATCGGGTGAATCTCATTCCGTTCGACAAGCTGACTTCTTTCTTCCGGACCAACCTGAAGTAACCCATCTTTGAAGCCGCAACTGCCCGGTTTGTACAGGATGTTGTGGCTTCAAGTCTGAACGTAGGTCGTAGTGCGCATCGCTTGACTTGCCCTTGGTGGAACGTTCATCCCTTGAGTCTTCATGGCTCTTTCAGGCCCTGCACGCTGTGCAGGGCCTTTTTTTATCCGTCATGACTCGTGTCGCAAGGCGGCGATCAATAAGGTCATAGCCCCTGAGGGTTGCCTACGGCTTGGGTAATAGAGATGAAGTCCTGTCCACAGGGGGCACCAGTCCTTCAGTACCGGAATCAGGTGGCCGGCCTTGACGTAGGGCTCGGCGATGTCTTCAGGTACATAGGCGATACCCAAACCGGCAATGGCTGCGTCAAGGCAATCATAAATGCTGTTGTAAATCAGCTGACCGTCAACCCGAATGTTAAGCTGTCGACCATCCTCCCCGAACTCCCAAGGCCACAATCCACCATGGGTGGGAAGACGCAGATTGATGCAATTGTGCTGCATCAGGTCTTCGGGTGTCTCTGGTTTTGGTCGACTGGCGAAGTAGCGCCTGGTCGCTACTGCGGTAAATCGCATGTCGGGACCGATGCGTACGGCGATCATGTCTTGGGCCACCGCTTCACCCAATCGAACGCCGGCATCGAAACGATCCGCAGCGATGTCGATGAGTCCATTGTCTGCGAACAGCTCGACTTTTATCCCAGGGTATTTCGGTAGGAATTTCTTTAGCTTTGGCGAGATGATCGATCGGATGGCGTGATCCGATGCGGTGATGCGTACGGTCCCGGTTGGGCTCTCGCCCAGTTCTGACAATGCCAGTAATTCAGCGTCTATCTCTTCGAAACGGGGACCGACCGTTGCCAGTAGCCTTTCACCGGCTTCCGTTGGCGAGACTGAGCGGGAGTTGCGCGCAAGCAAGCGCGTGCCCAGATTTCGCTCCAGTGAGCTGACGGCATGGCTGACCGCCGATTGAGACAGGCCAAGATGCGCCGCTGCTCGAGTAAAACTCTTTTCGCGGGCGACGGCAATAAAGGCCATCAATCCACCAAAGGATTGCTTAAGGATGTCGTCTTGCATGGCTTGAATGATCTTCGTGAGTGCGCATGAACAATAACATTCTGGTGCATTGTTCGCAGAGCTTACAGCGCGCAGGCCTTGCTATGCGCTGAGATGGTCGTGGCGAGGCGGCAGGGCTATTCCCGATCGTCGATGTGGTCGATCTGTTTGAAGCGTTCAATCAAGAAGTCGATCAGGTGCCGGACTCGTGCCGAGAGTTGCAGTTGCTGTGGATAGACTGCATAGACGTCCGCGTGGGTGGGCATATGGTTTTCCAGTACGAGGCGCAGTCGTCCGCTACGCACATAACGAGCTATATCCCATTCCGCTCTGAGCAATAACCCATAACCTTCCAGGGCCCAGTTCAAGGCAACCTCGCCGTCATTGCAGCACAGGGCGCCGTGTACCTTTATATTTTCCGTGCGTTCGCCGTTAGCGAATTTCCATACGCCGTAGGGCGATTCATTCTGACGAATAAAGATGCAGTTGTGGTGTTGCAGGTCCGTCAGTTTTTGCGGCGTTCCGTACTTTTCGAGATAGATAGGGGAGGCGCAAAGCAGGCGGCGGTTGGAGGCGATTTTACGCGCGTGGAAGGCAGCGTCTGGCAACGTACCGAAGCGAATGCCCAAATCGAAGCCGTGGGTAGCTAGGTCCAAAGGATGGTCGCTGATCTCTAGCTGAATCTCCACTTCCGGGTACAGGGCGTAGAAGGCGGCCAAGGCGGGTCCGATGTGGCGACGGCCGAAACCGAGCGATGCATTCACCCGTATCAGGCCCTTGGGCGTAGCGCGACGGCTGCTGACGAGCTGTTCTACCTCGTCGATCTGGGTCAGGATGCGGGCGATGTGGGTGTAATACAGTTCACCTTCTGCGGTAAGGCTCATCGAGCGGGTAGTTCGATTAACCAGCCTCACCCCTAACCTTTTCTCCAGCGCGGAAAGTCTTTTACTAATTGCGGGAGGGGTAACGCCAAGCTCTCTGGCGGTTGCGACAAGGCTGCCTTGTTTGGCTAGCAAGTGAAAAAAAGCCAAGTCTTGAGCATTGTTCATGCTTGATTCCAAAGTGTTTTCTGATAAAGAACGGCCGCCACGTTGCCAGGTCGCGGCCGATCTACCAGGTCACTTGATGAAGCGAACCTGAGCGTTGATTTTATCGATGATTGCACCTTTGCGTTCGTTAAATCGCGCTTTGTTTTGTTCGAAAAGGTTATTGCCTTTGGTGTCGATGGAGATGATCAGCGGACCGAACTCCCGGACCCGGTTAACCCAAAGGGTTTCCGGCATTCCAAGATCCTGCCATTCAGCGCGTTCGATCTCCTCCACCTTGGTGGCCGCAAGGACCGCACAACCGCCAGGGAATACGGCATGTACGGCCTTGTTCTCCAGGCAGCCTGCGGTGGTTTCGGGCCCCATGCCACCTTTGCCAATAATCATCTTGACGCCGGTTTCCTCGATGAACTGCTTTTCGAATTTCTCCATTCGCATGCTGGTAGTTGGGCCAATGGACACCATCTCAAAGCTGCCATCATCTTTTTTACGCACAATGGGGCCCGCATGGAAGATTGCCCCGCCGCGCAAATCTACCGGTAGTTCACGTTTGAGCTCGATGAGGCGTCGGTGAGCCACGTCGCGGCAGGTGACCAATTGCCCAGTCAGGTAAACCACGTCGCCGACATTGAGCTCTGCGAGATCTTCGTCCTTGATAGGTGTGTTGAGGACTTTAATCACAGGACTACTCCTTCATGGGAGAGGATGTCGTAGGACAGGTCGGCATTGATGCGGATTTTGCCGCGGCGATGTGCCCAGCAACCGGTGGAGACGGCAACGCCGATGGTCGATGGATGGCGCGCTGAAGACTCGATGTTCACACCCATCACACTGCTGTTGCCGGTCAGGCCCTGTGGGCCGATGCCGACCTCATTGAGGCCTTCCTCAAGAAGCCGTTCCATCAAGGCTGCATTTTCGTTGGGATGGCTGGAGTCGACTGGTCGCAGGATGGCCCGCTTGGATAAACGGGCGGCTGTCTCTACGGAGGTGGACACGCCGACGCCCACCAGCAACGGCGGACAAGCGTTCACGCCGCGGGAGGTAATGACGTCGAAAACAAATTCCGTTACGCCCTCGTAGCCTTGACCAGGCATCAAAACCTTAGCGGAGCCCGGTAGTGTGCAACCGCCGCCAGCCATGTAAACATCGATCATTGCGTAATCGGCGTCCGGGATAATCTCCCAGTCAAGCCACGGAATTTTGGAGCCCGTGTTGGTCCCTGTGTTCTTTTCGACGAAGGTCTCTACGGCGTTATGACGTAGCGGGCCTTTGATGGTTGCTTCCAGAGTTGCATTTTCCAGAATGTTTTCAAGTTCCCCCAATAGCGGGAACTTAGCACCTGCTGCGATGAAGTACTGAATCACGCCGGTGTCCTGGCAGCTCGGTCTGTCGAGCTTGTCAGCATAGTCCTGGTTTTCCGCCATGGAGTCGTAGACGGCGATGGCCAGCGGATTGGTTTCCGCTGCGCGCAGTTGGGCGGTCTTCTTTTTTACGTCGGTCGGCAAGCGCTTACCAATATAGGCAGTAAACTTGGCCATGACGTCAGTCAACGATTCAACGGCTGCTTCTTTATCCACTTCTATTTTCCTCATCGCATCACTAGGCTTATTGGTTTGTATGGCTGGTGGGCCTGTTGAAGAATTTCTAATTATCGTCGGCTGCCTAATCGAGAGTTAAACCAGCGCGTTGTGCTGGTTTAACTCTTTCATCTGGGTTCAGATTTGGATTACAAGCTGGTCTCAAACTTCAAACCTGCGACCCACGCGTCCTTGACTTCACTGACACCGCCGGGGTTACCAACAAACTGGATGTTGGGGCGCACGGTCAGCCATTTGGTGACGCCGAACCCGTAGTAGATTTCCATGTTGGTTTCCGAACCTTGCGTCGGCGTGTAGCGAGGATCGTCATAGTCGCTGACGCCCGCCAGGTCGTTCATTTGTTGCTGGTTATCCTTGTAACGTTCATTTACATGGATATTGGAGATGGCGACGCCGATCTCGTCATTTGGACGGGATTTGAACGGCGCGGTATAGAAGACGCCTGCTTGCACAGAGCGATCAATCATACTGGCGGCTTTGTCATGCACTGTGGCATAGGCAAACACCGACACCCCGCGAGCGGCGAAGTCTGGGTCTTTCCAGACTTGCTGTTGCGCAGCAATCCATGCGCCGTGTTTGCTATCGCGGGATTTGGGCGCGCCATTTTCTTCAGTGTTGACGTCGTTTGCGTTACGGCTGCTGTAATAGGCCCCCACGCGGTATTCCCCTGGCAGCCGCCCGGCCCCCAGCGACGTGGTATGGACCAGCTCGATGGGTATCAGGGCTCCTTCGTTGCCGCTACTGTTGAGTTTGAAACCGTTGCCTATTTCCAGATAGGACGGGTTTTGCTCGTATGCACCAATTTGCGCATAAGTGTTATCGCTCAATGCAACCTTGACCCGGCCCGCCCATTGAGTGATTGGCCAGTTGTAAATGATATCGCCGGCCCAGTTACCCGGCTGCGCGCCGCAGAACGCCAAGTTCTGGAACTTGCAGGGAAAGCTGCCGAAGTCCTCGCCAAAGTTCATGCGGCCCAGTTTGATATCCAGCCCGCCGTCAAAGAATTTCTGACGATACCAGAGTTGCGTGAGGCGCCAGGTCTGGCCGCGTCCGTATACCTCTTGAACCTGACTGATGCCGCCTACCCGAGGATCGGTGATGACATCATTGGTGAGATTGCGCCCGTTACGATCCGATATCGTGAATTGAAAATCAGCGCCTTCCCAACCGAGTATTTTCTCAAGGTCAAAATTGCTCATCAGTGCAAGTTGGTCGGTATACCGCGCCGTGGTGTGCGAGTCGTAGCCACCGGCCAGATTCGTCGCGGCGTCGCCCGTGTAGAGCACGTTAAAGGTATAACCCTTTTCCAGTAATTCTGAGCGTAGGCCGCCCCAGTCTCCCAACATCCAGGGGGACTCGGGATTGAAGGCTTCTTGCGCCTGACTGCTGGTCGCTCCGCAAAGCAGCAGCAGTGCCATTGATATCTTGTTCCGGGTAATGCGGTTCGAGTGGGTAATCATCTTGATCTCTGCTTTTGTTTTTGTTGGTCAGATAATTGAGCGCACCCCGCTGTCGACCGAATACTGAGTATCGGCCTAAGGGTGTTGTGCAATGGCATTGAGTGGTACGACGCGTCTAGTGTTTTTCGGCGATAGCGACCTCTAGGGTTATTAATTGGATATTTGGGGGGCGAAACGCTTAGCTAAGCGGGCTTGGGAAGACAGGCAGAAGATTTTAGAAGTGGCTTTGATGGGGCTGGGCGCAACAGCTCATAGGGGGCAAGAGAACGTGTGCTCATATTTACCTTGGCCATGGAGCGACTCTCCGATTCTGATTGTTATGGAGAAGATTCATTCGTGACTTCGTTATAAATACCTATGAACTTTCACGCTGTGCTGGCTAGCGTTATCGAAAATTCTCAGGTCGGCGTCCTACAGCCGAGTTCTGCTGGATTCGCGCTCATGGGCCCTTGATGGTCGGTCAAGAACGGAATTGATCAGTCAGCATTGGGCATGCGCCCAAGCAGCAATGCTTGCTTTGCTCGACATCAGGCTGTCACCTGCCATTCGCTTGCGTCGTTGTGGCAAATATGCACATGGTGGGATTTTTAGTCAACAGGCTGTTTTTTGTCTGGTTTCCGTTTTTAGCGAAGAGTCTGATGTTTTTACTGACCATATAGACAAATAAATCTCTTAAATTATTGAATTAGTTATATATTTTATAATATGTAAAATATCTGGCTGATGCCTAAAAGCTAATGCTTGTGCATTTATTTTTTTGAAAAAATCTTATTGTGGGATTTATTTGATGAAATTGAAGTATGAATTCATGGGCTGGACCACAGTGAGCTCGTCGTGGCGCGTCTAACCCAAGGCGCTCATTCGTTGGAGATGCGTTGTCAGCGCAGAGCGCAGCCTGGCATGCAGTGGCTGACACCTGGCCGAAACGGATTTTTCAATGATGCGCAAGAGTGCTAGATGTGCGGCAGCCATACGCTGCCGCCTCTTGGAGAAGGGAAGGGGAGGAGCAGAGCCGCGGACGCTGGCTTCTGCGCTGGAGATCGTTGCGGTGAGGCTCAAGCCTATAACGTTATCCGACGGTAACTGCCCAAGCGAATAATCAGTCGCGCCACAAAAGCTCCCGTCAGGATGACCGCAAACAGTCGTAGGGTCTGCATGGCCAATACCAGTCCTACATCGGAGTGCGTGTCCACCGCGATGATTGCCATCGTATCGAGCCCTCCTGGGCTCGTGGCCAGGTAAATCGAGAGGAAGTCCTTGTTCAACACTGCTGCCAACAGCCATGCGGACAATGCGCACAAAGCGATCATCAGGAGCGCTCCCAGTATCATTGCCGGCAATCGCCGCCAGACGTATTTGACGGTCATTCGATCAAAGCGCAAGCCAACGTAGCAACCAATAGCGCCGTAGGCGATAGCGAGTAACCAACTGGGCAGGGTGATATGCAACAGGCCACTGATCTGTAACGCTCCGCCCAACATTAGCGGCATCAGCAGCGCACCGGCCGGCAATCGATTTCCCAACGCCACACCGATTAGTAGAGTGACGATTGTGAGGCCCAGATGCAGCAGGCCGAAGCTTTGCAACGCGACGTCTGCAGCATGCACCTCGCTTCCTCCGACCGGTGCTTCCAGCAAGTTGCTCACCAACGCACCGATCATTACCACGCACACCACGCGCACATATTGCATAGTGGCGACTACTCGGGAATCGGCACCGTATTCGTCAGCCATCAAGACTATGGCAGAAGCTGCGCCTGGCGATGTACCCCAAGCTGCGGTACTGGCCGGGATGCCCATCCACACCAACGCAAGCCCCACCAGCGCGCTAAGGCTGACCGTCACCACGGTCGCAAACAGCATCATTGGCCAGGACTGTGCTATCGAAACGAGTACGGCGAGTGTCATCGAATGAGCGACAAGAATGCCGATGCAGCCCTGGCCAAGCTTGAAGGCGTAGCGGTGCAGTCGAATGCTCGCACCGCATACGCCGAACATGATGGCAACCAGCATAGGCCCCAGGAATTGGCCTGCGGGCACCTCTAGAAACCTCAGCAACTGACCGCCCGCTCCAGCCAACAGTGCAAGCGCCAACCATTGAAGCGGCGCGGGGTAGATATGCAGGGAAAATCTGGCAGAAGAAGACAAGAGTCGTACTCCAAAACGCTGGTCGCCGCGGGGGCGTGGCATCGCTATCGATGTGCTGATAATTATTGATACCTGGTTTGATAAAGTCTATTTTCTAATATCGATTGATTGATAACTTTGGTTGATGGATATGGATCTGCGTGATCTTGCCTATTTTGAAATCATCGCCGAGTTGGGGCACCTGGGCCGGGCTGCGCAAAAGCTCAACCGCAGTCAGCCTGCGCTGTCTAAAAGCATCCAGCGGCTTGAGGAGTCTCTAGGGACCCGGCTGTTCGAGCGCGATGGGCGGCGGATTAAGCTCACCCCAGTGGGAGAGTTGCTAAAAGTGCGTGGCAAACAGCTGCAGCAGAGCGTTGCCGAAACCCAGCGAGAAATACGTGATTTTGCAAACGGTGTGATGGGAAACATTCGCTTGGGCTGCGCTGCCTCCATGGCTGATCACCTGCTCCCACACCTGACCGCGACACTGCTTTCGCGTGCGCCGCAGATCACCTTGAACTTGGTGATCGGCCAAGACGATTTACTGCGCGAATCACTGTTCTCCGGGAGGCTGGATATGGTGATTTGCCCACAATACGAAGCGGATCCGCTATTGCAGTTTCATGCCTTGTTTGACGACGAGGCGGTGGTGGTCGCCAGCCGTCATCATCCATTATTCAGCGCCGGCTATGAGTTACGCGATTTGTGTCAGTACCAATGGGTGTTGCCGGCCTCCACTGTGCCGGCGCGGCGCTGGATAGACAATGCGTTCCAGTCCAGGGATCTGCCTTTACCTCAGGTACAGATCGAAACCACCTCAATCTCTTTGTTACCACGCCTGATTGGCGAAACCAACCTGCTGAGCTTTCTAGCCAGGGAGACCCTCGAAGACGTCAAGGGGGTCACGCACCTTCGTGAGGTGAGACTGAAGGAAACCACGATGAAACGTACTATCGTCGTGTTCGTCCGCGCGGGCGCCTATTTATCGCCGGCCGCACAAATGTTGCTGAGCGTCCTTAAAGACGATGGAACCATTTTATTGGGCTAGCGGATGCTCTTGGCAGCCGCTTGCATCGATCGGGCCTATCAAGCCGGCGAGGACTGGGTGAGCCGCTCACCGTTTCCAACCACCAGTGCTGCCAGGATGAGCAGTGCGCTGCCGCCGATTAGAGGGGCAGCCACCGACACATGATCCAATAGGCTCCCGCCGAACGCGCCGCCGATCATGATCGCCATCTGAATAGCTGCAACCATCAACCCACCGCCGGTTTCTGGCTCATCGCTCACTTCTTTGGCCAGCCAGGTCGACCAGCATACCGGGATGGCTGAGTACAGCATCCCCCAGCCAAACATCATGATGGCGGCGGCAGCGAAGATGTATCCGAGCTCGGCCAAAGCTACCGTCATGACAGCCAGGGCCACTGGCAACCAGCGCAACAGTTGAAAGAGAAACTGTTTTTCCAGCAGCCGACTGACGAGGTATGTACCTCCGAAACCGGCGATACCCAGGCTTAAGAGCAAAACCGACAGTTGGGTCGAGTCAACGCCAGTGACTTGTTCCAGAAATGGGCGCAAGTAGGTGAAGGCGGTAAACGTACCACCGAAAGTCAGCATGGCGGCCAGCAGACCGAACATTACATTTCTGCGTTTCAGTACGCCGAACAGCCTGGAAAGGGGAATGGTTTTTTCTGGCTGCATCTTGGGCAAGCTTTTGTATTGCCAGATCACGTTAATGATGACAATCGGCACCAGCGCAGCGAACACGAAGCGCCATCCCAAATGGCCTCCCACGTAAGCCCCAATCGGCGCGGCAAATGCAGCGGCCACCGAATGCCCCATGTAAATCATGCCTAAGGCTTTAGGCACCGAATCCTCGGGGACTATTCGCAGGACAGTGGCAGTGGATAAAGCCCAGAAGCCGCCGATGGCGACCCCCAAGAAGGCTCGGGCAATCATCAACCAAGTGAAGCCAGGCGCCAGAGCGATGACTACCAGCGAAACAAGCATCAGCACGGTCATTGAAATCAGGACATGACGTCTATCGAAGCGTCCGGCGATAGAGGCGATGCAGAGGCTTGCCACCACCGCAAAGAAACCGGAAATGGAAATCGCCTGTCCAGCCATCCCTTGAGAAGTATGAAGGTCGTTGGCGATTGGAGTCAGCAGACTCACGGGCATGAACTCTGCCGCGATCAACAGAGCGACGCAGAGTGTCAAAGACCCCACGGCGCTCCAGATCCGGCTATCGGCCTGGGCCGAAGTAAAAGTTGAGGTAGTCATCGTTGTTCCCATGAAATAGCCAATACACAACGCCCCCAAACGTTTGGGGCACTGCGCAAATGGACGAATGAATGCAAGGAAATTGAGAACGCCAGGGATTGACCCGGCGGGCGATGGGTCACTGCCTCATCGCGAATTGTTTGAGGTGGAATGATAGGGTGCTAAGGATGATCTGTAATGATCTGAAATCCGAAAGCACCTATGAATGCTGGCGAATAATTCAGCTGCGTAAAGGACGCATATTCAGCAATCAGTTCGGCTTCGATTTCCCTCTGTCGGGGTTCTACAGATTGAAGCAGACGTTCCCAGTCTCTGTGATGGAAACACTGCGGTTCGTTCGTGTGAGAAGGCGAACGCTAACCCAGGCTTCCTTCTCTGGATGCTACGACTGAGCGCCGACTGAGTTATTCCTGTGATTATCGCGTTGGGCATTTCGGGAGGTTGTTCAAGACACTTCCAGGATTGGGAGCATCACTTGCACCTACCGGAACCCAGTTAAGATTCTGATTCGTAACTCAAGGTTATGTATGTAGTGATTTTGAGTCGACTCTGCTTCTTTTTGCGCTCCATATAATTGGCTCACGACCCCGCCTGGCCAGTCCGGTATGGCGGGTTGCAAGAGCCAAAACAAGAGCGGAGATGAAAATGAGCGCGTACAAAATTGCTGCAGTTCCCGGTGATGGCATTGGTGTTGAAGTCATTGCAGCGGGCGTCGAGGTGCTCGAGGCACTGTCAAAAAAATCCGGTTTCGATTTGCAGTTCAAACACTTCGATTGGAATTCGGACAATTACCTGAAAAACGGTTACTACATCCCTGAGAACGGCCTTGAGGAACTGAAAACATTCGACGCCATCTTCTTTGGCGCTGTCGGTGCGCTTAATGTGCCTGACCACATTTCTCTCTGGGGCCTGCGCCTGCCGATTTGCCAGGGCTTTGACCAATACGCCAATGTGCGTCCAGCCCGTGTGTTGCCAGGGGTAAAAAGCCCGCTGATCAACGGCGACCAAATTGATTGGGTGGTGGTCCGGGAAAATTCCGAAGGCGAGTACTCCGGCAATGGCGGTCGTGTCCACCGTGGTCTGCCAGAAGAAGTGGCGACTGAAGTGTCTGTCTTCACGCGGGCCGGTGTTGAGCGTATCCATCGCTTTGCTTTTCAGTTGGCCCAGAGCCGTCCACGCAAGCACCTGACGATGGTCACCAAGTCGAATGCCCAACGCCACGGTATGGTGTTGTGGGACGAGATTTTTTACGAAGTGGCCAAGGATTTTCCGGACGTAAAAATCGACAAAGAGTTGGTCGATGCGGTGACGACTCGCATGGTTCTCAAACCTTCGACCTTGGACGTCATCGTGGCGACCAATCTGCACGCCGACATCCTGTCCGATCTGGCTGCGGCGTTGTCCGGTAGCCTGGGCATCGCTCCGACGGCTAACCTTAATCCTTCACGCAAGTTTCCATCGATGTTCGAGCCGATCCATGGCTCTGCCTTCGACATCACTGGCAAAGGCGTGGCCAACCCGATTGCAACGTTCTGGACGGCAGCGATGATGCTCGAACATCTGGGTGAAGTGGACGCCGCAAACCGCTTGATGTCGGCCATCGAAGCGGTGACTGAAAGCGGCCTGCATACACCTGATCTCGGTGGTAAAGCCACTACTCGGCAGATCACCGACGCGGTACTTGAACTGATCAATCGCTGATTTCACTACTGGTAAAACTGCAGCCGAAAGCCAAGGGCGGATCATCGATCCGCCCTTGGCTTATCCGCAGTTTGATTTATATGCTCCTCGCTCAAGTCTCCACTCGCGTCCCTCTTCAGACAAAACGCAAATGCGAAGTCAGCCCGTGGCATCGACGAGTTCTATATCGGCAAAAACCGCTGGGACGCGTTGATAAGCTCAGAGATATATGCGGCGGTTTCGGTTTCGGTTTCGGACGAAACGGGGCGGCGGCCAGGGGCGGTTTGGGGCGGGCGTCATTTGGGTTCTGGCGAACGTGACGCTGGGCCATGAATGGCGTCGCTGCCGAACCATAAGGCCCGGCAGCGAAATCTCAATGCGACGATGTGTGGGCTTCAGATTCCCGCAGTCTGACCACCGTCAATGACCATGGCATGGCCGGTGACGAAACCTGCCTGTTCGGAGCAGAGCCACAGGACGGTATTGGCAATTTCCTCGGGGCGACCCATACGACCAATCGGTTCCTGTGCAATCACGCGAGCGCGGCCTTGTTCGGTATCACCAGTGAAGCGAGAGATCATATCGGTATCGATAATTCCAGGGCACAGGGCATTCACTCGAATACCTTGGGAGGCATGTTCCAGAGCTGCGCATTTACTGATGGCGGTGACGCCGTACTTTGAAGCGCAGTAAGCCGATTGCCCTTGGATCGCCAATACTCCGGCCCCAGAGGAGGTGTTAACGATCGCACCGCCTCCATTCGTCAACATGATATCGATCTGGTGCTTCATGCACAGATAGACACTCTTCAGGTTGACCGCGAGCACGCGGTCCCAGAGGTCTTCGTCGATGTCTTTGAGCTTGTTCACGGGTTGCTCGATGCCGGCGTTATTGAAAGCGCAGTCGAGCCCTCCAAAAGTCGCCACGGTTTTATCCAGAGCCGCTTTGATACCCTTGCTGCTCGTCACATCGCAGGGGATGGTGAGGACCCGACCACCAAACGCTTCGATGAGTGCGGCGGTTTCTTGTAGACCTTTTTCTGAAATGTCTACAGCCGTAACGCTGGCACCGGCTTTGGCGAATGCGATGGCCGTGGCGCGGCCGATGCCGCTACCGGCGCCGGTAACAAATGCAACTTTGCCGGTATAGGTCCCTGCGGTAGATAGGGTCATGGTGCTGTCCTCTTGATTTGTTTTTTACTGAAGGGTTCGAGCAGAGATTGGGGCCAGTGCCTCGCCTTCTGTTACAGTGGCGGGGCTCCGGTCTCGGTCATAGGGTCACTTGGATTTGGCTTTGCTTCGGCTATTGCCAACGGTGTATAGCGCGGCAGCACCAATGAGCACGATGCCCTCGATCAACCCCTGATAATTCGCCCCCAGATTCAAGATGTTGAAGCCGTTGGTGAGCGAGTAAAGCAGCAGTGCCCCAGCCAGGGTTTTAATAACACTGCCGGCGCCGCCAAACAGCGAAGTGCCGCCCAGAATTGCCGCCGCGATAACAGCCAATTCAGCACCACTCAGGGCTGCGGGGTTGATGGAGCGCAGGCGGCTCGCAAAAAGGATCCCGGCAAAGCCCGCCGCGGCGCTGCACAACACGAAGGCAACCAACTTGTAACGGACAACATTGATACCGGAGAGGCGGGCGGCTTCGGCATTGCCGCCGACGGCGTAAAGGCGACGGCCTACCATGGTGAAACTCAGCGTCACCCAAACGATGGTGGTGAAAATCGCCATGTAGATGACCGGTTTCGGCAGCATGATTTTGCCCCCGGCGCCCCAGCTCATTGCTAGCAGGCAGAGGCCGCCCAGAGCCATTCCGAGCATGGCTGGTGTCAAGGGTCTCGCCGCTTTTCGTGCCCGCACCGCTTGCAGGGTGCTGATGCCGAGCAGTACCGCACCCAGGAGGATTGCAACCACGCCAGCGTCCAGGCGACCCGACTCGAACGCTTTCATGGCTTCGATGACTTCGGGTTTTTGCACAGACAGAGATTGGCCGTCAGTGAAAATCAAAACCGCGCCGCGTAGCGCAGTCATGGTGCCGAGGGTAACAATAAAAGCATTGATACCCACGAATTGCACGATGGACCCGTTCAGCAAGCCGGCGCAAATGGCGACCGTCATCGAAAAGGCGCATGCGGGCCAGAAGCCCAGCTGATCGGCGAAACCGATAAGAATCGCGGCCGAAAGCGCCGCGACCGACGCGACTGACAAATCGAAATTACCGCTGATCAATATGACCGTCATGGCCACGGCCATAATGGCGATGAGTGAGGACTGATAGACGATATTGGTAATGTTCAAAACGCTGAGATAGTTGGATTTCCCCAGGTAAGTCGTGATACACGATAGGCCAACCAGCAATAGCAGCAATGCATAATAGACACCCATTTCACGCAGGCTGAAGAGGCGTCGCCAATCAACCTGACGATAGACAGGCGCGGGCGGTGGCGGTGTTACATTTTGACTGGCGAGCCGCACCGGTTCGATTTTTGGTTGAGTTGTTGTACTCATTGTTTTTATCTCTATAGCTAGATTGTCCATTGCTCAGTGACCTCTGCTTTCAGGAGTAACGCATTTACCGCCAGCGAGCAGGAGCAGTTCATGTTCCGATGTTTCATGGACGGGGCGCTCCGCGACACAGCATCCATCGCGCATGACGATGATGCGATCACTGACGGCGAGCAGTTCTTCAAACTCTGACGACACGACGATGATGGCTTTGCCTTCTGCGGCAAGCCGACGGATCAGGAAGATGATCTCGGTCTTTGCACCGATATCGATGCCGGCGGTTGGCTCGTCCAAAAGAAGCACCTTGACGTCGCTGAATAACCACTTCGCAATCGTCACCTTCTGGGCATTGCCGCCACTGAGTTCGCTGACGAGAATGTCAGGCGAACTGGCCTTGATGGAGAGTTGTTGGATGGCATCCCAGCCACGGTTCAGTTCACGTTGCTCGTTGGGAAGGCAATTGAATGCCGACACGGAATTCAAGGCGGGCAGGGAAGTGTTACGCCAGATCTCGAAATCCGGTACCAGGCCCTGCTTTATACGATCTTCCGGCACCAGGCCTATGCCTGCTTTCACGGAAGCCCCGGTGCTGCGCCCAATCTCCCGGCCATTGAGTATGACCTTGCCTGAGGCATGCGGGTCGGCGCCGAATGCTGCGTGCAGCAGTTCGCTTCGACCTGAGCCCAGAAGACCAGCTATCCCTATGACCTCGCCTGCTGCGAGTTTCAGCGATATCGGGTGCAGCTTGCCCGAGGAAGAGACGTTCTGCAGTTCCAGCACGGTTCGGGATGGATCGGCGCAACTGTTGCGTTGAGCGGTCGCACGCGCTTGTTTGGCAATGGGTTTGCCGACAATGGCTTCGGCTAAAAGATTTTCGTCCAGATCGCAGGTGTTGGCTCGCATGGCTGCGACCCCATCACGCAGGACCGTGACGCAGTCTGTCAGAGCTATGACTTCGTCCAGGAAGTGCGAGACGAAGAGAATCGCTTTGTTTTCTACTTTTGACAGGCGGCGGACAGTGTCATAGACAATTTCCCGCTCCTCTGTAGCCAGAGAGGCGGTTGGCTCGTCCATGACAATCAAGTCCGCACCCGTGGCAAAGGCTTGGTAAATCGCTGCCATCTGGCGCTGACCTATCGAGAGGTCGCACACCTTGCTATCGGCATCCAGTCTGTAGCCGACGCGCTGGCAGAGCTCATCAAAGCGCTCGCGCATCGAATTGGGATAGCGCCACGTGCCGTTCTTTCCGAGAAAGACGTTTTCGATCACGGAGAGGGTGGGCACGAGCGGTATATGTTGGTGGATGGTGGCTACGCCCATGTCGTTGGCCACCTTTGGACTCGCCCACGTCACTGGCTTGCCGCGCCAGACAATTTCACCGCTCGTGGGAGCATTCGCGCCGGACAGGATCTTTATCAGGGTCGACTTGCCAGCGCCGTTGGCGCCAAGCAATCCGTGAACCTTGCCCCTCGCAATGTCGAGATCGACGCCGCGCAGTGCGACAGTCCCGTTTGGGTATTCTTTCGCAACCCCTTGGAGCCGCATGAGAAGCGTTTCTTGATGAGTCATCTCGATAATCCGTTTTTGTTCTTTGTTATCGGCTTATATAAAGCGGCTTACCACTTGTCGGGGCAGGCGTTGAGCGTGTCTTTGGTCAGCAATGGCAGGTCGTAGGTCACGTACTTGCCTTTCGGTGTTTCCGGATGGGTCACAGACTCATAAAGAGACTTGAAGAGAAGTTCGCCGAGCAGCTTGGGACGCACACAGACCGATGCATTGATTTCGCCAGCCGCGATCCCGGTAGACCCGACCTTGGAACCGCCCCCTGTTGCGACCAGGGCGATTTCTGAACCTTGGGCAGCCAAGGCGCGTGCGCAACCAATGGCCATGTCCTCGGCCTGACTAAAGATGAGGTCGAGGTCTGGATGGGCAGTCAGCATGTTCTGGCAAACGCGCTCGCCCTGCTCAGGCGTCCAGTCGGTGGGCTGAGACGCAACAATTTCATATTTCGCGCCGGCTTTTTTCAGGCCCGTCTTGAAGCCCTCGGTGAGCTGCTTGACCACGGCGTAGCCAGGTACGCCTTCGACGACTGCGATTTTTGCGACACGGTCTTTAGGCAACAGCGTCGCTGCGTGCTCACCGGCCACTTCGCCAGCGCGGATGTCATCGGTGGTAACCAAGGCAACAAGTTGTTCGTAGGGCTTGTTGATCGCCCGTTCCTGAGGGTCACCTACCATCACGGCAACCGCAGCCACGGGAATGTCGTGGTCTACGATCTTGTCGACGAAAGATTGCGCCACCACCGAATCCAGGGGCAGAAAACCGATAGCGTCGACGCGCTGCGCGATCATGTCGTCGAGCGCATTGCCCTGCTTCTCGACGCTGCCTCGCGGGTCGATGATGACTGCTTTTACGCCGGCAGCTTTGGCTGCGGCTTCGAAGCCCTTAGCGGTCGCTACGTTGTAGGGATAGGCGAGGTTGCCTGGAACATAGCCGAAGGTCAGCTCGGCAGCGTTACTGACGGTGGCAGTCACTGCCAGGACGGCGGGGATCATGTGTTTGAAAAGCGCACGGATAGTGTGGTTTTGGCGCACGCTGAAATTCTTATTCGGCATTTATAGCTCCCTGAAACTTGTCGAAACGTTGTTGTTTTTGTGTTTTGCGTCAGGTCTTTCTTGGTTTTGCCTTGGTAAAGCACGCATTTCCAATCACGAAACTCAGAGGGCGAACCGCCGTGATGCGCACGACACATTCATCCGATCTGCAGGCGCTTTTGCGTGAATACCTGCCCTACCGGTTGGAGGGTGGATTTCTCGCTAGGCACATTCGAGTCAATTTTGCGTTGCTCAAAATCAACATATCCCTGATTGTGGGATTGCGCAACAGATTTTGATTCGATCATTTCCTGGTTCGGGTCTACCGTCTGGCGGGGCACAGCGCCGCGCCGAATCGCTGCACCATCGGAGCGCTCGCTATTTGTAAGAGGCGGTTGGCGTCGGGAGTCCTACAGTCATTCCCAACGATTAAGGTGCCAAGCCTTGGGAACAGGCAACCCAATCATGTTTTACGATCACACCGAAGCACGAGTGATGTGTGGCTTCAGGCGTCTCGCCGGGCCTTTGAGGACAATGATAATGAGCCGTCCACGATGCCGATAACCTACGCAGAACTCACCTGTTTGCCGGATTTACAGGCCAGCTTTGGATGTCTGTAAATTAATTAATCCCATTTATTGACACAATTTTTATTGTTCGATAGGGTTTGTGACAGCAGGTGGTTTTCATTGGGCTTCGCTCGGTGGTCTGCACAGATCGCATTCGCTCTACCGTTTTTCATCTAAAAATAAAAGAAAGGGCAGGCAGAACATGCAAGAGCTAAAGGCGCATCGCTTCGCTGATGATTTCGTCTTCCTTGAGGCTCCTCGGTGGTACGACGGTTGCCTGTGGGTGCCAGACGTCTTTGACTCGATTCTCTACCAAGTCGACGTGAGCGGGCGCCGGCTTGTGCTGAAAGACAATTTGCCACCGCGGCCTAATAGTCTCGGATTCCTGTCTGATGGAACTCCTCTTATCGTGTCATCCGTCGCTCGCCAGATATTGAAGCTGGTGGATGGAGAGTTGCTTGTACACGCTGACCTCTCGAAGTGGGCCACTGGTGATTTGAATGATTTCGCGGTGGCCGACAATGGCTGTCTCTATGTCGGCAATTTTGGCTATGACCTGTTCATGGGCGAAGAGAAGCGCGAAACCTCTCTCCATATCGTCGAGCTGGATGGCACCGTCAGCCACGGTAGCGATGGCGTCGAATTCCCCAATGGCGCGGTAATTCTTAATCATGGGCGAACGCTGGTGGTCGCAGAAACCTGGCGCGGCCGGCTGACGGCATTTGATCGTGCGCTGGATGGATCTTTGTCCAATCGCCGGCTATTTGCCGACATCGCAGGACGAGAGCCGGACGGTATGTGCGCCGATGCAGAAGGCGGTGTTTGGGTTTGCTCGTTCAATACAGGGGAAGTTTTGCGGGTCTTGGAGGGAGGGGAAATCACACATCGTTTGCATTTCCCAGGTAGCGCCGTTGCCTGCGAACTGGGCGGTGAGGACGGCCATACCCTCTTTATTACTACCTATGATGGCACGATCCCTGACCAGCAAGCGCGCAAGCGACTTGGGGCGCTTAACCAAGTGCAAGTCGACATTCCTCGTGCTGGATCCTGAACAACGAAGCCAGATCGGCTGCTGATAACAACGGTTTGCGGTTAGGGCATCCCATGGTTGAGCCCGGGCAGGCATCGCCTGTTCGTTGCTACCAGGTTTGAAAGAGCGAGGAATAGGGTCAATGCAGATTTATGATTACATCGTTGTCGGTGCTGGATCTTCCGGCTGTCCGGTTGCGCGCGGCTTGTCTGACGACCCACAGAACAGCGTCCTGCTAATCGAGGCGGGTCCCGCGGCAGATCGTTTCTGGGTCAACACGCCGGCAGGAATGGGCAAGCTGTATTTTAACAAGCTGTTGAACTGGAACTTTCGCACCGCGCCGATGGACAAGCTCCAAGGGCGCGAAATGTACTGGCCTCGAGGCAAATTGCTCGGTGGATCCAGCTCCATCAACGGCATGGTATTCATTCGCGGGCATCAGAAAGATTTTGACGGCTGGCGTGCCCTGGGCAACCCAGGCTGGGGCTATGAAGATGTTTTGCCCTACTTCAAAAAAATGGAGAATTTCGAGCGGGGCGGCGACCGATACCGGGGAGCGAATGGTCCGCTATGGATCAGCGATCCGATCGTCAAGGAAAAGAGTAGCTACGACTTTATAGAGGCCGCGAACCGTATCGGTATCCCGGTGACCGAGGACATGAACGGCGCTGTGCATGATGGCGTGGGTTTCATGCAGCATAACATCCAGGACGGACAGCGGATGTCGACTTACCGGGCATTTATCGAGCCGGTCATTGAACGACCGAACCTGACGGTTCGAACCGGATGCGAACTGCAGCGCGTTTTATTCGATGGACGCACCGCCGTCGGCGTAGAGGTTTTGAAGGGCGGTCGTTTGGAAAGGATCTATGCGGCGCGTGAGGTGATCTTGTCAGCGGGTTCACTGAAGACTCCGCAGATGCTCATGCTATCGGGTGTTGGCCCACGGGCTGAACTGGAAAAGCACGCGATACCTGTGGTCCTGGATTCCCCGGGGGTGGGGCAGAACCTGCAGGATCACTTCTATATTCACACAGGTTGGCGTTGCACCCCAGACAGTTCGTACAACGCCAACCTCGTAGGCCTGCGAAAGTACTGGGAAGGCTTTCGTTACCTGATGACCCGCAAAGGTTATCTTGCCCTCGGCTCTTCCCAGGTAGCGGCGTTCGTTAAAAGTAGCCCGGACGAGGACTATGCTGATCTCCAAATCAGCTTCAGGCCCATGACCTTTCAATACTTCCCTGACGGCACGGTTGACGTTGAAAAGCATCCTGGCCTCGGGGTGTCGGTCTATCAGTTGCGTCCCAGCACCACGGGAACAGTGACGTTGCGTTCGACCAACCGGTCGGACCCGGCCGATTACACACCCAATTTCCTGAGCAGCGATTACGACGTCAATGCCGTGATCAGTGGTGTGCGCTGGATACGCAAAATCATGAACAGCGAGCCCATCAAGTCCCGGGTGGTCGCCGAAGAACTGCCGGGGCCCCATGTCCGTACGGATGAAGATATTTATAACTACCTGGTCGAAACCGGCAACTCGGCCCACCACCAGGGCGGCACCTGCAAGATGGGTAACGACGCCATGGCGGTGGTGGACGAACGACTGCGTGTCCGTGGTATCGAGCGACTGCGGGTGGTAGATGCTTCGATCATGCCATTCATCACGTCGGGCAACACCAATGCGCCGTCCATCATGATAGGTGTGAAAGCCGCCGACCTGATTCGTGAAGATGCGCTGGCGCGCCGCGCAAGCAGCTCCCTGGCCGAAACTAATTGAGCGAGTCGGTGAACACCGTGTCGCCACTTGCAGAGGAAAATCCCATGTCCACAGAAACTCAAAGTCACGTCGCCGATGCTACGCATCCGCAAGTTGGCTTGTTCATCGATGGTGAATGGATTTTTGATCGTCCATCATGTTTCGAAGTCCGCAATCCAAGCACCGAAGCCGTGCTCACTACGGTACCCGGCGCCAACTCCGAAGATTTGAAGCGCGTATTGGTCGCTGCGGAGCGGGGGTTTAAGGTATGGCGAGCGACGCCACCGGTTGAGCGCAACCTTATTATTGCTCGTGCCATCGCTGGCGTGCGTGAGCGCGCCGAGGAAATCGCACAGATCATTACCCGTGAGAATGGCAAGTTGATCGCAGATGCGCGGGCCGAAGTTGAACGCTCGGCGAGCTTCTTTGATTGGGACATGGCGCAGGCGTTACGTGCTTACGGCACCATTGTTCCGGGCGAAGCGCAGATGCAAAAGCTGATTCTACGCCAACCGATCGGGCCGGTAGCTGCCTTCACCCCTTGGAATGTGCCGCTTAGCGCGCCAGGTCGAAAAATCAGCGGCGCGTTATGTTCGGGTTGCTCGATTATCCTGAAGGCTCCGGAAGAAACGCCTGGGGCGGCTGTCGCCATGGTTCAATGTTTCGAGCAGGCCGGCTTGCCCAAGGGAGTCCTGAATCTGGTGTTTGGTAACCCCGCCGAGGTTTCCCTGGCGCTGATTGACTCTCCAGTGACTCGCATGGTCACGCTGACTGGCTCGGTCGGCGTGGGGAAACACCTCAGCGCCTTGGCGGGAGCCGCTATGAAACCGGTGCTGATGGAGCTTGGTGGTCATGCGCCGGTGATTGTCTGTGCTGGGGTTGATGCGAGCGAAATCGGCAAGATGGCGCTCAAAAGCAAGATCCGTATCAATTCTCAGTGGTGCGCCGCGCCGGGACGTTTCCTGGTTCACGAAAGTCTTTACGAGGAATTTGTCGCTGGGTTCGTTGCAGCGGCGCAGCAGGTGCGTGTCGCTGATGGGCTAGACCTCAAGGCAGATATGGGACCCGTCACCAGCGGGCGACGGCTGGCGGCAATGCAGCATTTCGTCGATGACGCGCTCGAGCGCGGTGGCAAGGCTGCCGTGGGTGGTCATCGCGTCGGTGATCGTGGCTACTTTTTTGCGCCAACGCTGCTGGTCGATACCCCGCTCGATTGCGAAATCATGCGCGAAGAGCCGTTTGGTCCGGTCGCGGTGGCCGTCCCGTTCAAGACCCTTGATGAGGCGATCGAAATCTCCAACAGCCTTTCCGTGGGCTTAGCCGCGTTTGCTTTCACCAATACTCTCGAGGAGGCCGAGCGGCTGAGTCGCGAATTGGACCTGGGAGTTCTGTCGATCAACCATTTCGGTGCGCCGGATCCCGATACGCCGTTCGGGGGTATGAGGGACAGTGGGATTGGTCGAGAAGGGGGGCCGTGGAGTCTTGAGTCCTACATGGTCAGCAAGACAGTGCTGCAAAAGACGGTCCGCGTCTAAGCAAGGGGCCCCAGCTTGTGATCAGCGTACGGGGCCGTGATTTTGGTTGCAGCGACGGGAGACCGTTTCATGTCAGAACAGATATTCAATGCGAAACACGTGGCCATAAGCGCCGACATCGTCCATCACTTCTCTGCATTGGCGGCCGGGCTGCGTTACGAAGACTTGCCTGAGGCCGCACGCGAAGCCGCGAAGAAAAGCATTCTCGATACCTTTGGGGTAATGCTCGCCGCGAGCGGGATGGAGCCTGCGGTATTGGGGGTCATCGAGGTGGTCAAGGAGTCTGCAGGTACCCCCCAGGCGTCGATTCTGGGCTTTGGGGGGCGCGTCCCAGCGACGATGGCGGCCCTGGCCAACGGGGCGCTGGCGCACTGCCTGGACTACGACGATCAAACACCTTGGGGGCAGCACGCGGCGAGCTCGATCATTCCAGCGGTGTTTGCCTTGGCCGAACGTAAGGGGGGCGTGACTGGCAAGGACATGATTGCCGCCGTGGCTGCCGGGCAGGACATCTTTGCGCGACTGCGGTGCAATGTCGGTTGGAAGAAAGACTGGAACCTGTCCACTGTTATGGGGGTGTTTGCTGCCACCGCGGCTGCCGGGCGCGTCATGGGCTTCAATGCGAAGCAGACCGCCAACGCCCTGGGCATCGCCAGTATGCAGTGTTCGGGCATCATGGAGATGGTGTGTGGTACGGGTAGCGACCTGCGCGGCTTATATGCCGGCTTTTCGGCCAAAGGCGCAGTGCTAGCAGCGCTCATGGCGGAAAAAGGCGTGCCTGGTATCGATTGTCTTTTTGAAGGCGGGTACGGGTTTTTCAACACCTATTTCGACGGCCGTTACGATCGAGACAAAATCCTTGAGGATATCGGTGTCGACTACAAGGGTAGCGTCACCTTGTACAAGCGCTGGCCCTCGGTGGGTACCGCGCACAGTCATATGAAAGCAATTATCGACATTGTTTCGGACAACGATCTTGCGCCCGACGATATCGCCGAAATCCGGTTGTTCGTGGGCGACTATCACGCGCTCATGTGCGAGCCGCTGGACGTACGCAAGGCGCCGGCGACGTTGGCGGATGCGAAGTTCAGCCTACCTTTTCTCGTCGCGGTTGCAGCTGTGCGTCGTGGCATGAGTGTGCTGGATTTCACCGAGTCGGGCCTGCGTGATACGAAGGTCCTGGCCACCGCCAACAAAATTTCCTTGGTCGCCGATGCGTCACTGGACTGGAAGCTGGAACTGCCACTAGGGCGTGTCGAAGTGGTAGCAGCGGATGGTCGTCGCTGGGAAAGGTCCGGTACCCATATTCCCGGTAATGCGGACAACCCAATGACCTGGGCCGATCTCTGTTCGAAATTCGCCGAATGCGCAGCGGTGGCGGTGAGTCCGTTGAGCTCTCACAGGATTGCAGAAGTCCAGCGGCTGGTGCAGTTACTGGAAGACGTCGAGGATGTTGCCGAGTTGATGCGCACGTTGCAATGACGGGTTGATACCTGCGCAGCCTATTTTGAAGAACCACAAAAATGAGGTCCGTACGATGGAAAGAGTGCACTGCGTAGCTGTAACGCTGGCCAAGCCTGAACATCTGGATGCGGTAAAGGCGGCGCTTGAAGCGTTGATCGAGCCTGTTCATCAGGAAAAGGGCATGATCCAGTATGAAATGTACTGTGATCGCACTGAGCCGAGACGCTTCGTGTTCATCGAGGAATGGGAAACCTACGAGGATTTCGAGGCTCATGTGCACGCACCGCATGTGAAAGAGTTTCTGCGAAAAACAGAAGGTTTGATCGAAGAAAACTTCTTTCATCCTTTGTCCTTCCACAAATAGGCAACAGGTCAAACGAGCCGTTAAGGGCAAGCCCGATGACGTTCAATCGTCACTTCGGGCTTTTCCTGTGTATCTCGAATTTTATTCATATTATGGGATTAAAGTTTTTGTTGTTTGTCTGTTTCTTGCTCGATCCTACAATTTGAGACTATGATCAAAAGCCAGCGCACTCCGAATTGCGCGCAACGCAATCATGGTTTTCACGGGGGCCTGAGGTATTCCGAGGGACCCTTTAACGTAGGATAGAGTGGGTAATGGACATAGAAGCGCTTCAGGGGGAAAACCCGGCCATTGAAGACGAGAGAGAAGAGCATGCTCGCGACGGCGCGAGCAGTCTTACAAAGATGCTCAGCATCCTCGATCTGTTCAGTTCCAATCAGGCTGTGTTATCGACCACTGCCATCATCGAAGCACTCGAAACCTCTCGGTCTACAGGGTATCGCTACATCAAGGCGCTGCACTCTGCAGGTTTGCTAAGTACCGTTGGAAATGGCAACTACGTATTGGGTTCGCGCATTATCGAGCTGGACTTACAAATCCGTAATACCGATCCGCTGCTGCAGGCCAGTAAGGGTGTGCTGGAGGAATTGGTCGATACGATCGGTCACTCGGCGCTCTTGTGTACGGCGTTCAGGGACTCGGTGCTATGTATTCGGGAGCATCGTGCGCCTCTGAGTCCCGAAAATCGCTTTCGACGTGGGCAGCGCAGGCCACTGTTCCAAGGCGCCGTGTCCAAGGTCATCCTTGCTTATTTCCCTCATCATCGGCTCAAAAGCCTTTATAGCCGTGCGCAACCCGATATACAGCGAGCGGGCCTAGGCGACACATGGGAGGAGTTCCGGAGCACGCTCAGCAAAATCAAAAAAGACGGCTATCTCATCACCAAGGGCGAATTCAATCCCGGTGTCTATGGTGTGGCGGCGCCTATTATCAATGAGAGCAATATCGTCTTGGGCAGTATTGGCGTTGCTTGGGATGAAAAGGAGCGGCGCGATGTCGACGTCAAGCGTGCGGTGGTATCTGTCAAGCGCGCGGCGCGAGAGATCTCCAGTCGCCTTGCCCAGGCAGAAGTAAACATCTAGCCGTTCCAACTCAGAGTGAATGGTCTCTCCGACCAGCCAAGGTCATCCTTCTTACGTGAATCCAGGCGCCTGATTCTGGCCGCCTGGATGGGTCGTTACCACTAAGAGAGTTTTGCTCGTAAGCCACCGTCTATCGGTTTACTTCCCTCCCACTGATCGCTTTTCCCGCCCTCCGGAACACCGAGTCTTCGGTGCGCCATTGCGTGCTTGCACCTGTTTTTAACGTAGTCAGACAGGATCGTTCCTGTCTGATCCTACGATATTGAACTCGACGGCAATAAAGTCAGCTATAGATTTATTGTTGATTTATCCCACTATGCGAGATAGTTTTATTTTGCTGTGCGGCATTTTCGCGCACCTTTGCAAGGGCGCAAACCAGCAGAAAGGAGAATGGCAGTTGAAGACCTACGCACATTGGATTGATGGAGCTTACCAAGAGCCGGCGGGGCGCGAATGGATGGACACCCTGGACCCTTATCTGGGCGAGGCATGGGCAAGAATTCCCCTGGGAGTGGCAGTTGATGCCGACGCGGCGGTGTCTGCGGCCAAACGCGCGATGACGTCCGGGCCCTGGGCAAGCATGAGCGCAACCCAGCGTGGAAAAATCATGCGGCGTATCGGTGACCTGACCTTGGAGAATGCTGATCGTCTGGCCGAACTTGAGGTGCGCGACAACGGCAAGTTGCTGGCGGAAATGCGCGGCGCGATCAGCAACGTGGCGGAGATTTGGTATTACTACGCGGGCCTTGCCGACAAGATCCAAGGCTCCGTGATGCCGATCGAGAAAGAAGGCATCGTTGCGATGACTACCCGGGAACCGGTTGGGGTGGTGCTTGCGTTGACTGCTTGGAATGCGCCCTTGAATTTTTTGGCGCTTAAGTGTGCCCCCGCATTAGCCGCAGGTTGCGCAGTGGTGGTTAAACCCTCGGAGTTTTCTTCGGTCAGTTCGCTGGAGTTCGCAGCGCTGACCAAGGAAGCCGGTCTGCCGGACGGCGTCCTGAATGTGGTCACAGGCTTGGGCCTTGGCATTGGCGCTCCGCTCGTTGAGCACCCCGACGTTGCGATGGTCACCTTTACCGGATCTGACGCAACGGGCGCCAAAGTTTACGAAACCGCGGCTCGCCACATGAAACGAGTCGCTCTGGAGCTGGGCGGCAAATCACCCAATATCGTTTTCGCCGATGCGGACCTGGAGCTAGCTGTGGCCGGAGCTGTCTCCGGTATCTTCGGCGGCGGCGGCCAGATGTGCACGGCCGGCTCCCGGCTATTGGTTCAAAATTCTATCTTGGAGGCTTTTACCGAGCAGTTAATTGCCGGTGCGCGTTCGGTAAAATTGGGCAATCCGATGGACCCGGCCACCCAGATGGGACCCATGTCCACCGCTCCGCAATATCAGAAAGTGCTCAATTACATCGAGATAGCCAAGGCAGAAGGAGCGCGCTGCGTATTCGGCGGTCAGCCTGCCAGTGGGCCGGGCATTCGCGGCGGTCAGTTCGTCGAACCGACGATTTTTACCCACGTATCCAATTCGATGCGCATTGCTCAGGAAGAGGTATTCGGCCCGGTGCTGTCCGTCATCGGCTTTGAGGACGAGGCTGAAGCTGTCTCCATCGCCAATGACATTGCTTATGGGCTGACAGCTGGGGTGTGGACCCGTGACATTGGTCGCGTGTTTCGCATGGCCAAGGCGCTCGAGGTCGGAACGGTCTGGGGCAACACATACCGCACCTACAGCTACACGATGCCCTTCGGCGGCATGAAAAAGTCCGGCATAGGACGGGAGATGGGCATCGAGGCGGTGGATGAGTTCCTCGAAACCAAAAGCCTGATGATTTCCATCGCAGATGCACGCCCGCAAAACAACTTCATTCCGCGTTGAGCCGGCTGATAGCAGCATGAGCGAGTGACGACATCAGCGCTCATGACTGTTTGTCCTTACAGAACAAAAAAGGAAAACAAGAAAATGACCGATAAGGCTTCTCATCAATCCAGCCACGCCCGTCTGGACGGACGGCGAATCGTAATCACTGGCGCTGCATCGGGTATCGGGCGAGCGACAGCGGAGCGCTTTCTAGTGGAAGGGGCCAGCGTCGCGTTGCTTGACAGGAATGGCGAGGCATTGAACTCGGCGTTCAAGGGCAGGGGCCATTGCTTCGCTGTCGATATCAGCGACGAGAAGGCTGTAGCGCAAGTCACTGAGCAAGCGGCGCGGGACATGGGCGGTATCGACGGCGTCGTCAACGCCGCCGGGATCATGGGCAAGGGCTCCATCCTTGAAGTACCTGCCGATGAGTTTCGTCAACAGATCGAGATCAACCTGGTGGGCACCTACATCGTTTCGCGCAACTGTCTGCGATGGATGACGGATGAGCCCTTTGCAACGATCGTGAACATTGCCTCAGCGGCGGGCCTGCTACCCAATGCGCCGGGCCTTACCGCCTATGCGGCATCCAAAGGTGGAGTGATCAACCTGACACGATGCATGGCAGCGGAGTTGGCGCCACGGGTGCGGGTCAACAGCGTCTGCCCAGGCATGGTGGACACGCCGATGGCGGACGGCTACCGGGCCAACGTCAGCAATTACGCACTCAAGCGTTTGGCCGATGCATCGGAGATCGCCGCGGCCATCCTCTTCTTGACCTCTACGGAATCTTCCTACGTCACCGGTACGGCGTTGGCCGTTGACGGTGGTCGTTCCTTTCATTGAGAGGTAGCGACATCAGGGCACGTGGGTGCCGGCTGGCAACGTGCCCGCCAGCTGGATCGATCATCAGTGAGTGAAGTATCCCTGGATGCCGTCTTTCGCGATGGAAGGCGGCCGTCTTACGGTCATCACAAGGACAATAAAAATGGCAGGTACAGACTCCTTTGGCCAGACGGCCGACTCATCTCCGCGTTACGCAAAACCTATTGAAGAACAACATCCGATCCGCCCCTCGGACGCAACCTTGTCGGCTGAAAAGGCTCGTCGAAAATCGCTGATTCGAGGCGTGCTGGGGGTTTCGTTCGAGTATTACGATTTCGTCGTCTATGCGACGTTCGCTCCTTATTTTTCCAGGTTGTTTTTCCCTCAGGACAGCGCGCTTGCCGCGTCGCTCAATGTGCTCGGCATTTTCGCCATCGGCTTTCTCGCGCGGCCGGTTGGAGCGATGCTGGCCGGCAGACTGGCGGACCGTTTCGGACGCAAGCCGATCATGCTGTGCGCCTTGATGCTTGCCACCCTGGGCAGCTTGGTCATCGCCTGCGCCCCGACCTACGGTTCCATCGGGGCCACTGCGGCGTTTGTGCTTGTGGCGGCTCGGCTGATGCAGGGGCTTGCCCATGGGATGGAGAGTATCTCGGCGTTCGTCTATGTGGGCGAAATGGCCGACCCTAAATGGCGAACGCTGCAGAGCTGCGCTTATCCGATCGGACTGATTCTTGGCATCATCCAAGGAACGCTGTTCGGCGCGATCCTCAGCTCGGTCCTCAGTGCAGAAGACATGCAGGGCTGGGGCTGGCGCATTCCCTTCGCGATTGGCGTTCTGTATGGGCTTTTGACGGTATTCCTGCGCCACGGAATGGACGAATCGTCCACCTACGAGGATGCCAAGCACCAGGCGAATCTCGAGGATAACGGCTATTGGCGAAATGTCTGGCGATACAGAAAGACGGTGCTGATCTTGTTCCTGATCTGGCCCGCCAATTATGTCGCTTCATACACCATGCTCGTAACCTTTGGCGATTACGCCATCACCATGCTTGGGGCCAAGCCAAAGGATGCCTATTGGGCGGTCCTCGTCGCGCAGGTCATGTACCTGTTCATGTTGCCCGTCTGGGCTTATATCTCTGACCGTCGCGGGCGGCGCTTCAACTACACAGTTGGATTCGGGGCCATTTTCCTGCTCGTTTACCCGCTACAACATTTTTTACTGGGTCCAAGCTTTCTGCAGATTCTGCTGCCCATGGCGATCGGCTTGTTCTTCTTCGCGGCGGTGGCCTCCACTGAGGTCGCCTTTATGAGTGAACTGGTCCCCAACCGGGTCCGGGCCCAGGTGATCAGCATTCCCTCGTCTGTTTCAGCCGTCATATTCGGCGGAACCGCGCCCTACATGAAGTCATGGCTGACGGCATATGTTTCGCCCAATGCCTTTATTTTCTACTTCATGACGCTGGCACTTATCGCGGTGTTGGCTGTGCGGTTTCTGGTGAAAGAAACCCGCGGGCGGGATTTGGCAAGCTGAACGAAGAGGAAAATTCTTGGGACCGTGGTGTATGTCAAAAGCGCTTACGTCCCTGTGTTTTATTCACTCATATCCAAAGTACGCAGGCCCAGGCACTCCACTCCAAAAATAAGTACAGAGGTGTTGTTCCATGCAGAAATCGACCTTAGTAGCCCTTGCCATAGCGCTGACTTCCGGATTGTCACTGGCAGATAATTCGGACACCTTACCCACGTTGAACTACCCGACCCAGGGCCAACAGTTCTACGCCACAGCCGCAGCAGAAAAGGATCTGCTTACAATCACCGCGCAGCCTTGGTTCAAAGTGACGGACGAGGCATGGCAACTGGAAGGACCCGCCTTCGATCGCCAAGGCAATCTGTTATTTGTGGAAGTATTAGGCGGACAGGTACTGAAGGTCGACACTCAAGGCCAGCTTCAGGTGGTGGTGGCGAAAAACGCGCGTGGTTCTGCGGGCCTCGCCATACACAAGGACGGGCGCTTGTTTGTCGCCGGGCTGGGGAATTACGTCGATACAGGCAATCTTACGGTCTACGATGCCAACGGTAAAAAACCTGAGGTGATTATCGACGCGAATAAGGGTTTCCTGGTCGATGATCTGGTATTCGATGCTCACGGCGGCTTCTACTTTACCGACCTTAAGGGCACCTCCACGGAGCCCACTGGCGGCGTATATTACGTGCCAGCCGATCACAAGAGCATTGTGCCAATCCTGCCTAATATGGCGAACGCCAACGGCATAGCTCTCTCTCCGGATGGGAAGAGATTGTGGGTCACAGAGTTTGGTACGGGGTTGCTGCACCGCGTTGAGCTAAAGGACGCACAGTCAATTGCGCCGTTCGGGGCGGTGGTGGTTTACCGCTTCCATGGGCCGTCGCCTGACTCGATGAGGGTGGATGCAGACGGCAACGTCTATGTCGCGCAATACAGTCAGGGGCGCGTACTGGTACTTAATCCCAACGGTCTACCAATCGGACAGATTCTGCTACCGGGTAGAGAAACGGGGCATTTCCTGTTCTCTACCAGCATGGCTCTCAAGCCAGGCACCCGGGAAGTGTATCTTGTGGCGAACGACGGTGATCGGGGGCAAGGGTCGATGATTTTCCGGGCGCGAGGGTTTGCGCAGGCACTTCCACTGTTTTCCCATCAGTAAAGGGGGGCATGAGCTGGAAGCGGCTTTGTTGAGTGCCCGCTTCCAGTTTGACTAGCGCCCAAGTGAGTGGGTAAACAGCAACTTGGTCATGCTTTAGCGTGGGATGAAATTGTTACCCGGACGCGCATCTGCAATCGAGATCATGAGACTTTTCGTCTCCAGGAACTCGTCGACGGCTTCGATCCCCATTTCGCGACCGATGCCTGAACGCTTCATGCCTCCAAACGGCATCATGTAGCTGTAGGTGCGGTAAGTGTTACCCCAGACGGTTCCAACCTCCAGTGCTTTGGACATCCTGAACAATCGTCCAGTATCGCGCGTCCAAACGCCTGCAGCCAATCCGTAAGGGATGTCGTTCGCGATCGAAATAGCTTCGGCTTCGTCTTCGAAGGCAATGACGGACAAGACTGGACCGAATACTTCTTCCTGGGCGATACGCATACCGTTTGAAACGCCGACAAATATTGTGGGCTCGACAAATTGGCCGCCCGTGAGGCCGGGTCCGGTTGCGGGCTTGCCACCCAGAATGCAATGCGCCCCTTCGCCCAGGGCGATCTCGATGTATTCCAGTACTTTTCGGTATTGTGGTGCGGTGGACATGGGACCCATTTGGGTGGCTGGATCCATGGGGTTACCGAGCCTCACGGACCGAGCGCTTTCGAGCAACCGCTCAGTGAAGGTTTCAAGAATCGAACTCTGCACCAACAGGCGTGAGCCTGCCGTGCACATTTGACCTCCGCCACCGAAGATACCGGAAACCGCCCCGGCAACGGCCAGCTCCAGGTCAGCGTCTTCGAAGACAATATTAGGCGATTTACCGCCCAGCTCCAGGGCGACTCGTTTCATATGGCGAGCAGCAGTTTCGTATACCTTTGTCCCGGTCAGATCAGAGCCGGTGAAGGTGACCATCGCAACGTCCGGGTGCTCGACGAGGGGCGCGCCGATATCCGAACCAAGTCCGGTTACCACATTGAGGACGCCATCCGGCAATTAAGGCACGGCAGAAATTAATCCGGTCTGCAGATCGCCAAGGCCAAATTCCTTGATGATCCTGGGAAGGAAAAAGCTTACGCCATAGGCGCCTACGACGATCGCGAAGTTGGCCAGCCCCAGCAGCAGAACCCGTGCGCTGGTCAATGCACGAAACAGGCTGTCATGGGGCAAAGGAGGGCAGGCGTCGGCATCCTCGGCCAGACGTGCAGCCAACGCTTGTTTCTCTTGAGGAGATAGCCAGGTTGCGTCGTGGGGGCGATCGGTCAAATACCGAAGAACGACGAACGAAAGAACAATCGCCGGCAGCGCCTCGAGAAAGAACATCCAGCGCCAGCCTGGAATGCCGAGGGTTCCGTCGAGCTCCAGAAGCACACCGGAGACCGGCCCCCCGAGTGATAGCGATATTGGAGCTGCGCACAGAAACGTTCCCATAACCCGGGCGCGATAACGGGCGGGGAACCAGAGTGTCACGAAGTAAGTGATTCCTGGGAAAAATCCTGCCTCTGCTGCGCCTAATAACAGGCGCAGAGCATAGAACTCCGTATCCGTGGTAACGAAGGCCATGGCCCCGGACATCAGGCCCCAGGTAAATAATATTCTCGCTATCCAACGTCGTGCACCATAGCGGGCCAGCATCAGATTGGAGGGGATCTCGAATAAAAAATAAGTCAGGAAAAACAGCCCGGCACCCAGCCCAAACGCGGCAGCGGTGAGGCCGATGTCTTTGCTCATGTGAAGTGCGGCGAATCCTACGTTTGCGCGATCCAGATAAGCGACGAAATAGCAGACAATCATTAACGGCATCAGTCGCCGAAATGCCTTTTTTGCCGCGGTGTCATCGGCAGTTGTCATGGTGTTCTCCCTTATTATTATTCAGCGTTGTTCTGCGCAGCGCCTGGATTGCTTAGGTCTTCTAAGGCTCTTTTTGGGGCCGCGATTCGCATGCGTATTGTTCGCCGGGCTGACGGCACTCTCCCTGCGTTTCTGATAGATAAACGCCATCGGGAGGTGCCGGTTTTAGCCCGGCGTTACACCGGCGGAATGCAGGCGGTCTGGCCTCCGTCGACGCTGACCACCGCTCCAGTCATGAAGCTTGCGTCATCGGTCAGCAGGAACGCGGCGACTGCTGCGATCTCTTCTGGTTCGCCTTCGCGACCGATCGCGTGCGCTGCTCGAATGCGCTTGGTCTTCTCGGGGTCTTCGAACATATAGGCGGTGAACGGAGTGCGGATCATCCCAGGTGCAATGGCATTCACGCGGATTCCGAAGGCTCCGAGTTCCGCGCCCATGGTGCGGGTGATGCCGGAAACGCCAAACTTCGACGCGACATAGGGCAAACGATTCGGAACGCCGAGGATGCCGGCACCTGAGGAAATGTTGACGATCGCGCGCGGGCTCTTGTCGTCTCGGACCGCGCGTGCGAAGGCTTGGCACATCAAGAACGTGCCATCCAGATTCACCGCCATCACTCTCTTCCAGTTTTCCAGATCGCAGTCGAGAACGTTGCCGACACCTTTGATCCCGGCACAATTGATCAGCCCATGCAGGTTGCCCAACTTGTTTTGAGCTTCAGCGACAAATGTTTTCGCCTGCTCGGGATCAGATACATCGAGTGCTGCTGCGTAAACCCGCTCGGGTTCATCGAACCGAGCCGCTATATCGTTGATTCGAGCCTGATCGATGTCCGCGATTGCGACGCTTGCACCTTCGTCGTACAAGCGTTGCACGCAAGCCGCGCCAATCCCGCTGGCTGCGCCCGTTATCAGAACTGCTCTGCCTTCGAACCGTTTCATGAATGCACCTCTTATTGTTGGATGAGTGACTAGATTTCAACGTTGGGAAAAGCAGTCGAACGTCCGGCTGCCGAGGAGGAAGCCTTTGCGGTTAGCTCAGTGCGTTCAGCAATTTGGCGCAGTCGTCCAAAGACTCCAGATTTCGCGCCATCTGCACAGCCGCATCGATGGCATCCGGTGCCACAGGATGTGCAGCGACCGAAGCGCAGTCCCGGAATTTTGAAATCAGTCGATCCCAGGGCAATGGCGTTTCCGGGCTGCCCGGGACGTTGTCGCCCTTGCGTTGCAGCCGTCGGCCGTCGCGCATGAGGATTTCCAGGCGGCCATCGGGGATCGTCACTTTCCAGTCCAGATCACTGTCCTCAATCGGAACGATTTTTTGCGCTAAAGCGAGCACTTCCGGATCGGCCAAGGCTGCCGAATTGAAATCGCTGATTCGGATTTCCCCGCGTGCCAGGGCCAAGGCAACGCAGTAAGGAAGACTGAATTTCGCATCCACGAGAGTTTTCGGGGCGCGGCGCACGTCGAGGGGAGTGCACATGCGCATATGGAAGTCGCCCACGTAGGCGTAGATCTGCTCGATCTCGCTGGCCTTGAGGGAATGTTCACGCATCATTTCAATCGCTGCGTGAATATAGGTATGCACGTTGCCGACCGCAGGCCGGCTTTGTAGATCATCGAAGCGCCAAAAAATGTCTTGCCCAGTCCTTCAACCATTTTGGCGCGATCATATTCGCCGCCGAAGTAGACGTTGAAAATGCCGGCCTTGCCTTCGAACAGATCGTTGATTCCAGTTATCCCTCGCTCCGCCATCAGCGCTGCAAGCACTGCGCCTTGGGCTGTGAACCCTGCGTACATGCCGCGCAGATCACTGCCGATACCGAAGATGACTTCCATTGTCCCGGCAGACTGCATGCTCGCAATGCCGAGGGCATGAGCAAGTTGTTTTGCATTCAGTCCCAGAATCTGGCCCGCAGCTGCGGCGGCGGAAAACACTCCGAGGACAGAGGAGAGGTTCCAATCCTGCTTCCAGCGCACGTTGCATCGCAGCCGGACGAAAAGGTCCTCGCCCAGGGCTACCGCAGTGATCAGGTCCATGCCGCTGACACCGCCCTTGTGCTGTGCGATGGCGAGAACGGCAGGTACCACGGAACTGTCAGGGTGCGCACCCCATGGGGTCTGGTTGTCGTAATCCAAGCAGTGGGCCATTACCCCGTTGGCGAAGGCGGCCATCGGGGCAGGAACTTTGCTGTTGAATCCCAGGACGGAGCAGTCTGGACGTCCGCCGCCGTTCAGCACGATATCGGCTACGCCTTGGACTGCAGGCTCCATTCCGCTGCCGGCAAGGATGACGCCCAAGGTGTCCAGAATGGATTTTTTGGCCGCCTCAATGGCTTCAGCAGGTAGATTTTCATAGCGGGTATTAGCGACATGACGCGCAATTTCATGGCTTAAATCGATCGTTGACATAGTGGCGCTTTCACTCGGGGAAATTGTTATTGGGACCTTCCTTGAGCACCTGTGCAGCCCGTCCGTGGGCTTAGTGAGCGCCTTCAATCTGCCGGTGAGACTTACAATCAACAAGCAATGAATTACGGACTATCATTAAGCAAAACTGGATAATCAAAGGGCCGCCCGATGCCGCATCCACGTTTCACCCCGCGTCAGCTGGCTGCGTTCGTTGCTGTGGCGCAGGCAAGAAGTTTTCGCAAAGCTGGTGAGCAACTGAGTCTTTCAAGTTCTGCGGTCAGCCAGTTGGTAGGTGATCTGGAGTTGGCTCTAGAGCTTCGTTTATTTGATCGAACGACGCGCAGCGTCGTCCTTTCCCCGGCAGGTAGGGAGTTTCTTCCTTCAGCCACGAGCGTTCTCAAACACATGCAATTGGCACAGAACGCCGCTGACGACATCTGCAACAGGGCTTCAGGTGTCGTTCGGATTGCAGCTCCACTGATCATGGCCAGTTCGGTGCTTCCAGCGTTGATCAAGGAGTACACCCGGACGCGGCCTAAGCTTGTAATTCGTATACGCGACGCACCCGTGGATGGCCTGGTAGATAGGGTGAGCAATGCAGACGCCGATTTTGCTATCGGCGCAGATCAGCCGGTGGGAGATGACATTGTGCGCAAGGATCTTTTCAAGAGTCCCTGGGTGCTGTGGTGCTCGGCAAGCCATCCGCTCGCGGGATATCAAAGCATTCCGTGGAGCCAGTTAAGGCATCAACCGCTTGTTGTCGCGGGTCGCGACTATGAACGCACCGTCGCGCTCACTCACGGGGGACAGTTCGAGCAAGGACGAATCATCCCCGTGGACATTGTTGAGAATGTCAGTACGGCGTTGGGGATTGCAGCACAGGGCATGGCAGCCACACTGGGCCCGGCATACGTGGGATTACTGGCCCGACTACTCGGGTTGACGATGCGGCCGATTGTTCAGCCGGAAGTCACCAGGCAGGTGTGTATTTACCATTCAAGCACACGTGCGATGTCTCCGGCAGCACAAGGTTTCTGTGAGTTTTTGGAGGAGCAGCTCAAAGGCAACGACGAGCTGGGGGTAGGAGGCGTTTGGCGATTGAGGTGACGCGTTTTCGAGGCGAACATGAGCCTTCGCGCATCACGAATTGGCAGGGTTGATATGTGGTCAGCAAAATAGCCGTCGTAGGGCTTCGGGCGCATAACGCGCCCGCGCTTTTAGAGAATGGCGAGGCCTATTGGCTTACAGGCCGCCCAGCGCCATGTATTTAATTTCGAGGTATTCCTCGATACCGTTATGGCCGCCTTCCCGACCCAGGCCGCTTTCCTTGACACCACCAAAAGGTACTTCAGGGGTGGAGATCAAGCCTTCGTTGATACCGACGATGCCGTACTCCAAAGCTTCCGCCACACGGAAAACGCGGCCCAGGTCTCGGGCGTAAAAGTAGCTCGCCAGGCCAAACGGTGTGTCGTTTGCTAGATCGATCGCTTCTTTTTCAGTCGAGAAGCGGAACAGCGGGGCGACCGGGCCAAAGGTCTCATCGCGGAAGATCAACGCATCTTTCGGCACATTGGCCAGCACAGTAGGTTGGAAGAAGTTGCCACCCCTTGCGTGTCGGGCACCACCAGTGATGACCGATGCACCTTTGGCCAGGGCATCGTTGATGTGCTGTTCGACCTTGAGCACTGATGCCTGGTTGATCAGCGGTCCTTGGGTGGCTCCCTCTTCCATGCCATCCGCCACGAACAAGGCTTCCACGGCGACTTTCAATTTTTCGGTGAAGGCATCGTAGACGCCATCCTGAACCAGAATGCGGTTCGCACATACACAGGTTTGGCCGGTGTTACGGAACTTGGACGCCATGACGCCTTTGACCGCCTCATCCAGGTTCGCATCGTCGAAAACGATGAAAGGCGCATTGCCCCCGAGCTCCATGGATGTTTTCTTGATGGTCTTGGCGCATTGCTCCAGCAGCACACGGCCCACTTCGGTCGATCCGGTGAAAGACAGCTTGCGTACGATCGGGTTGCCGGTCAGTTCGCCACCGGTCGCACCTGAAGGGCCGGTGATGACATTACAAACGCCTTTGGGCATGCCGGCGCGCTCGGCGAGCACTGCAATGGCAAGGGCAGAAAAAGGCGTCTGCGAGGCGGGGCGAATAATCCCGGTGCAGCCTGCCGACCAGCCGGGGCCAGCTTTACGGGTGATCATCGCTGACGGGAAATTCCATGGTGTGATCGCAGCGAAAACCCCGATCGGCTCTTTGGTGATCAAGACACGCCGGCCCGGCACGTGCCCAGGCATGGTTTCGCCATACACGCGGCGCCCTTGCTCGGCAAACCACTCCAGGAAACCAGCCGAATATTCGATCTCTCCCTTGGCTTCCGCCCAGGGTTTGCCTTGCTCGGCCGTCATGATGGTAGCCAGGTCGTCTTTGTGGATCAGCATCAGTTCGCCGATTCGACGAATGATTGCGCCACGAGCCTTGGCAGTCATGGCGCGCCAGGCCGGGAGCGCTGCTCCGGCGGCCTCGATTGCCCGGCGGGTTTCTTCCGCGCCCATGGATGGGACAGTGCCTACGAGCTCACCTGTCGAAGGATTGCGTACCTCAATCACGGCACCGCTATCGGCGGACACCCACTGACCGTTGATGTAGTTCTGGTTTCTCAGCAGCTCAGGGTCGTTGAGGGTGATCTTATTGTTTGCATTAGACATTGGAGTATCCCTTGAATAATTATTTGCAGTCCTATCCGACCGCAGCGCTGTTTACGAGCTGCTCACAGCACAAGCCGCGCGGCTATCGTCTTTAGAATTGCGGGAAGACCACACAAAGCAGCTCGGTTGGTTCGAGCGCGCGCATGGCGACGGGACCTTCGTTTGCCAGCAATTCAAAGCCGGTCTCAGGGCCATATTCATCATTGCCAACGGCGAGTCGGCCTTTTGTGAGATAGAGAACCTGGAGGGAAGGGTGCTGGCCGGCCCCGAACACAGCGTTTGCGTCCAGTCGAACAAAACCGATGCGCATGTTTCGTTCGGTAAAGGTGCCGAGCCACTTGACCGAGACACCTTCCGAACCTTCTGGCAGCCAGTCAAAGGCATCGGGGTTCATTGCGATCACATCGGTATAGCGAGGCTCGGCGAACTGCAATTTGCGCCCGGTCGCATGTTCGAAGCAGGCATCGGAGCCGTCCATGCTTTGCTCGTTGCCGTTCTCATCCTTCCAGTAGTAAAGGCCTTTCCTGAACTCGCCTTTCTCGTTGAGGATCGCATTTGTCGCTTCACGCTGGGCGACGCTCAGGTAGCCGAAGCCGCTGGCGCCGCCGAGTTGCAGCACGAGCGTCTCAAGCCCCTCGGAACGATCTTGAGGACCGTAGGGAACGCTTTCCGGGAAGTAACCCACCCAGCCTTGTTTGAGAAACTGGTTCTCGCCGTAAGGCAGGACGCCTTTGATGACGTAGCGGATCTGATCGAAATTATGACGATGGCGTGGCGTTCTCCAGCCCCCGGAGCCAGCCCGACCCATGTTCAAGTCGTAGTTGTTGGGTGAACCGTCTTCGCCAAACAGCAGATGCTTTTGCGCGAGCTTGCCTTCACGCATGGTTCCAACCATTTCACTGTTCGTGTCTGCAGCCTTGCCTACTCGCATTTTTCATTCCTCGTTTAACTGAATGTTGGTCGTGGCTGGATTATTCAATCCTGTCAGCGGGATGTTTTTCGGCGCCCGTGTAGTGATGGGAACCCCAAGATCGATTTGTGATCACGGATTAAATATATCCCGCACTGTGAGATATGGTCAAATTTTGAATTGGGCGGGATGACAAGCTGGCGTTGTCGGCTTTTTCATTGGTGCTTCAGGGTAGAGATGAGCTCTATAAAGGCGGTATGAGCGGGAGTAGGGGCGTTAATAAAGCTTTTTTAGTCGGAATCCAAGGATGTCGATTTGCTTGACAAATCCCACAATTCGACATAATTCTATTCGCAGGTTGGTGGTTTCATCGTTTTGCATCAATCGTCGATGACCGGGACTTTTGGGGGGAGGGCGGGCAGTTGCCGGTCAGCCCCCTTGATCAGCGGTTGAGGGCGAGCAGGATGTTTGGGTTCTGCCAGGGCCAAGCGTGACTCACAACAACTTAAAAAAAGGTCCCTGTGGCCTCACAAAAAATTCAATCCAGGAATAGACATGAGCGAATCATCCATTACCCACGCCCCCGCCGACTCCGGCGTTCCGCTGCAGGCCCGTGATTTCAGCGTCAAGGAACTGGTTGTGATCATCACCGGTGCGGGCCAGGGCATTGGCCGAGAACTGGCCCGGCAGTACGCGGCGGCAGGTGCCTTTCCGGTTATCGCTGATCTGAATCTCGACAAGGCGGCTTCGGTCGTGCAAGAAATTGAGGTCGCGGGTGGTCAGGCCTTGGCAGTGCAAGTCGACGTGGGTGACAAGGCCTCGGTTGACGCCATGGTCGCGCAGGTCCTGAAGGTTCATGGGCGTATCGACGTCTTGATCAACAATGCATCCATTTTCGCAGCCTTGGAAAAATGCGCGTTCGATCAAATTCCATATCAACAATGGCAGAAGGTCCTGCACGTCAATATCACTGGGACCTATCTGTGCGTATGCGCCGTTGCTCAGGCCATGCGTGACGCGAAATTCGGCCGAATCATCAATATTTCCTCAGACGCCGTGCCCCGCGGCACGATGAATTACCTGCACTACGTCACGTCGAAATCGGCGCTGATCGGCATGACCAACTCGCTTGCTCGAGAGCTCGGACCACACGGCATCACTGTGAACTGCATTCGTCCCGGTAGCGTTGCCACGGAAGTGGAGCGGGTCGCCAATCCCACAGTTGAGCTGCGTCAGCGCGCGGCAGCCTTGCAGTGCATTCCCCGTGGAATGCTGCCCACCGACCTTGTCGGAATCATGTTGTTCCTGGCCACCCCGGCGGCGTCGTTCATCACCGGCCAGACCATTGCCTGTGATGGCGGCTACACCCACAGCAGCTGATTCCAGACGCTCGCCGCATACCAGTTGGAGGCACCCGCAAGATGAAGGATTACGCCAAGTTCTATATCGACGGTGAATGGGTAGAGTCCGCAACGCCCCATCGGCAGGAGTTGATTGACCCGACCACTGAAGAGGTGTTTGCGACAGTCGCCATGGCGACCGTTGAGGAGGTGGACACCGCGGTTGCCGCGGCTCGACGGGCATTCAAAAGCTACTCGCAGTCTTCCCTCGATGAGCGTTACGACCTGATCAACCGCATCATCGAAGCCTACGAACTGCGCGTCGATGATTTTGTCCTGGCCATTGCGCAAGAGGTGGGTATTCCTCGTAGCGCTCGGGCTCAGGTCATGGGGCCAATCGAACACATGAAGGTGGCTCGGGACCTGCTGAAAACCTATGAGTTCGAAGCTCGGATTGGCAACACGATCGTTCGCCGCGAACCCCTGGGCGTGTGTGCGCTGATCTCACCGTGGAACTGGCCAATTCAGACAACCGTCATCAAGTTGATCTATGCGTTGGCCGCTGGTTGCACGGTCGTGTCCAAGTCCAGTATCAATTCTCCGGTCAGCGCTATTTTGCTGACAGAGGTGCTGGATGCCGCGGGCGTACCCAAGGGCGTTTTCAACATGCTCAACGGCTCGGGGCGAGTGATTGGCGAGGCGATGTCGAGGCATCCCGATGTCGACATGGTTTCCTTCACGGGCTCGACCGGTGCCGGTGCGCAGGTAGGCGAGGCAGCTGCACGCACCATCAAGCGCGTGTGTCTGGAGCTGGGCGGGAAGTCGGCGAATATCGTGCTGCGAGACGCCGATCTCGAAAAGGCCGCACGTTGGAACGTACAGCGTTGCTTCTTCAATACGGGGCAATCGTGCCACGCACCGAGCCGCATGCTGGTGCATGAAAGCCAAGTGGAGCAGATCATTCCGTTCCTGGCTGACGAAGCAAACCAGTTCCGTCTAGGGGATCCGCGTGATCCTTCCACAACGATGGGCCCGATTGTCAGCCAGGCTCAATTCAATAGCATTCAGCGTCACATCCAGGCGGGAATCGATGAAGGTGCACGGTTGATCGCTGGCGGTCCGGGACGCCCCGAAGGCTTTGAGCGTGGCTTCTTCACTCGCCCTACCGTGTTTGTCGACGTGACGCCGGACATGAGTATTTGCCGCGAAGAGATTTTCGGACCGGTCCTGGTGGTGGTGCCCTATTCCTCCGAGGCGCAGGCACTGGAAATCGCCAATGACTCGCCTTATGGATTGGGTGGCTATGTATTTGGCGGGGACCGGCGCAAAGCCTATGAGTTTGCCAGCGGCCTGCGGGCCGGGCGTGTTTGCTTCAATGGCGCGGCGACTAACTCTTTGACCCCAATGGGGGGTTACAAGCAATCCGGAATCGGTCGCTCGATGGGGGTATTTGGGTTGGAAGAGTACCTGGAAATCAAGTCGGTCTATGGCTTTGAAGAAGAGGCCGCGACGCTACCGTCATTGAAGGCCTGATACCCATGCTCCATCCAGGGCCACGGCACTACTGTGCACAGCCCTGGCAATAGTGCAGTGCTTGCCTATGAATCTTTTCAGAGAACAAAAACATGAATGCTTCGAATGCGTCACTCAGAAACGGGGTCAAAGAAAAGCTCGCCAGGGGCGAGACGGTGTATTCGATGACATCTCGGCTCGTCAGAACCTTTGACATCGCCAGCATTGCCTATACGGCAGGTTTCGATTCGATCTACATCGACATGGAACACAGCAGCTATTCCCTGGAAGCTGCTGGGCAAGTATGCATGGCGTGTCTCGGTCTGGACGTAACTCCATTCGTGCGCGTGCCCAGCACAGACCCGCACTTCATCGCGCGCGTGCTTGACTCCGGCGCCTTGGGCATCATTGTTCCAAGTGTGCAGTCGGCGGAAGATGCCAGGGCTATCGTACGAGCGGCCAAGCATGCCCCGCTGGGCGAACGGTCGGTGGCCGGCGCGCCGCCGCAATTTCACTATCGATCCCTGCCCGCAGTAGACGCTACGCAGCAACTCGACGACGCGACGATGATTATTGCCATGATCGAATCGTTGGAAGGTCTTGAAGCGGTTGAGGAAATCGCAGCAGTAGAAGGCGTCGACATCCTGCTGGTGGGGGCCAACGACCTCAGCAGCGCCCTCGGTGTGTCTGGCGAGATGGACCATGAACTGGTGCGTAACGCCTACAGGCGCGTGTTGAATGCCTGTCTGGCGAACAATAAGGTTCTCGGTGTAGGAGGGTTGGGCAGCCGGCCCGACTTGATCAAAGAGCTCGTGGCGTTGGGCGCACGATATGTTTCAACCGGCAACGACATCTCATTTCTTCTCGCGGCGGCGATACAGAAACGCCAACAGTTTGCATAACCCGGCTGATCTGCAGCTAAGCCTCAACAACTATCGGTACTGCACGAACGTAGGGTGACTCAAGGCGTCCGTGCGTGATGCCTTGATTCGCCCGCTGGAGTGCGTGCAGCGGAGCAGAAGAATGAAAGTTTGCATTTACGGAGCCGGCGCTGTCGGCGGGCATATTGCAGCGAGACTTGCTGAGGGGGGAGCCGAGGTTTCTCTGGTCGCTCGGGGAGAGCATTTGGCTGCTATCCGCGCAAATGGATTGCGCGTGGAAACAAAGGATGGCGTTTTCGTGAGTCAGCCAGTGGCCACCGATGATCCCTCATCGCTGGGTCGACAGGACGTCGTGGTTGTATCGGTCAAGGCACCAGCGCTTCCCGGGATTGTGGCAGGTATCAAGCCATTATTGGGCGATGAAACGTTGGTGTTGTTCGCCTTGAATGGCATTCCCTGGTGGTACCTGCAAGGCCAAGGAGGAATGCTTGAGGGGGCATCACTTCCTCGGATCGATCCGCAATCGCTCCTGACGGCTGCCATTGCCCCCGAGCGCGTAGTGGGTGCGGTCGCTTATACCGCTTGCACGGTTACCGCGCCGGGAGTGATCAAGGCGGAAAATCCACGTAACCGGCTCATTCTCGGGCGCCCGGATGGGAAATCGGATGCGCGCCTGGATGCTTTGGCCGAGTGTTTGATCAGAGGGGGGCTGGAAATTGAAGTCACCGACAGGATACGGGACGCTATCTGGACTAAGCTGGTCATCAATCTGACGGGTGGATCGCTGGCCATTCTGACTGCGTCGACGATGAAGCAAGCGCTGGCTAGCCCAGCAATTTCGAAAACTGCCCAGGCTATGGCAAACGAGGCTGCCTCGATTGCTCGGAAGCTGGGATGCGACCCGGGAGATGTCGAGGAGGGGCTTCGTCGATTGGCCGTTTCGACGCATAAACAAAGCATTCTTCAAGACCTCGAGCTGGGGCGCTCAATGGAAGTCGACACGATACTCAGGGCCCCGCTGGAGCTCGCACGGCTGGCTGATGTCGAGACGCCTGCGCTTGATCTGGTGGTTGACCTGGCTGTGCAGCGGGCGAAAGCCGCCGGTCTGTACGACAACTAAGTTCGGTAAAGCCCGCGCCGATGCCCGGCGCGGCAACCTCATTAGTGATTGGTATGAGTCGGTCTCTACTGATCGGGACCTGCCCCTGAGTGCCCCTGCATGGCACTTTCAGATGCGAAGAAGGAAGAGGCTCAGAGCGTCGGTGACTATCCGGGGTACCGTAACTCATCGATTAGAACCTGCATCGCCCGAGACTTCTCGCGCTCGCTTGAGTAGTAAAGGTGCAGTCCCGGAAATGTTCTCCACCAGGCTTCCATGACAGGGACCAGGGTGCCATCAACCAGATGGGGATGGGCGATGTCCTCGGGAACATAGGCCAGTCCGAAACCCGATACAGCGGCATCCAAAATCTGATTGATGCCATTGAATACGAGCCTGCCTTTGACTCTCGTATTGATTTCCTGGCCGTCTTTTTCCAGCTCCCACGCGTACAGGCCTCCACGTGTTGGCAGGCGCATATTTATACATTCATGTTCCATGAGGTCCTGAGGTCTGGTGGGCATGGCACGAGACTCCATGTAGGACGGCGCGCCCACCATTACAAAACGCATGTCGGGAGCGATACGAACGGCTTCGATCCCGTTTGCCAATCCGTCCCCGAGCCGGATGCCAAAGTCGAAATGGTCGGCCACGATGTCCGTCAAGCCATAGTCGATAACGACTTCTACACTTATTTGTGGGTATTTCGGCAGGGCTTGCGCCAATTTCGGCCAAAGAACCGTTTCGATGACATGGTCGGTTGCGGTGATGCGAATGTTACCGGCGGGGGTGTCGCCAAGTTCGGCCACGGCGATCAGTTCGGTTTCGATTTCCCGTAACCGCGGTTCAACGGTATTGAGCAGACGTTCACCGGCCTCGGTAACGGATACGCTGCGGGTCGTTCGAGTGAGCAGACGTACCCCGACCCGAGCTTCCAGTCTCTGGATGCTATGACTGAGCATCGATTGAGAGATTCCCAGCTGGGAGGCCGCTCGCGTGAAACTTTGCTCTCGTGCAACTGCAATGAGCGCGAGCAGGTCGCTGTAGTGTTCCTTTGCCATTCATCATTCTCTGCGTGGGGGCGAATACTGTATCAGCTCAAGCGCCCGCGCCAAGGATCTATGTTCATGAGCTGGCCATGCCGATCGTGTAGGGGATTAATCAATTTGGATCATACCTCTATTCGCCGTCGAGCCTTTCACCCGAACGCCATCCGTGTTTTTAATCGAAAAAATAGCAAGAGGCCTTTCATGAGAATCGGAATCCTGGGCTCCGGCCGAATGGGCAGTCATCTGGGCACCATGTTCGCCCGGGTTGGCCATGAGGTCTCCTTCAGTTACTCGCGTAATCAGCAGAAACTTTCCGATCTGGCTGCGTCGGCAGGTAAAAATGCACAGGCCAGCACACCGGCAGACGCGGCATTAAATGCTGACTTGGTCCTCCTGGCTGTGCATTGGCTTCAAGTGCCTGACGTCCTCAGCCAGGTGGATGACTTGAGCGGCAAAATCGTCATGACCTGCTGCAATCCTTTAAACGAAGAGGACACCGAGCTTGTCATCGGCCACACGATTTCCGGTGCGGAAACGCTGGCACAGATGATACCTGGGGCCCATGTCGTTGCGGCCTTCCAGTCGACGCCCAGTGAAGTTCTGTTCGATGTGTTCGCGGCCAGGGGCGAGGCGTTACGTCCCAGTTTGATCTTCTGTGGCGAGGACGAAGCCAGTAAAGCCACAGTTTCGGATCTTATCAGTCAGGTGGGCTTTGATCCGGTGGACGCTGGGGCTCTGAAGGTTGCCCGTTATATAGAGCCTTTCGCGATGCTCTCCGCAGTGTTGGCTTACGAAACGGACCAGGGGCCCGAATGGGCTTATCGCTTCGAGCGTTTTGACAGGTTGTTCAAAGGCACTTCCCGCGTCGGGAAATAGCGGGAGGAGCGGGTACATGCAGATTTATGATTACATCGTTGTCGGTGCCGGTTCTTCGGGCTGTCCGGTTGCGCGCGGTTTGTCTGACGATCCCCGGAACAACGTCCTGCTTATTGAGGCGGGACCTGCTTCAGATCGTTTCTGGGTCAATACGCCCGCGGGAATGGGCAAGCTCTATTTCAATAAGTCATTGAACTGGAATTTCCGCACCTCGCCAATGGAGAAGCTTCAAGGGCGTCGGATGTACTGGCCTAGGGGCAAATTGCTCGGTGGATCCAGCTCCATCAACGGCATGGTATTCATCCGAGGTCACCAAAAAGATTTTGACGGCTGGCGTGCCTTGGGCAACCCAGGCTGGGGGTATGAAGATGTCTTGCCGTATTTCAAAAAGATGGAGCACTTTGAGCGGGGCGGCGATGAATATCGCGGAGCGAATGGTCCGCTATGGATCAGTGATCCGGTCGTCAAAGAAAAGAGTAGCTACGATTTTATAGAGGCCGCTAACCGTATCGGTATCCCGGTGACCGAGGACATGAACGGCGCCTTGCACGATGGCGTAGGTTTCATGCAGCACAACATCCAGGACGGGCAACGGATGTCGACTTACCGGGCATTTATCGAGCCTGTCATTGAACGGCCGAACCTGACGGTTCGAACCGGATGCGAGCTGCAGCGCGTTTTATTCGAGGGGCGTACCGCTGTCGGTATAGAGGTTTTGAAGAGTGGCCGTTTGGAGCGTATCTATGCGGCGCGCGAAGTGATTCTGTCAGCAGGCTCGCTGAAGACACCGCAGATGCTGATGTTGTCCGGCATCGGCCCAAGGGCTGAACTGGAAAAACACGCAATTCCCGAAGTTCTGAATTCCCCAGGAGTAGGGCAAAACCTGCAGGATCATTTTTATATTCACACAGCCTTCCGTTGCACCCCAGACAGTTCGTACAACGCCAACCTCGTAGGCCTGCGAAAGTACTGGGAAGGCTTCCGTTACCTGATGACCCGCAAAGGGTATCTTGCCCTTGGCTCTTCCCAGGTCGCGGCGTTTGTTAAAAGTAGCCCGGACGAGGACTACGCTGATCTCCAAATCAGCTTTCGGCCCATGACCTTTCAATACTTCCCTGACGGCACGGTTGACGTTGAAAAGCATCCCGGGCTCGGGGTGTCGGTCTATCAGTTGCGTCCCAGCACCACGGGAACAGTGACGCTGCGCTCAACCAACCCGTCTGACCCGGCCGATTACACACCAAATTTCCTGAGCAGCGATTACGACATCAATGCCGTGATCAGTGGTGTGCGCTGGATACGCAAAATCATGAACAGCGAGCCCATCAAGTCTCGCGTGGTTTCGGAAGAATTGCCGGGGCCCCACATTCGTACCGATGAAGATATCTACAACTATCTGGTCGAAACCGGCAATTCGGCCCACCACCAGGGCGGCACCTGCAAGATGGGTAACGACGCGATGGCGGTGGTGGACGAACGACTGCGTGTCCGCGGTATCGAGCGACTGCGGGTGGTGGATGCCTCGATCATGCCATTCATCACGTCGGGCAACACCAATGCGCCGTCCATCATGATTGGTGTGAAAGCCGCCGACCTGATTCGTGAAGATGCAATGGCTCGCCGGGCAAGCAGTTCGCCGGTCGAAACTGTTGGTTGAATCGGCGGGTACCGTGTTGCCACCTGTCACGAAAATCCTCACCGAATAACAACAACTGGAGGCACCAGCAAGATGCACGATTACGCGAAGTTTTATATCGACGGTGAATGGGTAGAGGCCGCGACCTCCCAGCGCCAGGAATTGATTGATCCGACTACCGAAGAAGCGTTTGCCACGGTCGCCATGGCGACCGTTGAAGAGGTGGACACTGCCGTGGCCGCAGCTCGGCGTGCATTCAAAAGCTATTCGCAGTCTTCCCTCGATGAGCGTTACGACCTGATCAACCGTATCATCGAAGCCTACGAATTGCGCGCCGATGATTTTGTACAGGCCATTGCGCAAGAGGTGGGTATTCCCTGCAGCGCCCGTGCTCAGGTCATGGGGCCAATCGAACATATGAAGGTCGCTCGCGACCTGTTGAAGACGTACGAGTTCGAGGCGCGAATTGGCAATACGATCGTTCGCCGTGAACCCCTGGGTGTCTGCGCACTGATCTCGCCTTGGAACTGGCCGATCCAGACAACCGTCATCAAGCTGATCTATGCGCTGGCCGCCGGTTGTACAGTCGTATCCAAGTCCAGTATCAACTCTCCGGTCAGCGCTATTTTGCTGACAGAGGTGCTGGATGCCGCGGGCGTACCCAAGGGCGTTTTCAACATGCTCAACGGCTCGGGGCGAGTGATTGGCGAGGCGATGTCGAGGCATCCCGATGTCGACATGGTTTCCTTCACGGGCTCGACCGGTGCCGGTGCGCAGGTAGGCGAGGCAGC
>NZ_JAUQOO010000023.1:0-81837 GCF_030580745.1 Pseudomonas serbiensis
CAGCAATCGTTGGTTACATCTTTGATTTCTCGCGGAGTAACTTGCGTTGCTGATAATCTGTTGACTTCAGTCTTACACCACAAGCACCCACACGAATTGCTTGATTCAGTTGTTAAAGAGCGGTGGGCTGAGCCTTTCGTCTCAACCGAGGCGCGCATTCTACAGCGCCCTCTGTATCTGTCAAGCGGTTATTTCAACAAGTTTCAAAGTTTCCTTTGCAACTTCAACCACTTGCGCCTTGATCAACACTAGGTTGCTCTTCAGCGGGAGGCGAATTCTACATGACCAGAAGGCAGTGTCAAACTCTTTCTCGAACCGCTATCGATCAGGCTGCGACCGAAGCACTTCCGAAGCCACTCCAGAACCTGATAAACACTTGCAAACTATTGATCTACAAGGCTTTTTCAGTTCTGTCTGCGCCGGAAGTGGGGCGAATTATAGAGACATTAAATCGCCCGTCAACCGTTAATTTGGTTTTCAGCAAAAACAACCCTCTCGAACACTTCTTCTATATAGAAAGGCGCTCCAGATGCGCAATATATTGCCCACTTATCATTTGTTGAGCATTATACTGCCCTCACCACCCCGATCACCCTGGATACACAACTGAAATGACCGACAAGCCCCGCCTTGCTTCCATCATCTTTCCCTTGGGATTGCTGATGATTGCGATGGCTTCGATTCAAAGCGGCGCCTCACTGGCCAAAAGTCTTTTCCCAGCCGTAGGGGCACAGGGAACGACCACGCTCCGACTGGTCTTTGCCAGCCTGATCCTTCTGGTCATATTGCGCCCCTGGCGAGCACGCCTCACCGCAAGATCGCTACGCACAGTGGTCATTTACGGCATAGCCCTGGGCGGGATGAACTTCCTCTTCTATATGTCACTGCAAACCATCCCGCTGGGCATTGCCGTAGCCCTTGAGTTTACCGGGCCACTGGCTGTTGCCCTGCTCTCTTCGCGAAAAGCCATCGACTTCCTCTGGGTTGTGCTGGCCGTCATCGGTCTGCTGTTGCTCATCCCGGTCGGCCAGTCGAGCGCCAGTATTGACCTGCTCGGCGCGGCCTATGCGCTGGGGGCCGGAGTGTGTTGGGCTCTTTATATTCTGTTCGGCCAGAGAGCCGGAGCAGACAACGGGATTCAGACCGCCGCACTGGGGGTCATCATTGCCGCAATCTTCATTGCTCCGATTGGAGTGGTACACGCTGGCTCGGCGCTGCTCGACATTTCGCTCATACCCGCCGCACTGGGGGTCGCGATTCTTTCTACCGCACTGCCTTACAGCCTGGAAATGGTTGCACTGACCCGCATGCCCGCACGGACTTTCGGAATGCTGGCAAGCCTTGAGCCGGTCTTCGCCGCCTTGTCAGGCATCCTTTTCCTCAGCGAGCACCTGACCCTGGTTCAATGGCTGGCCATTTTGGCCATTATTCTGGCATCCATCGGCGCGACACTTACATCAACCCCCGACACCCCGCAATTAGTGCCTGCTGATTGATCCTGTAAGAAAATGGACATTAATTTGCGCGACAGAGCACTAGCATTTGTCACGCGCATGAGCCATGTTTACGCCTTTGTGGTTTCCCGTTTCGCAGATACTGCCATCGGGACATCACGTTACGAAGTCATTATGTGATCACAAGAACTCAGGCCAGACGCTGGCTTTGAATAATGACCAGTTAAGGAAGGGCATGAAATACATCTTTATCGTACTAGCGTTACTCGCCGTGGCCGGATGCGCTACAACATCCTCCCCTGTCAAGCAAGGCAAGCGCGGTATCCACATCAATTGCTCGGGCCTGTCTTCATCCTGGGAAAAATGCTACGAATTGGCGACCAACGCCTGTGAGTCCAAAAACTACAGGGTTATCGCCAAATCCGGCGATGCGGTAGAAGATCCGGGCGATTATCCGTTCGGTCTGAATCCGGCAGGCTACACCAGCCGCAGCATGATCATCGTCTGCAGGAAAAGCTCGCCAATAGGCGAGTCCGCGTCGAAGCCTTAAAGGCTTCGACACATCAACACAGATATCAGACCGCTGCCGTACGCACCTGTAGCCACTGAAGCGAAGCCCCCTGCAACAGCGGGCTCAGGCGTTCATTGACGTGGGCATGGTAATCGTTGAGCCACTTGCGCTCATCCACACTCAGCAGTGAGATTTCCAGGCAGCGAGTATCGATCGGGCACAGGGTCAGTGTCTCGAACCTGAGGAACTCACCGAACTCGGTCTTGCCCGCTTCCTGGTTGATGACCAGATTCTCGATCCGCACTCCCCAACGCCCCGGCCGGTATGTACCCGGCTCGATTGACGTGATCATTCCCGGCAGCATTGCTGTCTGTGGCGTGGCGGTTGCCTGATAGGCAATAACCTGCGGCCCTTCATGCACATTCAGAAAATAACCGACACCGTGCCCGGTACCATGGCCGTAGTTGACTTCGTCGGCCCATATCGGAGCCCGGGCAATGGAGTCCAGCAACGGCGACAGGATGCCCTTCGGAAAGTGCGCGCGTGACAAAGCAATCACGCCCTTGAGCACTCGCGTGCAATCCTGCTTCTGCTCGGCACTTGGCGTCCCTACCGGCACCATGCGCGTAATGTCGGTAGTACCGCCCAGGTATTGCCCACCAGAATCAATCAGCAACAGACCGTCTCCCTCGATCTGCGCATACTCTTCTTTAGTGGCACGATAATGCGGCATCGCCCCGTTACCGTTGAATCCGGCGATGGTAGCGAAGCTGGGCGACACATAGCCTGGACGTCGCTGACGAGCTTCGGTGAGTTTTTCGTCGATGGTCAGCTCACTGATGGGCTCACGGCCGGAGGCTGCTTCAAGCCAGGCAAAAAACTCGCACAGCGCGGCGCCGTCCTGCTCCATGACATGGCGGATATGCTGGGTGTCGGCTTCGGTTTTCTGTGATTTGAACAAGGTGCTCGGATTCAGCCCTTCAACCAGCGTCACTTCACTGTCCAGGTAATCGAGCAGGCCACAGGTCACACGCGCCGGGTCCACCAGCAGCCGCGCATCCTTGGGAACCTCACGCAATGCGGCACCGATCTGCGTGTACTCCAGCAGGTTGATGCCATCACGCACAAGGCTGAGGCGCACATCATCGCCCACCTTGTCCGAGGACACGAACAAGGTGACGCTCTGCGGCCCGATCAGTGCAAAAGAGATGAAGACAGGGTTATAGGAAACGTCTGTGCCACGCAGGTTGAACAGCCAGGCGATGTCATCCAGGGTCGCAATGAAATGCCAGTCGGCGCCACGCTCAACCATGGCCTGGCGCAGTCGGGCCAGCTTTTCGCCACGGGGAATCGAGGCATGCGGAGGCAGATGCTCAAACACGGGATTCGCAGGCAAGGCCGGACGGTCTTTCCATAGCTCATTGAGCAGGTCCATGTCCGTGCGCAACCTGGCTCCACGCGCATACAACTTGCTGGCCAGGCTGCGGGAAGAAGCAACAGCCAGCACGGCACCATCGACTGCAACGACACTTTCAGCGCCAGCCTGTTCGGCGAGCCATTCCAGAGGGCCTTGCTGACCGGGAAGCAGCTTGACCAGTTCTATACCGCTGCCCGCCAACTCCTTGGTCGCCTGTTCCCAGTAACGACTGTCAGCCCAGACACCGGCAAAGTCCTGAGTGATGATCAACGTCCCCACGGAGCCATGGAAACCGGAAAGCCATTGCCTTCCTTGCCAGTAGCCGGGCAGATATTCGGAGAGATGGGGATCGGCCGATGGCACCAGATAGGCATCGATCTGTTCCCGACTCATCAAGGCGCGTGTCTGCGCCAAACGTTCTGCCACTCCTGTGGATTGCGTGCTCATTGACTCTCCTGACCCGATTTAATCGCTATATCGGGTCAGATAATGGAGCACCAATCAAGACTGAGCAACCGCCCAGAATGCAGGCTGGATCAATGAAGCACGAATCAGCTCGGCAGCGCGGTCGATATCCTGCTCGCTGGTGAAACGCCCCAGGCTCAAGCGAATGGTCTGGCCCGCCGCCTGTGCGCTATGCCCAAGCGCCAGCAGCACGTGCGAAGGTGTGTTCTTCGCGGAGTTGCAGGCCGACGTGGAAGAAAAAGCCAGGCCGTTGCCGAGGGCAGCAATATTGAGATCGTTCTTGCCGAAGGTCAGGCTCAAGGTGTGCGGGATACGTTGAGTCGGGCTGCCATTGATTCGTACACCCGCAATATCAGCCAGATGCTCACGCAGACGCAGGCTCAAGCGCTCGATATGGGCGATTTCGTCCTCGAGAGAGTCAGCCGCCAGCGCGAAGGCTGCGCCCATTCCGGCAATCTGGTGGGTCGCAAGGGTTCCCGAACGCAGGCCGTATTCATGGCCACCGCCATGGATCTGGGCCAGGACACGCTGCTCGGCACGTGGGCCGACATACAGTGCGCCAATACCTTTGGGGCCATAGATCTTGTGCGCCGAAAACGACATCAGGTCCACTGCAAGCCCGGCAAGGTTGATCGCCAGCTTGCCAGCGCCTTGAGCGGCATCGACATGAAACAAAGCTCCGTGCTCGCGAACCCGTTTGCCAATCTCGGCGATGTCGTTGACGGTCCCCAGCTCGTTGTTGACCAGCATCAAGGACACCAGGAAGGTATTGTCGCGCAGTGCCGCACTGACAGCCTCAGGGGTGATCAGGCCATCGGCGTCGGGCGCAAGGTAGGTGACTTCGTAACCGCCGGCCTCCAGTTGCTGGGCGGTATCGAGAATGGCTTTATGTTCGATCTGGCTGGTAATGATATGCCCGCCGGATCTTGCCGTGCGCAACGCATGCTCCTGGGCAACGCCCTTGAGCGCCAGGTTATTGGACTCGGTCGCACCGGACGTCCAGATAATCTGCCCGGCCTGCGCCCCTACCAGCCCAGCCACCTGCTCGCGAGCGTATTCGACTGTCAGGCGCGCCTGTTGGCCATATGAATGAGAACTGGAAGCAGGATTACCGAAATTGCCCGTTAGCCCCAGACACTTGACCATCACCTGAATCACGCGCTCGTCCACAGGTGTGGTGGCAGCGTAATCGAAATACAGCGCAGAATTTTGCATGTACAGCCCTCTGAATTGCCCAGCCCGGCATCCCGAACTGCTTACATGATCGACATATCCCTTCGATCCGGTCCAAACCCTGAGATGCCATTCTCAAAGCCCGCTACGTTACAGATCACGGGGTCCATGATGCATGAAAGCATATAGAACCAAAAATTATAAATTATTATTTATATATTCTTTTTAAGAATAAAAAGGTATAGCCTTCCAGATGCAGATTGTCCGAGACGACCTATGCTCAGCGCTTCGGTCAGCTCTGTAAAAACTTTACACCCTCTGTTCTGTAAACACGCCTAAAAAATGACACCGCCCCCTTATGAGGCACGTGCTGTTTTTTTGACCCTGTTTTAAATCAACAACTTAATTATTTCATGAAACTGTTTATCAACTATTTAACAGAAAGCTGACGAAATAATTTGACAGAATGGCTGACGCTACCAATATATAGGACTGTCAGACCCATCCTGGACTTTACGTAAATGCCACAGAGCAAAACGCAGGATCGGGTCAAGCCGTAACATCTGTTCTGCCCACACGACGTTAGTTGTTTCCACGGAGCCTTGTTCTGGCCCCGCTGGATGTCTGTTGACTCATGCCCTCCTTGAATTTACTGAACGTGTTCGGTGTGGCGGTAGCTTTGTCTGAAGCAATCGTTTCACTGGAACAGATTCGTTCAATCAGGCCAGCGTGGGTGTCATTTGCATCAGTACTCCAGCTCGAATCCACAGATTCGGGCGGTAGCGTGCCCAGACATCAAGTAACTCTACAAACCAGGCCAGCAGTTTCGCTTTTGGTTTTTCGCCACCACCTGAACAAAGGTGTAACTGAAATGCCACTTCTACCCGCATTCGATGCACAGCACGTTCAACAGTTGGCCAACGATATAGATGCAAATGGATTTACTACCCTCAAAAACATATTAAGCAGCACCGACCTTGAGCAACTGCGGGACTTTACCGACAGCCGGGCCGCGAAACACCCGGGCGAGTACTTCGCCTATCACGGTGAAACTGCACTGGGCGAAAGCTTGCTGGCCAGCCTCTGGTCAGACCCTGAATTCAAACAGCTGATGGCCGGCCTCTACCGGCATGCTGCCCGGCAGGAAAGCCCAAGCGAGCAGATATTCCCTGTATTGCGCTGCATCCAGGGCTCTCAGGGAATACGCGAGTCCAACTGTTTTCACTTCGACGCCAGCCTGGTCACCGCATTGATTCCGATCTACATCCCGGTCGACGGTGAAGAATGCGGCGACCTGATGCTGTTCGCCAACGCGCGCAAACTGCGCAGTAACGTCGCGCGTAATGTCGTCGAGAAAGCACTGTTGCAGAACCGCTTCAGTCGCTGGATGACCTGCATCGCCATCAATCGGGGCTGGCTCGCTCCGAAAGTGTTGAAACTGGAACCCGGCAATATCTATCTGTTCTGGGGCTATCGCTCCTTGCACGCCAACCAGCCATGCAGTCCAGGGTTGAAACGAGCCACAGCCATCCTGCATTTCGGCGATCCCCACAGCGGCAGCACAGCCACCCGCCTGATCCTGGGTATCAACCAGGGTCGGGCGGCACGTGTCAGCGCCCAGACCAGCGTCTCCCCTCCAGAAACGACCGCCCGCCAGCCCTGATGGCTGGCGCTCATGTCCGCAACATCACGATTCGACGAACAGACATGGAGGTTTCGATGATTAACGTAACCAAGACTTACCTGGGTGATATCGACAAGTTCAAGGCGTATGTCGAGGGTATCTACGCACGAGGCTGGCTGACCAATCACGGGCCACTGGTAGGCGAGCTGGAGAGCCGGCTCAAAGACTACCTGGGGGTCAAGCACATCATCCTGACCAACAATGGCACCCTGGCGTTGCAAGTCGCCTATCGCGCCCTTGGCCTGAGCGGCAGCGCCGTGACCACGCCTTTCAGCTTTGTCGCGACCACCAGCTCTCTGCAATGGGAAGGTATCCGGCCGATCTTCGCGGATATCGACCCCCATACCTGGAACATCTCGGCCCGGCACATCGAAAGCTGCATCACCGACGACACCAGCGCGATTGTCGGCACCCATGTGTTCGGCAACCCTTGCGCAGTCGATGCAATCGAGCAGATAGCCCGCAAGCACCGGCTCAAGGTGGTCTATGACGGCGCCCATGCATTCGCGGTGCGCCATGCCGGTCAGTCCGTGCTCAACCGGGGCGACATCAGCACCCTGAGCTTCCATGCGACCAAGCTGTTTCATACCATCGAAGGCGGCGCGATCATCACCAACGATGACGAACTGGCCAGACGCGCCTACCTGCTGTGCAACTTCGGTATCGCCGATGTCGACAAGATCGACGGCATTGGTATCAACGCCAAGCTGAATGAGTTCTCGGCAGCCATGGGGCTGTGCATTCTGGACAATATCGAGAACATCCTCGAAGAACGCGCCGAAATCGCCCATCGCTACAGCTCGCGCCTGGAAAGCTATCTGGATCTTCAGCAGCCCGAAGCCGATAGCGAGTTGAACCACAGCTACTTCCCGGTAGCCCTGCAGGACGAACAGCACCTGCTCAAGGTGCGTACTGCGCTCAACGCCCGCAGTATCAACCCGCGTCGCTATTTTTACCCGTCTCTGGACACCCTTGAATACCTTCAGCCACAACCAGGGCAACCCGTATCACGGGCCTTGAGCGAGCGAGTGCTGTGCCTGCCCATTTACCCAGGCCTGCCGCGTGACGATCAGGACAGGGTCATTCATACCCTGATCGAAGAATGCAGCCTGGGCAACGTGAGCTACCAAAGCCCCGCCATTGCTCAGGTCATCTGATGCCCATGTTCAGCAAACGCTCCGTCATCGGTAATACCGCGCTGAATTACGCCGGGCAGGCTTATGTGATGCTGGTGGGAATTCTGATCATGCCGTTCTACCTCGGCCATCTTGGCGCCGAGGCGTATGGCCTGATCGGTTTTTTCACCGTCATGCAGGCCTGGCTGCAATTGCTCGATGCCGGTCTGTCACCCAGCCTTGTGCGTGCCGTAGCCCAGCATCAGGGAGCGCCAGCCAGCGAAAGGCATCAAGGGCGGATACTGCGCTCGTTCGAGATCATGTTTCTGCCGCTGGCGCTCCTGAGTGCCCTGGCTGTCTACGCCGCCAGCCCCTGGATTGCAATGCACTGGCTCAATGCCCAAGAGTTGCAGCCCCAGACGCTCATCAACTGCATCGGCCTGATGGGCGTGGTCATCGCCCTGCGTCTGTATTCGACGCTGTACAAGAGTGGAATCCAGGGGCTTGAGCAACATGCCTGGCTCAATGCCGTAAACATCATCATCGCGACCCTGCGTTACTTCGGCGGGCTGTTGCTGGTGAGCAGCTTCTCTCAGGACCCGCAGGATTTCTTTGAGTTTCAGGTCGTTGTCGCCGCACTCGAAACCCTGATATTCGCTACCAGAGCCTGGCGTCAGATGCCGGTTGCACACTGGCTTACCGGCATCGACTGGCAACTGGTCAAACCGATCATTCCATTCGCCGCCAGCATCTCCCTGAGCAGCGTGCTGTGGATCGTGCTGACCCAGATCGACAAGGTGCTGCTCTCGGAAATACTGCCCCTGGATCAATACGGGTATTTCTCGCTGGTGGCGCTGATTACGACCGGCATCATGATGCTGACCAACCCGCTGGTGCAGGCTTTGCTGCCGCGCCTGACGGTACTGGTGGCCGAAGATCGTCATCAGGACATGCATGCCTTGTTTCTGGCGGCCAACCGTTTTGTCTGCACGTTTCTGTTTCCGTTGGCCGCCATTGTCGCAGTGCATGCAGAACCGCTGATCTATGCCTGGACCGGCGATCAGGCCGCCGCTCAATGGGGGCGTTCGGTTCTGTGCTGGTACGCACTGGGCAGCGCAATCATGGCAGCCAGCGCTTTCCAGTTCTATCTGCAATACGCCTATGGGCAGATGAGGTTGCACATCTGGTACAGCGTCATTTCCGCCGTGATCACGGTGCCCGTCATGTTTGTCGCGATTCATTACCAGGGAGCCTACGGCGCAGCGCTGGCCTTCTTTTCCCTGCGGGTCGTGTCGTTCGCGATCTGGCCAATGATCGTTCACCAGCATCTGGCCCCAGGCATTCATGGGCAATGGCTGCGCGACATCCTGCGAATCAGTGCGATGACCGCCATCGGGCTGATCTGCAGCGAGCCGGTGTTTCGCATGATCGCTGAGCAAAGCCGCACAACCGTGCTTCTGGGGCTCGCCGCCAGTGGCTTCATCACCCTGACGCTGGTAGCGGCAAGCTACAAACCGCTGGCGATGAGGATCTACATCTTGTTCAGCAAACCGAGTACATGAGCCATGGATGCCACTGTAAAAAATACGCGCCCTGCCAACGCCGAACCGTTATTGAGCATCATCTGCCCGGCTTACAACCAGGAAGCGTTCATCACCCAGACGCTGGATGGCTTCCTGTCTCAGCAGACGAGCTTCAGCTATGAAATCCTGATCAATGACGACGCCTCCACCGACGGTACCGCGCAGATCATTGCGCAATACGCCAAGCGCTACCCGACGATCATTCGCCCGTTTTATCAGGAGGAGAATCAGTACCGCCAGGGCAAACCCTGTGTCCCGGAACTGTTCGCCAAGGCTCGCGGCCGCTATATCGCCTATTGCGAAGCCGATGATTACTGGACCGATCCGCGCAAGCTGCAATTGCAGGTGGACTTTCTCGAAAGCCATCCCGATTACGTCATCACCTATCACGACGCCATCGCCTTCGATGAGCACGGCCAATATGGCATCCAGTTGCAAGGCAGTCTGCGGGCCGACGCCACGGCCCTAGAGTTACAGATGGCGCGGCGGATCTCCACGTTGACGGTCTGCTTTCGCAATGTGTTCTCCAGCATGCCGCCCGAACTCAAACCGCCGATTGCCCCCCTCAACGACCTGTGCTGGTGGTCGTTGCTGGGCGCTTTCGGCAAAGGCAAGTTCATCGCCGAGATCAAACCCGCCGCTTACCGGCTGCACCCCGGCGGGATCTTTTCCATGCGTACCAACAAGCGAAAGATCCACATGAGCCTGCTGACCTGTTCAAGCCTGGCCAACTACTACAACCGTCTGGGCAATCAGCAGTTGTATGAGCACTTTCTGATGCAAGTGGTCAGCCTTTCGCTGTCGGCTCTGGTGCCTCGCAACAAGTTTCAGGCGCTGCTGATGGTGGCACGCAACTTCATCGTCAATCTGGGCAAGAGGCTGATGCCTTCAAGCGGCAAACACCATGTTCAGTAATGTGCTGGTGGTCTGCGTCGGCAACATCTGCCGCAGCCCCATGGCCGAAGCCCTGTTCCGCCACCGCCTCTCTTCACCCGGCGTACTGATCCATTCGGCGGGGATCGGCACGATGCCGGGCTCGTCCATCGATCCACTGGCAAAAACCGTATTGCAGGCTCATGGCGTCCCGACACGCCGCCATGAAGCCCGTCAGGTGAGTCGGCAACTGCTGCGTCAGGCAGATCTGATCCTGCTGATGGAGCAGCCACACATTCTCAACATTCTGAAACTGGCGCCGGAAGTACGTGGCAAGACGTTTCTGATCGGCAAGTGGCAACAAAAGCAAGAAATAGCCGACCCCTACCGGGGGCCCCAGTCAGCCTTTGAAAAGACCTATGAGCATCTCTCGCGATGCGTCGACGACTGGCTTCCTTATCTTCAGTCAGGAGAAACAAGATAAATGACCGTCATGAACCGTTCTTCCCTGGATTACTACCAGGACACCCGGGTCGATTTGGCAACTATCTTGCGCATGCTGTTCGACCACAAGGGACTGATCATCTGGATCGTCAGCCTGTTCTTCATGGTCGGCCTGGCCTACGCGATTCTTGCCACACCGATTTACCAGGCCAACGCCATGATCCAGATCGAACCCAAGAAAGTCGGGATCGAAGGCACACCGGAGGTCAGCAACAAACCCATGTCGGTTTCCCAGGCCATGACTGAAATCGAGCTGATCAAGTCACGGGCATTGCTGGGCAAGGTCGTCGACGACTTGAAACTCAATCTGATCCAGAAGCCCAAGGTTCTCCCGGTATTTGGTCCTTACCTGTATCGCACCTTCAAACCGGAATACGAAGGTGCTCTGGCAGAACCTCTGCTGGGGCTGGATCAATGCGCCTGGGGCGGCGAGAAGATCGACATCTTTCAACTGGAGGTCCCCGAAGACCTGCTGGGCGAGGACCTGACGCTGGTGGCAGGCAAGCCCGGCACCTTCTCTCTCTATGACAAAGACCACAACCTGTTACTCAACGGTGCCACCAATCGGACCGTCGAAGGCCACGGCGTAAAGATTCAGGTCGCGAATCTGCTGGCGCGTCCAGGCACGGAGTTCACCGTCTCACGGCTGCGGACTTTGAGTGCGGCACTGATTTACCAGAATCGCCTGAAGATCACCGAAGCCGGCAAGGACTCGGGGATCATTTACCTGTCCATCGAGGACGAGGACGCCAAACAGGCTAATGAAATCCTCAACGAAGTCAGCCGCCTGTACGTCCGGCAGAACGTCGAGCGCAGTTCGGCCGAAGCCGCACAGCGCCTGGAGTTCCTGCGCTCGCAGTTGCCGATGGTACGCAAGCAACTGGAAGAGTCGGAAGTGGCCTTGAACAACTTCCAGACCAGCGCCAAGTCGGTGGACCTGAGCATCGAAACCAAAGGTGTGCTCGATCAAGTGGTCAAGCTCGACTCGATGATGTCGGAACTCAAGCTCAAGCGTGTAGAGCTGGAACGGCTCTATACCCGTGAACATCCGACCTATCGCAGCCTGATGAGCCAGATGACCCAACTGGAGCAACAGAAACAAGGGCTGCTTAAAAAGATCGAAGCGTTACCCCTTACCCAACAGGAACTGCTGCGTCTGACCCGTGACATGCAGGTCACCAGCCAGACCTACACCCTGATGCTCAACAAGAGCCAGGAGCAGGACATTCTGCGTGCTGGCAGCATCGGTAACGTGCGAGTGATCGACAACGCCGACACCAACGTCGAAAAGCCGGTCAAGCCGATGAAAAAGCTGATCGTGCTCATCGCTACGCTGCTCGGGGCACTGGTGGCCATCACCATCATATTTGTTCGCCAGGCGTTCTATCGCGGCGTGGAAAGCGCAGAGTTCATCGAAAACATCGGCATGCCGGTCTACGCCTCGCTCCCCTACTCCCGCCAGCAGGAACGCCTGGAGAAAAACCTGCAAAGCCGCTCCACCAGCAAGGAATCGAAGCTGCTGAGCATCGCCGCACCGACCGAACTGGCCATAGAGTCTCTGCGCAGCCTGCGTACCAGCCTGCACTTCGCCATGCTCGAAGCCCGCAACAACGTGCTGATGATCTCCAGCCCGTCTCCCGGCGCAGGCAAGTCGTTTGTCTCAAGCAACCTGGCAGCGATCATCGCCCAGACCGGCAAGCGAGTGCTGCTGATCGATGCCGACATGCGCAAGGGTTATCTGCACCGGGTATTGGGCCTGCAACCCAAGCACGGCCTGTCCGACACCCTGGCTGCGCGCCTGCACTGCACCGAAGTGATCAACCATACCCAGATTCGTCATCTGGATTTCATTTCATGCGGGTTCGCAGCCCCCAACCCTTCGGAACTCTTGATGCATGACAACTTCAGCAAAATGCTCAACGAGCTTTCACCGCTGTATGACCTGATCCTGGTCGATACCCCACCCATCCTTGCGGTAACCGATGCAACCCTGGTGGGTCGCCAGGCTGGCACCTGCCTGCTGGTCGCGCGTTTCGGCCTGACCACGATCAAGGAGATCGAGGCCTGCAAACGCAGGCTGGGTCAGAACGGCATTCTGATCAAAGGTGCCATTTTCAATGCCGTGGTGCGCAAGGCATCGAGTTCCGATTACGACTGCGCCGCTTACGGCTACAGCTACAACCCGGTTCAAAAATGAAATAACCCAAGCAGCCCCATCACTCACGCCATCCACCTAAAGGAGTTACACATGGCCAGGACCATAGCAATGATGCAGCCATACCTGTTCCCCTATCTGGGTTACTTTCAGCTCATCGCAGCCGCAGATGTCTTCGTCCTGGGCGACGATCTGCAATATATCCGGGCAGGCTGGGTCAATCGAAACCGGATCCTGAGCAACGGCGAAGCCAGACTGATTACCTTCCCGCTGAAAAAGGACAACTTCGCGCTGCCGATCATGAAGCGTCATCTGGTCGATAACTTCAGCGACGAAGCCAACCGCATCATCAGCCTGATTACCCAGAGCTATCGCAAGGCACCCTACTTTGCAGAGGTGATGCCATTGATCGAGCGCCTGATCCGCTTCCCGCAGCAGAACCTTGCCCTGTATGCCGAACACTCCATCCGCGAATTGTGCGCGTACCTGCAGATCATCACGCCGATCCTGCGCGGCTCCGATCTGAAGCTCGTGTCATGCACAGACAAGCAGGACCGGGTCATCAATATCGCGCACACCTTCTCGGCAACCACCGTCCTCAACCCCATTGGCGGCATGGAGCTGTACGACCGCGATCACTTCGCACACAACGGCTTGCTGCTGCGTTTTTTCAAGATGGACCCGATCGTCTATTCGCAGTCTGCCCACCCTTTCGTGGCCAATCTGTCGATCATCGATGTGCTGATGTTCAATAGCCTGGAGCGCATTCAGGAGTTGCTGAGACGTTACAGCGACAACGAAATCGTGGCCGCGAACGACCCTTACATCCAGATCGGGACGGAAGCGGTATCGACCCTGTCTCCACAACATGCAGTGGAGTGACATCATGCCTACATCCCAAAGCCCCGCACGCTGGTACCTGATCCAGACCAAACCCCGGCAGGAAGGCCGGGCGCAGGAGCACTTGCAACGCCAGAATTTCGAGTGCTATCGACCGCTGACCGCCAGCGACAACAGAAAGCGCATCGGCAAGGCCGAAGAAGAGTTGTTTCCGGGCTATCTGTTCATTCGCATGCATCAGGTGCATGACAACTGGTACCCGATTCGCTCAACCCGCGGAGTGGCGCGCATCGTGACTTTCGGAGGTCATCCGGTGCCGGTTCAGGATCATCTGATCGAACAGATTCGCCAGCGCCTGCTGATCCCCAAGCCCAGAGCGATGTATGCCCAGGGTGACCATGTGTTGGTGACCACTGGCGGTTTCTGCGATGTCGAAGCGATTTTCCTGGCCGCCGACGGGACCGAGCGTGCAGTGATCCTGCTCAACCTGCTGCAACGCCAGCAGAAAGTGGTGATCCCCCTCAGCAGCCTGTCGCCGATGCAGGCCAGGGCCTGAATCCAACCGCCGTCGGGGGGGGGGGGCCCGGCCCCCCCCCCCACAACTTGGGGGGGGGGGCCGGGCCCGCGCCCCCCCCCCCCCCCGCCCGCCCCCCCCCCCCCCCCCCCCCCCCCCCCCCCCCCCCCCCCCCCCCCCCCCCCCCCCGGGGGGGGGGGGGGGGGCGCCCCCCCCCCGCGACAGGGCAAAACGGCATCGGCCGCCATACACCCCCGACCAACCCCGGAACCTCACCATGATCAACCGAACCACACTGGTGACGCTCACCTATGGTGACCGTTTCAAATACCTGCACACGCTGGTCAGTCGCTCGCTGGAAAGCCCGCAGATAGAGCGTGTCATTATCGTCAGCAATGCTTCAGTGGCACCTCTGGAGTCCTTGAGCAACAAATGGCCCGGCCAGGTACAGGTGATCTATCTGCCCGACAACACCGGCTCGGCCAATGGTTATGCAGTGGGAATAAAAGCTGCGCTGGATGCCGGGGCCGAGTACATCTGGCTGATGGACGATGACAATGCTCCGACCATCCATGCCATTTCGATCCTGCATAAGTACCTGCATCAGCGTGAACAGATCGATGGCAAGGACAAGGCTGCGGTGCTGGGATTTCGTCCGACCCACCAGGCCGACATTGCCTCTGGGGTGCCGCAGCGTTTCGCCATCCAGCGGCGCTCGAGCTTTTTCGGTTTTCATATCGCGCAACTGCCCTACAAGATCTGGCGGCGCTTGCCCTGGGGCCGGCCTCAAGCCCTGCAAGGCACACCACTCATGGTGCAACTGCCCTTTGCAACCTACGGCGGTTTGCTGGCCCATCGCAGCCTGTACCAGAAGATCGGGCTGCCGCTGGATGCCTTGAAGCTGTATGCCGACGACAGCGAATACACCTGGCGCATCACGGCAGGTGGCGGGCGGATTTTCCTGGTGCCCGAAGCCTTGCTCGATGACCTGGAAGACTCCTGGAACATCAAGGCCCGCAGCAGCAATATCTATGAAAACTACCTGCTGGGCGGCTCGGACCTGCGGGCGTATTACGGTGCGCGCAATCAGGCCTGGTTCGACAAGAATATCTGGGCTTCCTCATCGCTGCTCTATCGGCTCAATCGCTGGATATTCTTCTGCCTGCTGAGGCTGATTGCCCGCCGCTGCGATGCCGAAAAACGCCTGAACCTGATCGAAAAAGCCATACGTGACGGAGAAGCCGGCGTGCTGGGCCTGAACAGGACGTATCCACTATGAAGATCCTGTTCATCAGCAGCCTTTATGCCCCGGATATCGGCGGTGGCGCCGAGATCATCCTGCAACGCATGGTCGAAGGCCTGCAGCAACGCGGCCATGGCGTGACAGTGCTGTGTACGACCGCCAAGGCCGGGCTGCACATGGATGCGCTCAACCAGATCAAGATTTATCGCGCAGGCCTGCACAACACCTACTGGCATTTCACGGCACAACGGCCAGGACGCCTGGCCCGACTTGGCTGGCACCTGCGTGATCGCTACAACCCCGGCATGCGCGACCATGTAAAGCGCGTACTGGAACTGGAGCAGCCCGATCTGGTGATGTGTCACAACCTTACGGGCTGGTCAGTCTCGGCCTGGGATGAAATCAGCCTGGCTGGTCTTCCGGTCGTGCAGGTCTTGCATGACATGTACTTGCTTTGCCCAAGCAGCACCATGTTCAAGAAAGGCCATAGTTGCCAAAAACAGTGCGGGCTCTGCACGCGGTTTCGCACAGGCCACGACGAACGCTCCTCGCAAGTGGACGCGGTGGTCGGCGTCAGTCGCTTCCTGCTCAACAGCATGCAGGAAAAGGGATATTTCAAGGGCGCTAAAAGCCATGTTGTCTATAACGCCAGCCCTTGCCCGCTCAATGATCCGCAAGCCCGTACAACTGAGCCCGATGCCCCGCTGCGCTTCGGTTATATCGGCACCTTGTCGGACCCCAAAGGCGTCGGCTGGCTGATCGATCAATTCCAGCACCTGCCGTTCAACGCCACCTTGCAGATCGCCGGGCGCGGGCAGATCAATGACGAGCAACGTTTCAAGGCGATGGCTACATCCCCGAACATCAGTTTTGTCGGTTACCAGAACCCCGAGGCGTTCTACAGCCAGATCGATGTCGCCATCGTGCCGTCCCTGTGGAACGAGCCGTTCGGCATGGTCGCCGTGGAAGCCTGTGCCCATTCCCGCCCGGTCATCGCCAGCCGTATGGGCGGTCTGACCGAGATCATCAAGGATCAGTTCAACGGCCTGCTATGCAGCCCCGATGACCCGGACTCGCTGGGGCTGGCCATGCTCAAACTGCATCAGCAGCCCAGGCTGCTGGCACGCCTTGGCGCTCAGGCACGTAGCAGTGTCGCCGGTTTTCTGAGCCTGGAACTGATGCTGGACCAGTATGAAAGCATCCTGATCCAGACCCTGCAGGACCGGATCACATTGCCCCGGCTGCACTCCTTGCCCGATACCGCGTAGTGACATCCATCGGCCCGTGCCCCACTGAGCAAGTGCTCCGGACCGTGCCTCTTCATTGAGACAACCCATGTCAAAAACACCTGCATCCTGTTGGCGAAAACTGTTGATGGTTTTCCTGCCGTGGCTGCTGTCGATCCGTATTGCACAGGGAGAAGAGACTTTCATCATTGGTGTCGACACCCAGTTGATGAATGACAACGGCTCTTCGGCCAAGGTCTTGAGACTGCTGGAGGAAGCAGGGGTCAATTCGGTCAGGGACGACGCCTACTGGACCACGGTCGAACCCCGGCGCGGCTTTATGCGGATCGATCCGGCCTGGCGAGAGTACTTGAGCAAGACTCAGGAACACCACCTGAGACCCTTGCTGGTGCTGGGTTACGGAAACCCGTTTTACGAAAACTATGCCAAGCCTCGCCAGCCGCCCGTCAGCCTGGCATTCGGCAACTACGTCAGCTTTGTCAGCCGGGAGCTGGCCGACAGCGTCGATCTCTACGAAATCTGGAATGAGTGGGACCGGGACAACCCGGTCGATGCCTGGGCCACCAAGGACTACAACAATCTGATCGAAGAAACCGTCACACGCATCCGTAAACAGAAACAGCCGGTGACGATACTGGCCGGTGCGGTGACCAGCCTGGGCATGGACCTCGGGTTCGCCGACAGGCTGATCCAGAACGGCCTGCTGAATCAGGTCGACGGGCTGTCGTTGCATCCTTACGTGCATTGCCGCCACGAAGAACGCCACACGCCCGAACGCTGGATCGCCTGGCTGCGCTGGATCGATGCCGATCTCAGAACCCTGGCAGCGCGCCCCGTGCCGTTGTACCTGACGGAAATGGGCTGGCCCACCAATACCGGCAAATGCGGCATCAGCGAACAGACCCAGGCGGCCTTTCTGGCCCGAAGTTTTTTCCTGGCCCAGACCGTGCCGGACATCAAGGGGCTTTGGTGGTACGGCCTGATCGACAGCGGCCGGGACGGCAATGACCCGCAGCAGAACTTCGGCCTGCTCAAGTATGACCTGAGCCTCAAACCGGCCTACCTGACCCTCAAGGCCATCAGCAGCACGATTCTCGAATACCGCTATGACGCCGACAAAAGCCGCGAACTGGACAGCACCTATCTACTGAGATTCGCCAAGGGTGCAGAACAGATACTGGTGGCCTGGACCACCGGCGTACCGAGGCTGACCCACGTGGAAGCCAGCAGCATGCAGCACGGCACCGTGCGAATGATCGACAGTGGCCAGCCCGAAAAGGGCCAGTTCGACACCGATATCCCCTGGAACTGCAATGACTCGCGCTGTTCGGCCCAGGTTCCCATCGATGAGTTTCCAAAAATAATCAGTCTGGGCACAAGACCAGCGCTATTCGCTCACGACGCACACTGAAGGGATAAATCACTTTGTGGGAGGCAGCTTGCTGGCGACTTCAGACGCAGATTATCTGCCGGTTTTCAGGCCTTTTTCGCCAGCAAGCTGCCTCCCACAGGTTTTGTTTGTGCCTCAACTGATCAGCATCAGTACGTCAAGCGAACACACACCACCCACTACCTTGCAGGATGCACTTAATGATTTTTATCAATGCCCGATTTCTTACCCAGGAAATAGGCGGGGTTCAGCGCTTCGCAGAGCAGTTATGCCTGGCACTCAAGGAAATACGCAACGATGTGGTTTTTGTCTCTCCGCACGGAATCAAGCGCCATGAAAGCGCCAAGGCGCTGGAAGTGCGTTGCATCGGGCGCAATAGCGGCCATCTGTGGGAGCAGTTCGACCTGCCGCTGTACCTGCGCCGCCAAGGCAGCCCGCTGTTGCTCTCGACCTGCAGCACCGGGCCGATGTTGTACAGCAATCAGATTGCAACGCACCACGACATCACCTATGCACGCTTCCCGCACAGCTACACGCGAATCTTCAGGACCGTCTACCGGATCATCACCCCGATCATGCTTTCGCGAATCAAGACCCTGGTGACCAGCAGCAGTTTTTCCAAGGGCGAGATTTCCAGGTTCTACGGCTTCCCGGAAAAGAAAATCCTGGTCCTGCCCGCAGCAGTCAGCGAGTCGTTCACACCTCAGCCGCCCACTGAAGACGTCGGTAAATACCTGCTGGCAGTCTCCTCCCCCAGTGCGCACAAGAACTTCCATCGCATGATCCAGGCCTTCATGAGCCTGCGCGGCCATGAAGATGTCCAGCTGCACATCGTCGGCGGTGCCCATGGTGTATTTGCAGACCCGGACCTGCAACGCCTGGCCTGCCGGGACCCGCGTATCCGCTTTCTGGGACGGCTCAGCGATGCCGAACTGATCAGTCAATATCAGGGCGCAACCGCCTTCGTGTTCCCGTCACTGTACGAAGGCTTCGGGATTCCACCGCTGGAAGCGCAAGCCTGCGGTTGCCCGGTGTTGGCAGCCAATGCCGCATCGATTCCTGAAGTGCTGCAAGCCAGTGCCCTGTATTTCGACCCTCTGGATGTCAGCCACATGGCTGCCGCCATGCAGCGTGTGCTGATCGATGAACCGCTGCGCAAGGCATTGCGTACCCAAGGCTTGCACAACGTGACGCGCTTTTCGTGGGAAAGCTCGGCCAAGCGTCTGTCACAACGCATCGATGCCCTGCTGGGCTCATGCCCTCAACACGCCGCCAATACCCGCTCCGTGTCGGAATCCCCTTCGGGAAAAAGCTGAATCTCAATAAAACTGCCACGCCAAGACGCGATCAGCCTGCGCCTGAAGTAGAGCGAGCTACAGAGCAAGGAATCTCCATGAGAATTGCTATCGTCCACGACTGGCTGGTGACTTATGCCGGTGCCGAGCGCGTGCTGGCTTCACTGATAAACATCTGGCCAGAAGCCGACCTGTTTGCGGTCATCGACTTTCTCAGCGACGAAGACCGCGCCCATCTGGGCGGCAAGGTCGCCAGGACCACCTTTATCCAGAATCTGCCAGGAGCCAGAACCCGATATCAGCGCTATCTGCCATTGATGCCGCTGGCCATCGAGCAACTGGATCTGTCGGAGTATGACTTGATCATCAGCAGCAGCCATGCCGTGGCCAAGGGTGTGCTCACCGGACCGGACCAGTTGCACGTCAGCTATATCCACTCGCCGATTCGCTATGCCTGGGACCTGCAGCATCAATACCTGCGCGAATCGGGCCTGAACAAGGGCCTCAAGGGCAAACTGGCGCGCCTGGTGCTGCACTACATACGTATGTGGGATCAACGCACTTCAACCGGCGTCGATGATTTCATCGCCAACTCCCGCTTCATTGGCGCCAGGATCCGCAAGGCGTACCGCCGTGAATCCACCGTGATCTACCCGCCAGTGGACACACAGAATTTCACCTTTCAGGAAGGTACTCGACAGAACTATTACTTCACCGCCTCACGCATGGTGCCCTACAAGCGTTTGCCGATGATCATCGAAGCCTTTGCCGCCATGCCGGACAAGCAACTGGTGGTGGTGGGCGATGGCCCGGACATGGCCAAGGCCCAGGCCATCGCCAGCAAGGCACCCAACGTCCGGCTGCTGGGTTTCCAGCCAGCGGCCGTACTGCTTGAACACATGCGCGCTGCAAAGGCTTTCGTGTTCGCGGCCGAAGAGGATTTCGGCATCAGCCCGGTGGAGGCTCAGGCCTGCGGCACACCGGTGATTGCCTTCGGCAAGGGCGGCGTGCTGGAAACCGTCCACGGGCTGGACCAACCTCACCCCACCGGCGTGCTCTATCGGCAGCAGAACGTGGCATCGCTGATCGCCGCCGTGGCCGAATTCGAGTCCGCGCAATCGCTCATCAGTGCCCAGGCCTGCCGTGCCAACGCCGAGCGCTTCTCGGTCCGGCGTTTTGAACAGGAAATGCTGTCGTTCGTCGAGAGCCGCCTGAGCGCCACGCAGTTGACCCAACTGCCGACCCGGCACTGGCTGAATCCGAACAGTGCGAGCCTGATCAACAGCGAAGTGTCGCCCCGAGTCGTTCCAGCCGAATCCGTTTGAGCGAGCCCACTAAATGCGCACCCCAGTCCGCGGCATCCTGCATGCCCACCAATCAGCCTTGTCAGTGGCTCATCGTCTGCTGGATCTGACAATCATTGTGCTGATCGGCTATTGGCAGAGTCAGCAACAACCGGCCGCCAGCAGCGCCGAAGTCTGGTTCCAGATCATCCTGGCCGTGCTGGTTTTCCATTGGCTGAGCGAGTTTCACCAACTCTATGGATCATGGCGCGGCGAACGCATCCTGCGGGAGCTGGCCAAGGTCTTCAATTACTGGGCACTGACGTTCGTTATTCTGCTGTCCGTAGACTATTTGCTGCTCAGCAGTTTCCGGATGCCCGATAACAGCCACATGACCTGGTTCGCGCTGGTATTGGCAGCCTTGTGCGGTTACAGGCTGCTGATTCGCAGGGTCCTGCACGGTTTGCGGCGTCACGGTTTCAATACCCGGCGCGTAGCGATTGTAGGCACCGGCCAGGTCGGAGCCCGTCTGGCACAGTCCATTTCCAGCGCGCCGTGGATGGGCCTGAATCTGCTGGGCTTCTACGACTCGCAACCCCGCCAGATGGAACTCAACAACAACGATCATCATGTACCGGTGCTGGGCAATCTCGAACAACTGGTCGACGACGCCCGAGAAGGCAGGATCGACAAGGTTTACATCACTCTGGCATTCAGCGGTGAGCCACACCTGCGTGAGCTGATCACAGGTTTGAGCGACACCACCGCCTCGGTGTACCTGATCCCGGATGTCTTCATGTTCGAGCTGCTGCACGCGCGCAGCGAAAGTATCAATGGCCTGGCCAGCATCAGCATTTTCGACTCGCCCATGGATGGCGCCTGGAGCCTGGTCAAACGGGCCGAGGATATTCTGCTGTCGATCCTGATTCTGCTGTTGATTGCCCTGCCCATGTTGCTGATTGCCATTGCGATCAAGCTGACGTCACCTGGCCCGATCCTGTTTCGCCAGCGGCGCTACGGCCTGGACGGGCGACCGATCATGGTCTGGAAATTTCGCAGCATGAGTGTTCAGGAAAACGGGGCAGTCGTGCGTCAGGCCACACGCAACGATGCGCGCATCACACCGCTGGGGGCTTTTCTGCGCCGGACATCCCTCGATGAACTGCCGCAGTTTCTGAATGTGCTGCGCGGCGACATGTCCATTGTCGGCCCCCGCCCCCATGCCGTCGCGCATAACGAGCAATACCGCAAGCAGGTCAGCGGCTACATGCTGCGGCACAAGGTCAAGCCGGGCATTACCGGCTGGGCACAGATCAATGGCTGGCGCGGCGAAACCGACACGCTGGACAAGATGCAGAAACGTGTCGAATTCGACCTGGAATACATCGAGCACTGGTCGGTCTGGCTGGATCTCAAAATCATCCTGTTGACCCTGTTCAAAGGCTTTCTCAACAAGAACGCCTTCTGACCGGTTCGACAGACCTTACCCCAAACGAAACGAAAGGATTCCGGGCGCCCATACCCGGAGGGAGGTATGTGCGCGCACAAGACATGAACCCGCAGAGAAATGTTGAACAGGGATGCAATGAAATCATCGTGGTGCCAGACGCACCGTCAGCAAGGAACACTCATATGAATCGAAACCTGGTTGTTGTGCTGCTCTCCAGTCTGATCTTGCAGGGATGCGTGTTTGCCCCCGGCCAACACATGACCCCGGGCGATATCACGGCGGATGACCCGAATGGCCCCAAGGCTCAATTGGTCGATATCACCCCCAAAAGCCTGCAACAACAGCAGCAACGCATAGCGTCCAATAGCGTGACGTTACCCGCCGAGCTGCTGAACTATAAAACCCCGGAATATGCGGTCGGTCCGGGCGATACCTTGCTGGTGACGGTTTTCGAGCACCCGGAACTGACCGCTCCAGGTTCACAGGACCAGCTCGACGCCAACACGCGAGAAGTGCTGAGCGACGGCACGCTGTTCTTTCCCTATGTCGGCAAGATCAGGGCCGGTGGCAAGACTGTCAGCCAGATTCGCGAACAACTGCGCATGGGGCTTGCGCCGCAATACACCGAGGTCAAGGTCGATGTGAAAGTGCTGCGCTATAACAGCCAGCGCGTACTGCTCTCGGGCTCGTTCAAGACTCCCGGCCCGCAATCGATCACCAATATTCCCTTGAGCCTGGTGCAAGCAGTCAGCACCGCCGGTATCGACCTGACCGACGCCAACCTTGCCGGGTTGACCCTCAGGCGCGATGGCCGGGACTACTTGATCGATATCGACTCGCTCAACCGCCAGGGCTCGCAACTGAGCAAGATATTCCTCAAGGATGGCGACTACCTGCACCTCAACAGCAACTCCAAAAACAAGATCTATGTGCTGGGAGAAGTGCGTAACCCGCAGGTCATTTCTTTCGGCACCACCAGCGTGACACTGCTTGAAGCCCTGGGCAGCTCCGGCGGCCTGAGCCCGGAAACCGCCAATGGCGACGCGGTCTACGTGATTCGCGGCGTCGAGAACCAGGCCAATGCGGTGTCCACGGTCTATCACCTGAAAGCTGAAAAACCCACTGCCTACCTGCTGGCTCGCCAGTTTGAACTCCAGGCTCAGGATGTGGTGTTTGTCGGGCCTGCCAATATCACGCGATGGAACCGCTTCATCAGCCAACTGCTTGGCTCGGCCAGTGTGGTACAGACAGGCGCAGCCTTCAGGAACTGAAACCCGGCCAGAAGACGTCCCTGCACCGACCCGTGCGGGGATTTTTTTTGCCCGAAGAAACTGTCTGTACAGCAACAGTGGATCAGCACTTGCCTGCTGATTCAGCATCAAAGGGCTGTACCTTTGTCATCGATATAAAAATAAATCCTTTATTTTCAACAGCTTGATAAAAATACAAGGCTGGCACACATGCTGCTTTGCAGGTATACGCTTATCGCAAGGAATTCAGCATGTTGGTCGTTTCGCTTTCAGGCAGCCCCTCCCCCAAATCCCGCTCCGGCGTCGTCCTGGCCCATGCCGGTCGTTGGCTGGAAAATCAGGGCGTCAATGTCACGACGCTTCGCATCCGTGACTTCAAGGCTGAAGACCTGCTCTTCGCCCAGTTCGACAGCCCGCAAGTCCAGGATTTCATTGAAGCCGTCCGCCAGGCCGACGGCCTGCTGATCGGTACGCCGGTCTACAAGGCCTCGTTCTCCGGCGCCCTCAAGACACTGCTGGACCTGCTGCCCGAGCGTGCTCTGCTCGGCAAAGTGGTTCTGCCATTGGCTACCGGCGGCAGCATCGCCCATATGCTGGCCGTGGATTACGCCCTCAAGCCGGTGCTTTCCGCGCTGAAATCACAGGAAGTGCTGCACGGCATCTTCGCCATCGATAGCCAGATCAGTTACAGCGATAACGAGCTGGGCGGTGAGCTGGATGAGATTCTTACCGAACGCCTGCGCGAAGGGCTGGAGCATTTCCTGCTTGGCTTGCAGCATCGGCTCCAGGCCCGCAGAAAACAGCAAGGCGGGCATTTGCAACTGGCGTTGTAAAACGGTTCTGTGTACAGACTGTGTGGGACCGAATTTATTCGGGAAGCATTTTTTCTTCAGGTAAAGATGCGGCGGGTGTACAGACCCCTTCCCGGATAAATCCGGTCCCACCTGGTCGCGAACTAATGTTCAAGCACCAACGGATACAGCGACAGCACCAGCAACGCCGCCATCACGCCATTGAAGATCCGCAGGCCCAGCGGGTTGCGCAGAACGTTGCGCAGCAAACTGCCGAACCCCGCCCAGATGCCGACGCAAGGCAGACCGATCAGTGCAAATACCGACGCGATGACCAACACGTTGATGAAATAGCCTTCCATCGGCGTATAGGTACTGATCGCACCAATGGCCATGACCCAGGCCTTGGGATTGACCCACTGGAATAACGCCGCGCCCAGAAAACTCAAGGGTTCGCCACGCTGTTCAGTGGAATCGGAGGCTGGCCCCGAGGTCGCGATTTTCCACGCCAGATAAAGCAGATAGGCCGCACCCACATAACGCAGGATGGTGTAGAGAACAGGCCAGGTCTTGAACAGGCTGCCCAGACCAAAACCCACCGCCACTATCAGCACGAAAAAGCCGATACTGATCCCCACCATATGCGGCAGAGTGCGCTTGAAACCGAAGTTCACGCCTGAAGCCATCAGCATCATGTTGTTTGGGCCGGGTGTCACAGAGGAGACAAACGCAAACAGTGCGAAAGCCAGCAGAAGATCGAAAGAGAGAAGCATCAAGCTGTCCGGGGAGTGGTGAAATCAAGCGATCACCCTAACGGAGCATCATCTGCAAACAAACGGACAGTGGGTGAAACTTTTATCGGTACAGTTTCAATAAAATTCGGTTATCGAAAAATTGTCATTCCACCTTCAGCCGCGACGGCCATCCAGCAAGGCACCACGCTCAACGCTCACTTCACCTTCTTTATCGAACTGACGGACCTGCTGAATGGCGGGATCAGCCATCAGTTGCGCTTTACGGGCCTGGTATTCGTCGAACGACAGACCACGGCGGTTCAAGTCTTCAAGTGCCAGTTGATGAGTTTCTTCGACGGTGTAAGGACGCAACTCGACGGAGTGATGAGTGGAACAGCCGCCCAACAGCACAGCACTGAAGAACACGACAAGACCAAGAGCAAAGAAATGATTCATGGGAGCCTCCAGACTGACTCGTTTTCGGGAATGAACAAAGGTTAATCCCCGGCTCCCTCAGGCAAAAATCATCCGTCGTGATAGTAGCTATCGACTTTTGCGGAATGCTGAATCAAGACCTCACGCAACGCATGGGCGGCCGCTGACAGCTTGTGATCGGCCAGCATCATCAGACCGATGCGCCGCTCGATACGCGGCTCGACCAGAGCAATGCAGCGAGCGCCCAGTTCCTGCATCTGCTCGATGCACAACGCGGGCACCGCACTGACGCCCAGCCCATTGGCGACCATTCGCCCGATGGTGGACAACTGATGGCTCTCGAAAGCGACCGAAAGCTTGCCGTGCTGCGCAGCAATCGCCTGCTCCAGCAGCAGGCGCACGGCCGAAGGTCGTTGCAGGGCGATGAAGTCCTCGCGCAGCAGCTCGCGCCAGGTCAATTGCTTGCGCTCGGCCAGCGGCGAATCGGCTGCAACCACGGCGACAAAACGATCCATATAGAACGGCGTGAATACCAGCGAATTGCTCGACTCGGGCTCGAAACCGATGCCCAGCTCGACCCGACGATGGCGCACCATTTCCACCACCTGCTCGTTGATCACGTCATGCACTGCCACGTTGACCCGCGGATAGCGCCCGCGAAACACCTTCAACGCGCCCGGCAACAGATTGCCCGCGAACGCTGGCATCGCCGCCACCGACACTTTGCCCATCTGCAACGTGAAACGCTGACGCAGCAGCTCTTCGGTGTTGTCCCAGTCAGCCAGCAACTGACGCGCCAGTGGCAGCAGGGTTTCGCCTTCCGGGGTCAGGCTGACCGTGCGCGTGGTGCGCGTGAGCAGTTGCCCGCCCAGATCATCTTCCAGGCTCTTGATGGTCAGGCTCAAGGCCGGCTGCGACAGATGCAGTCGCTCTCCGGCCTGGGCAAAGCTCAGGCATTGGGCAACTGCCAGAAACGCCCGAAGCTGTTTGACGTTCATATATTTGCTTTTATTATCAATTGATCAGAAAAACAAAATTAACAAATCACTGACCGGGAGAGAAGATGCACTCACAACGGCCCCCTGTCGATGAACAATAAAAAGGCGGATCATCATGGCTGGACTCGATAAACGTGTCGCGACCTACGAAGAGGCCCTTGCCGGCCTGACCGATAACATGACGGTGCTGTGCGGCGGCTTCGGCCTGTGCGGTATCCCTGAAAACCTCATTGCGCAGATCAAGCGCATGGGCATCAAAGGCCTGACGGTGGTTTCCAACAACTGCGGTGTCGATGGTTTCGGCCTCGGCATCCTGCTGGAGGATCACCAGATCCGCAAAATGATCTCCTCCTATGTCGGTGAAAACGCGCTCTTCGAGCGGCAGTTGCTCAGCGGTGAGCTGGAAGTCGAACTCACTCCCCAAGGCACCCTGGCAGAAAAACTCCGTGCAGGCGGCGCTGGCATCCCGGCCTTCTACACCGCCACCGGTTACGGCACGCCCGTTGCCGAAGGCAAGGAAACCCGCCAGTTCAACGGGCGCAATGTGATTCTGGAAGAAGCCATCACCGGCGACTTCGCCCTTGTCAGGGGCTGGAAAGCCGACCACTTCGGCAACGTGATCTATCGCCATACCGCGCAGAACTTCAATCCGGTGGTTGCCACGGCAGGCCGGATCACCGTGGTCGAAGTCGAGGAAATCGTCGAGCCGGGCGTGCTGCTACCCACACAGATCCACACGCCCGGCATTTATGTCGACCGCGTGATTCAGGGCACCTTCGAGAAACGCATCGAACAGCGCACCGTCAGGAAGTCCTGAGCAAATCGTATTCCCGGGCGTTTCCTCAGGCAGGAAGCGGCGTACAACAAAAAGAGATTTCAGACCATGGCACTTTCCCGCGAACAAATGGCTCAACGTGTCGCCCGTGAACTGAAAGACGGTTACTACGTCAATCTGGGCATCGGCATTCCGACGCTGGTCGCCAACTACGTCCCGAACGATATCGATGTGATGCTGCAATCGGAAAACGGCCTGCTGGGCATGGGCGAGTTTCCCACTGAAGAAACCATCGATGCCGACATGATCAACGCAGGCAAGCAAACAGTGACAGCGCGCATCGGCGCTTCGATTTTCTCCTCGGCCGAATCCTTCGCCATGATCCGTGGCGGTCATGTGGACCTGACGGTGCTGGGCGCTTTTGAAGTGGATGTCGAAGGCAACATCGCTTCATGGATGATCCCCGGCAAGCTGGTCAAGGGCATGGGTGGCGCGATGGATCTGGTGGCGGGCGCCGAGAACATCATCGTCACCATGACCCATGCCTCCAAGGACGGCGAATCCAAGCTGCTGCCGCGTTGCAGCCTGCCACTGACCGGTGCCGGTTGTATCCGGCGGGTGCTGACCGACCTTGCGTATCTGGAAATCGAGAACGGTGCCTTCATCCTGCGCGAACGTGCGCCAGGAGTCAGCGTGGAAGAGATCGTTGCCAAGACGGCCGGCAAGCTGATAGTGCCGGATGATGTGATCGAAATGACATTCTGAAAGCCTTGGTTCACGCCACACGACCACGACAAACAGACCCGACTCCTTATACCGCAGGCCGCTCTCTTACAGCGGCCTGCTGCATTATTGCCTGGCAATACATGCAACTTAGTTAGTAGCACATTGCTACTGATGTCATTTCTATCCCCTCATTGAAAATACTTGTCTAAAGTGTCATGACCGGAGCGCGAAAACATCGCCAGAGGCCTGACCATGTCGGCTTTCAGAACAACGGACTTGTATCTCCTGCTCCTCTGCTACATCGCAAGCTCACCGAAAAACATTGTTGCCGGCCCTGTTTGTTGAGTTTGAATACCAGACCGGTAAAGACTGTCATCGGTCTCACGAATACAGCCCATTACAAACAAGAATTGGCTTATCCCCATCCATAAAAGTAAAACTGACCAGAAGAGGAACCCACTTGATGAATGTATTAACCGCTATTGCTCTGAGTCTGGCCGCTGGTTTTGCAGTTCCCTTGCAGGCGGGCACCAATGCCAGGTTGGGCACATTACTGGGACACCCCTTATGGGCTACGACTGTTTCGCTTTTGGTCAGCTTGATTGCGGTCTTCGCCGCCCTGTTGATATTCAAAGTTGAAAAGCCGAGCACTACGGCTTTACAAAGTGCTCCCTGGTGGGCCTGGTTAGGTGGCGTGGCCGGTGTTTTCTACATCACCATCGCACTGCTGATGGCACCTCGACTGGGAACTTTAAACTTCATGATGGCGGTTATTATCGGGCAGCTTGTGATTTCGTTATTGATTGATTACTTCGGTCTGGTCGGCCTCCCCCGCAGACCGGTCAACATTCAGAAGTTGTTCGGTGTTTTCATTGTCATTATCGGCTTCTTGATTACCACACGCAGTTAATCCGAGGCCCAGGATTTTCACCACATAAAAGGAAGTTAACAATGGCCGGTCAATCCGCAGCATACGATTCAATTGGCGAACGCTTCGAAGCGTTTACAGACAGCGCATCACAGCGTTCCGTCGAGACCCAGACGTTCTTTCACATGATGGGTGATGTGAAAGGCAAGTCCGTACTGGATCTGGCCTGTGGCTTCGGCTTTTTTGGCCGGGAGCTGTATCGCCAGGGAGCCAGCAAGGTAGTGGGAGTCGATATTTCCTCCTCGATGATCGAACTGGCCCGCAAGGAATCCGAACGTAACAATGAGGCCATCGAATACATGGTTTCCAATGTTGCGGACATGGGGACATTGCCACAAGCCCCCTTTGACCGGGTGAGCGCGGCCTGGCTGTTCAACTATGCGCAATCGGTCGACGAACTGGAAAAAATGTTTGCGGTGGTGGCAAAGAACCTCAAGCCCGGTGGCAGGCTGATTGCCTATACCGTTGATCCTGGCTTTCAACTGGCACAGGGGAACTTCACCAAATACGGCGTCCATGTGCTCAACGAGCAGCCTCACAAGGGCGGCTTCCGTTGTGACGCAGAGTTCGTAACCCAGCCACCCAGCGCATTCACCTTCTACCGCTGGAGCCGCGAAGCTTACGAAACCGCACTGTCCAAGGCCGGTTTTTCCACCTTCGAGTGGCAGAAGCCGATCATCTCAAAAGCCAATCGTGACAAATTCCCCGCCGGTTACTGGGATGACTTCGAGCGCAACTGCCTGCAGACCGGTCTGGTCTGTACACGCTAGCGATCCGACTCGCAGCCCCTCAGACGGGGCTGGCGATACTCCGTGATTCCCGCAGGAGGCACGTCTCAAATGGCGACAAATCATTCATTCACCCACTGGCCAGTCTTTGAAGGGCCGCTTACCCCTCAGATGACCGACAGGTATCTGATGGGGCTGCCCGAGCACTTTCAGCAGCCCCGGAACCTGTCGCTGCCTTTGGCGACCTGGAAACTACTGGCTCAGGAGCCCACGGAGCGGCTGATCGAGCGCCTTGAGGATCCCGAAGCCACGCTGCAGGTCCGACTGGCAGCTGGCAAGTTGCTCGCGCAGACCGTGGACACGCGCATCAACGTATTCGACCCGCAGATGATTGATATCAGGGGCGGTAAGGTGTCGACAGGGCTGGCAGCCGATGAGGTCGATTCGGTCATGAAGGAAATGAGCGGGCTTGGGCTTGATCGTTCCTGGATCGAAAAGGAAGTGCCCCGTCACGCGGTGACACTCCAGCCTTACCGTATCGCAAAGTTTCCGGTCACCAATCTGGAATACCGGGCGTTTCTGGAAGACTCGATGCAACCCAGGATCCCGGATAACTGGCCTTTCGGGCAGTTTCCAACGGATCGGGCCAATCATCCGGTATTCGGCTTGACCGTCGAGGATGTCGAGGCCTACATCGACTGGCTCAACAGCCGTACCGGGCGTCAATTCCGCCTGCCACTGGAAGCGGAATGGGAATACGCCGCGGCCGGCCCCGGGAATCTGGTCTTTCCGTGGGGCAACAGCTTCCTGCCCGACCATTGCAATACGGCAGAGCTGGGGCTGTTCACTACATCCCCCATCGGCGCATTCAGCCGGGGTGCCTCCGCATTCGGCTGCATGGACATGGCGGGTAATGTCGAGGAATACGTCGCCGACGATTACGCCCCCTACCCTGGCGGTCAGGCAATCGAAGACGATCTGGTTACCGTTGTGGGTACCCATCGCGTCGCCCGGGGCGGGAGCTTCACCCGCTTCAGAGATCTGGCACGCAATTGCCGACGCCACGGCAAATACCCTCGAGCCATCTATGTCATGGGGTTTCGCCTTGCAGAAACACCCTCGGTGTGAATCATTGCCCCAGTGTCCTCCTATAAAAACAAATAGCCTCATCACTCAGTAAGAAGGTTAATCATGAAAACTGTCAAAGTGCGTAATAAAGTTGATATTCCTCTCAATGAAGGTCAATGCCCTGGCACGTTTTTCACCTTTAGCGGCCTTGACCCCAAACATGAACATATTTTGATAAAGCTGGGGCCCGATCGACCGGAAAGTCCACTGGTACGTATCCACTCCGAATGCCTGACGGGGGATGTCTTCAGTTCCCAGCGCTGCGATTGCGGGCCTCAATTGACCGAGTCCATCAATCGCATGCATAAAGAAGGCGGCTATCTTATTTACTTGCGTCAGGAAGGCCGCGGCATCGGCTTGTATGCCAAACTTGAAGCCTATCGACTTCAAGACACGGGCCTGGATACATTTGAAGCCAATACGCACCTCAGTTTCCCGGAAGATGATCGGGACTTTTCTCTGGCAGCCAGCATGTTGAAAGCCGTGGGTATTACTGATTGCCGTATTATCACCAACAACCCCGAAAAAGTGTCGGCTCTGGAATCAAACGGCATACATGTTTCAGACGTCATTCCGACCGGCGTATTCATCACCGAACATAACCGAAACTATCTACAAGCCAAGATCGACAAGAAACAACACCGTATCGCCATTAGCAACTGACTGACTCTTTCTTACCGTCTGCCTTATACACAGGCCGACAGCGGCTGACTGAAATTCGAGTTTCCTACTTATCTAAAGGATATAGATCATGCGCCATTTCGGACCTATCAGCGGTATCAACGCTTTCAAAGATCGTTATGTAGCCACCGCGGGTTACGACAATCAGGTCATCTTGTGGGATGCCAGAACCAAAACCCCCATCCAGCGTGTGCTGCATGACCACCTGGCCAATCAATGCGCATTCAATGCCGACGGTACGTTACTGGTCAGTGCCAGCAGCGACTACACGGCGCGCGTCTGGGAAGTGCCAGGCCTGCGCCTCAAGGCCGTGTTGATCGGGCATGAAGATGACATCGAGATGGCCGCGTTCTCGCCGGATGGCCAAACCATCGCGACCAGTTCACGCGATCACACGCTGCGTCTGTTCGATCTGCAAGGGCAGACCAGACACATCCTCAAAGGCCATAGTGCCGATGTGATTTCGGTCAGTTGGTCAGCCGACGGCCGTACACTGGTTTCAAGCAGTGACGATGGCTCGATTCGCCGCTGGTGCGCACAGAGCGGTGCCCAGCTTGAACTCATCGATCTGGGCGGTGTGGAAACCGACACTGTTGCCCTGTCACGGGACGGGATCATCTTCGCGGGTGACGATGAGGGCAAGGTTTCCCTCATCGATGCAAGCGGCACTCACCTGCACCCGGCCCATGCTGCCGGAATCAAACGCATCATCTGGGATGACGAGCAGCGTCTGCTGGTCAGCCTGAGCTACGACCGCTGCGTCATACTCTGGCATCTGGATGAGCACAACCATCTGGTCAAGACTGCACAGACGTCCCTGCCCAGCATCATCTGGCCGCGCAGTTGTACGTTGCTGGGAACCGACCGCATCGCCTTCGTGACCTTTGGCTCACGGTACGCAACCTGGAACTTCAAGACACAGGTCTGGGACCTGGACGGTATCGAGCCTGCGATCAGCCTGAATGCCGTGGCTGTCGTCAACGATGACATCTACAGCATTGGCGATGCCGGCATCCTGCACATCAATGGTCAGGCCAGCACTCACGCCGGCAGCCTCTGCAACTTCCTGCTGCCCTTCGGCGAAAGCGTTCTGACAGGCGGGCAGATGGGCACCGTCTTCGACGCCCGTACCGGGGACACGCTCTATCAGCATCGCTCTCCACTCAACTGCGGCACTACGTTCGAGAAAAACGGCCAGTTGCATGCGGCTATCGGGACGTACACCGGCGAAGCGCTTGTTTTTGCGCTGGAAGCCGGCCAGCCCCGCTTCGTCACCTCGATACAACTGCATGAGAATGCCATCAAGGGTATCGCTGCCGACGAGACGTTTCTGTTCAGCGTATGCGCCACTGCCGCGGCGGCTTTTCACCGGATCAGCGACTTCGGCCTGGAGCGCTACCTGGACAAGGCTCACGCCCGTATTTCCAACGGCTGCACCCGTATTGAAGATGGTTTTGCCAGCATCGGCAGGGACCTCAAGCTGCGCCTGTGGCGCAACGGTCAGGATGAGGTCTACGACACGCCTCACCAGCACTCGATCAAGTGCATCGCCATTTCCCCTGATCACACGCAGATCGCAACAGGCAGTTACGGCGGAACAGTGGCCATTTTCGATGTCGCCAAACGTCGCTGGGTGGCTGTAGAGAAACCGACGGCCAGCGGTATCTCCTGCATTTCCCACAACATCGACGGCACAGGCTTTCTGGCCAGCGCCTATGACGGGCGTATTTACCCGATCAACGTCCACGCCGGAGCACAGGCGCAGGTATGAACCACTTCACTGAATGCGACTTCCAGCACATGCAGCATGCATTATCGCTGGCCGCACGTGGCAGTCACTCCACATGGCCCAACCCTCGGGTGGGCTGTGTGATTGCCCACGGAAACCAAGTGGTTGGCGAAGGCTGGCATCGCTGCGCTGGCGGGCCGCATGCCGAAGTCTTCGCGTTGCGCCAGGCCGGGGCACTGGCAAAAGGTGCCACGGCCTATGTGACGCTGGAGCCCTGCAGTCACGTAGGACGAACCGGCGCCTGCCACCAGGCCTTGATCGACAGTGGAATTGCCACGGTTGTCGTTGCCCATGAAGACCCTTTCGAGAAGGTCAACGGGCGCGGAATCGCGCAACTCCGTGAAGCCGGTATCGAGGTCAAGGTGGGGTTGTTCAGGACAGCGGCACGGGAACTCAATCGTGGTTTTCTGTCCAGTGTCGAACGACGAAGACCCTGGGTGCAGCTCAAGCTGGGCATGAGCCTGGATGGTCGCACGGCGCTGAGCAACGGTCGCTCGCAATGGATTTCCAGTCATCAGGCACGCAGCGATGTACAACTCTGGAGGGCGTCCAGTGCAGCTATCGTGACCGGCAGTGGCACTGTACTGGCTGATGACCCGCTGCTGACCGTACGCCATCTGTCTTCACCGGCAGCCTTGCCTCCGGTCCGGGTCGTGCTCGACAGCAAGGCCCGGGTGCCCGGCAACGCACGAGTATTCAACAGCCTGGCGCCCAGCCTGCATGTGGTCGGACTGGACGCTTCACCGGCTGAGTCCACAACCACGGGCAACGAAGTGTTGCGTTTGCAAAGTGACGAGAACGGAGTGGATCTTGCGCAGTTGATGCAAGTGCTCAGCGAGCGCGGCCTGCACGATGTATTCGTGGAGGCCGGCCCCACTCTGGCCGGTGCGCTGCTCAAGGCCGGCCTGGTGGACGAACTGCTGGTCTACATCGCACCACGTCTGCTGGGTGATATCGCCCGGCCGATGGTCCATCTACCGGAGTTGACCAGCCTTCATGACAGTCTGAATTTCAGTCTGTACGAAGTGACCAGCATCGGACCGGACCTGCGCTTGCGACTGCGCCCGGATCAGAACGAGACAGTGCGATGAGCGGCCGCCTGTGCGACCTGCTCACGTAGCCATTGATGCGCAGGGTCTTCGTTGAACCGGTGATGCCAGATCTGTACGAACGGAAACGGCGGAATGGTCAATGGAGGTGTGAGTTGTATGAGCGAATCGTCAAGAAGTGCCTCATCCAGCGTACGTGTGGCCACGGTGAGGATCAGGTCGGTATTGCTGATCATGCCTGGCGCCGTACGCCAGTGCGGCACACTGACGGCGATGCGTCGGTGCAGGCCCTGAGCACGCAACAGCGTGTCCACCTCACCCACGCTCCCATCCATGGAAACGGATATATGCGGACGCAACAGGTAGTTTTCGAGATCGAGCGTTCCACCCGGCGGCAAGGTGTTGCGGTCGAGCAGGCACGAAAAGGTTTCCTCGAAAAGCGTGGCCTGGGCGATGTCGGTCGGCAGGTTGGGAAATACGCCCAGCGCCAGATCGATCTTGCCTTGAGCGACTTGCTCAAGCATTCCGTGACGGCTGCTCTGAGTGACGAGCAGCGTTGTATTGGGCGCTTCCCGGCGAAAACGGACCAGCAATTTGGGCAAGACAATTGCCGCGCCGTAATCCGACATGGCCAGATTGAACGTGCGCCGGGACGTGGCGGGCTCAAAGGCAATCGAGCTGCCAAACAAGGCTTCGATCTGACTCAACAGATTCTTGAGAGGCGCCTGGAGGCTGATTGCCAGAGCACTCAGGAAGACCTCATTGCCCTTCCTGATCAGGATCGGATCATCAAGCAGACTGCGCAACTTGCTCAAGGAGTGACTGATGGCCGGCTGACTCAGATGCAATCGTTCGCCCGTGCGAGTGACATGCTTTTCTGTCAGAAGGGCATCGAGAATCACCAACAGATTCAAGTCGATATTACGCAATAAAACAGTAGCCATCCTTAGCCTTCCAACTTCGGGAGAGAGGGTGCTTCCTTGATTCCATAAGGAGAGCGAGATATGCCGCGACTCAACAGGATCATTGAGACCGCGCTTTATGTGAAAGATCTTACAGAAGCCAAGAATTTTTACTACAAGACCCTTGGGCTCGAAGTGATGGTGGAAAGCAACGTACTGGTTGCACTGAACGTTGGCGGGGCGAACGCCCTGCTGCTGTTCAAGCAAGGCGCCTCACTGGAGACCAAGCACCTGAGTGGCGGAGAAATCCCGCCTCATGATGCTCAGGGCCGAATCCATGTCTGCTTTGCCATCGACTCTGCGGATATGGCTCCCTGGACCGAGCGACTCACCCAGGCAGGCATTCCCATAGAAGGCCGGACCCAATGGCCAAAAGGCGGGTCGAGCATCTATTTCCGAGACCCGGACGACCATCTTGTGGAACTCCTCACGCCGGGTTGCTGGCCGATCTACTAAAAGCCATTCAAGGAAAATCCCAATGATTGATGTCGGTGCAGCGAGGCGCCACCCTCTCATTCTCCTGCTGTTCTCGGGGCTGATCATTCTGGGCGGCCTCTGGACGTTTCGCACGAGCACGGCCCAGCCAGTGGACACTGCTGCAGTGAAGCCTGTGAAGGTAGCGGTTGCCCAGGTCGACAGCGCACCGTTCACCGACTATCTGGAAGCCATCGGCGAGCTGGAGGCTTTCCAGGAAGTCAGCGTACCTGCCGAGGTTGGTGGACGTATCGTCGACCTGCCCATCCGCTCAGGGCAACAGGTCGAGCGCGGTCAGGTGCTGGTGCGTCTGAACGATGCACGCCAGCGTGCAGATCTGGTGCGCCTGCAAGGCAAGATGAAAAACAGTCAGGCACGTCTGCAACGCGCACGCCAGCTCACCTCCCTCGATGCGATGTCTCGACAGGAAGAAGGTGATGCACAAAGCGAATATCTGGCTGCAAAGGGGGCCTTGCAGGCACTCGAAGCCGAAATCGATCAGCTCACCATCAAGGCGCCCTTTGCCGGCACTCTGGGAATTCGCCAGGTGCATCTGGGCCAATATGTCACGCCAGGACAAACCCTGATCAATCTGGTGGGCAACGAGGGTTTCTACGTCAACTTCAGCGTGCCGGAACATGCCCTGCCCCACATCCAGCCCGGCCGGCCGCTGGAGGTCATACTCGACGCCCTGCCGGACCAACCGATAACGGGCATGGTCACGACACTGGACCCCATTCTTGACCCCTCGCGCATGATCAACGTTCAGGCACGCCTGCAACAGCCGCCCGAGACGGCACTGCCGCGCATGTTCGCGCGTGTGAAAGTGCCCCAGGCGCAGACCAGAGATGTGTTGACCGTACCGGAAACGGCAATCACCTATAACGCCTATGGCGAAGAGATCTATGTGCTTGAATCGGGACCGGATGCCCCGCAGGTCCCCAAAGTACGTCGGGTAGCAGTGAAGACCGGCGAACGCCGCGATGGTCGGGTCATCATCGAGCAGGGTGTGCTGCGCGATGACCGCGTGGTGGTTTCGGGGCAGTTGAAGCTCAGTGACGGTGCCGTGATCGAACCGGTGGGCAAGAGCGTGCTCGACACTTCGGCCTCGCACCGGCATGACACCTTCAAGGGAGCTGAGCTGTGAAGTTCACGGATGTCTTTGTCAAACGCCCAGTGCTTGCACTGGTGGTCAGCCTGTTGATCGTACTGGCCGGGCTCAAGGCCTATCAGGACTTGACGGTTCGTCAGTATCCGCTTCTGGAAAGCTCGACCATCAGCGTGAGCACCGAGTACCCCGGCGCACCGGCCGAACTGATGCAGGGGTTCGTGACCCAGCCTCTGAACCAGTCCCTGGCCTCGGTCCAGGGCGTTGACTACGTCAGTTCGTCATCGGTGCAGGGACGCAGCCTCATCACCTTGCGTCTGGGGCTGAACCAGGACTCAGGCAAGACCTTGAGCGAGGTGATCGCCAAGGTCAATCAGGTCAAGTATCGCTTGCCCGAACAAGCCTATGACCCGGTCATCGAACGTTCCGCCGGGGATGCCACAGCCGTGGCCTACGTAGGCTTTTCAAGCGACCGCATGAGCGTGCCCGCGTTGAGCGATTACCTTGACCGGGTTGTTCAGCCACTGTTTTCCGGCATTGACGGCGTGGCCAAAGTCCAGACATTCGGCGGCCAGCGCCTGGCCATGCGGCTCTGGCTGGACCCCGTACGACTGGCTGGCCACGGCATCAGCGCCGAAGATGTCGAGCGGGCGATCAAGGCCAATAACTTCCAGGCAGCGCCAGGCCAGATAAAAGGCCAGTACGTTGTCAGCTCGATTCAGGTCAACACTGACCTGAGCAGCCTGAAAGACTTTCGCGACATGGTCATCAGCAATCATGCAGACCGTTTATTGCGCCTGCGCGATGTGGGCAGCGTAGAGCTGGGGTCGGCAGCCTACGAAACCAGCGCTCTGATGGACGGCAAACCCGCCGTGCATCTTGGCCTTTATGCGACACCGGACGGGAACCCGCTGTCGATAGTTGCAGCCATCAGGCAACTGCTGCCCGAAATCGAAAAGACTTTGCCACCGGGAGTGCAGGTAGCCCTGGCCTTTGAAACCGCAAATTTCATCCACGCCTCTATCGTCGAAGTGATCGAAACACTTATCGAGGCCACGCTGATCGTGGTGCTGATCATTTATCTGTGCCTTGGGTCGGTACGCAGCGTACTGATCCCCATTATCAGCATCCCGCTGTCAATGCTCGGTGCGCTGGGACTCATGGCGCTGTTCGGGTTCAGTATCAACCTGCTGACCCTGCTTGCCATGGTGCTGGCAATCGGGCTGGTAGTGGACGACGCCATTGTGGTCATGGAAAACATTCACCGCCACATCCGCGAAGGCCGCACGCCCTGGGAGGCTGCGCTGGTGGGCGCACGGGAAATCGCCTCTGCAGTCATTGCCATGACCATTACCCTGGCGGCCGTCTACATGCCGATCGGGTTGATGGCGGGCCTCACAGGCGCACTGTTCAAGGAGTTCGCCTTGACGCTTGCCGGCTCGGTGCTGGTGTCCGGAGTCATTGCGCTGACCCTGACTCCCGTCCTTTGCACCCGGCTATTGCCATCCGGACAGAACGAAACGCGCATGAGTCAGCGCGCCGAGGCTTTTTTCAGGCATCTGTCCCGACGTTACCAACGGGCACTGATCACCTCGCTTCGCCTGCGTGGCATCGTTCTGGCCTTTGCAGCGCTGGTCCTGGTCAGCCTGCCCTGGCTGTATGGCATGGCCGCCAAAGAGCTGGCCCCCAACGAGGATCAGGGCAATCTGCTGCTGGCGATCAAGTCACCGCAAAACGCCAGCCTCGATTATGTGGAGCGCTATGCCTACCAGTTGAGCGACATCATGAGCCAGCTGGACGAAACATCCAGCACCTGGATCATCAACGGTACCGATGGGGTGGCAGCCAGTTTCGCCGGCGTCAACTTCGCTTCGTGGGATGAGCGCACACGCAGCGCCGTACAGATCCAGAGCGAGTTGCAGCATGCGGTGGATGCTGCCGAAGGCAATGCCGTCTTTGTATTCCAGTTGCCAGCCTTGCCGGCATCAAGCGGAGGTCTGCCCGTGCAGTGGGTCATTCGCACGACCCAGGACTATCGCGTACTGCACGAGACAATGGAGGATCTTAAACAGCGGGCGCGTGACAGCGGGCTGTTCGCGGTGGTCGACAGTGACCTTGCGTTCAATAATCCGGTAGTCCGGGTGCGCATCGACCGCAGCAAGGCCAATAGTCTGGGCATTCGCATGCAGGACATCGGTAACACCCTGATGGTGCTGATGGGCGAGAACTACACGAATCGTTTCGGGCTGCAAGGGCGTTCCTATGACGTCATCCCCCAGAGCTCGGCAGGCCAGCGCCTGACACCTCAGGCCCTCAACAATATCTACGTCAGTACCGATCAGGACCGTCAGATACCGCTTTCCAGTGTGGTCACCCTGGAACGTGACATTCAGCCCAATGCACTCAAGCAGTTCAATCAGCAGAACGCTGCGACCTTCCAGGCCATTCCGGCACCGGGCGTCAGCCTGGGACAGGCTGTGGCGTTTCTGCAGGCACAAGGCGAAAGCCTGCCGGCCGGTTTCAGTCAGGACTGGCAGGCCGATGCCAGGCAATTCATTCATGAAGGCAACTCATTGCTGATCGCCTTCCTGTTTGCCCTTGTGGTGATTTTCATGGTGCTGGCCGCTCAATACGAAAGCCTGATCGATCCGCTGATCATCCTGATCACCGTGCCGCTGTCGATCTGCGGAGCACTGATTCCACTGGCCATGGGGCTGGCAAGCGTAAACATCTATACCCAGATCGGCCTGGTCACCCTGGTGGGGTTGATCAGCAAACACGGGATTCTGATGGTGGAGTTCGCCAATGAGTTGCGGGTGCTCAGAAGTTGCACGGCGGCTACAGCGATCGTGCAGGCATCGCGCATTCGCCTAAGGCCGATCCTGATGACCACGGCGGCGATGGTCGTGGGTCTGATCCCTTTGTTGTTCGCCAGCGGAGCGGGCGCCAACAGCCGCTTTGGCCTCGGTCTGGTGATCGTTGTCGGCATGCTGGTGGGCACCCTGTTCACGCTGTTCGTGCTGCCATCCATTTACACAGTGTTGTCGCGTGTTCACACACCGCATGGCAGCCGGGATACGTTGAACACCCAAGCGGGTCCAGTCGCCAGCAAGCTGCCTCCCACGGCCCTCTGACTGGCTTGCAACACTTAACGCATGCAGAGCCAATGAATTCCCGCCGAGGGTTTCAGGTAGAAAAACGGGCAAGGTCGGCAAGGCCTTGTCCATGACAGGATTTGCTAGCCTTGAGCGTGGAGGCTCGCTGGCGATCCGACTGGCCTGGATGCCCGTACGACAAATCAGAGAGCCCTCCTCCCATAACAATAATCAGAGGTACTCTCCACGTGGCCACTCATATAGAAGAAAGCCGCTCCGCCCGCTTTGCCCTGCGCTGTGCCGCCTGGGCCGAGCGCTGGTTCCCCGACTCCTGGGTCTTTGCCGCACTGGCGGTAGCCATCGTCACTCTTGCGACACTGGCCATCGGCGCCAGGCCGGCCGAAGCGGCCAAGGCGTTCGGTGACGGTTTCTGGAGCCTGATTCCCTTCACCATGCAGATGGCTTTCGTGGTCATTGGTGGCTATGTGGTCGCCAGTTCACCGCCTGCGGTACGTCTGATAGACCGGCTTGCACGTATCCCGAAAAACGGCCGCTCCGCCGTGGCCTGGGTGGCACTGATTTCCATGCTGGCTTCGTTGCTGAACTGGGGACTTTCGCTGGTGTTCGGCGGGTTGCTGGTGCGTGCCCTCGCCCGTCGCACCGACCTGCGCATGGACTATCGCGCCGCTGGCGCTGCGGCTTATCTCGGGCTCGGCGCAGTCTGGGCACTTGGCCTCTCGTCATCGGCGGCACAGTTGCAGGCCAACCCTGGCAGCCTGCCGCCGTCGATTCTGGCGATCACTGGCGTGATCCCCTTCACCGAGACTATTTTCCTCTGGCAGTCAGGCGTCATGCTCGCAGCACTGGTGGTCATTTCACTGATCGTCGCCTATGCCACGGCGCCCGGCCCGAATACCGCCAAGGATGCCAAGGCCTGTGGCGTTGACCCGGCCTTCAATCTGCCGCCCTTGCCACCACGCTCACGGCCCGGCGAATGGCTGGAATACAGCCCGCTGCTGATCATACTGATGGTTTTGCTGGGTGCAGGCTGGCTGTTCAACGAGTTCTCGACCAAGCCTGCAATTACCGCGATTTCAGGGCTGAACACCTACAATTTCCTGTTCATCATGCTCGGCGCACTCCTGCACTGGCGCCCGCGCAGCTTTCTGGATGCCGTAACCCGCGCAGTGCCAACCACCACGGGCGTGCTGATCCAGTTCCCGCTCTATGGCTCGATCGCCGCATTGCTGACCACCGTCAAAGGCAGCGATGCCCAGACCCTGGCGCACTATATCTCGACCTTTTTCACCAGCATTGCCACCCACGACACCTATGCCGTACTGATGGGCATCTACTCAGCGGTGCTGGGATTCTTCATTCCGTCGGGGGGCGGCAAGTGGATCATCGAGGCACCCTATGTGATGCAGGTCGCCAATGAACTGCAGTATCACCTTGGCTGGGCCGTGCAGATCTACAATGCGGCCGAAGCCCTCCCCAACCTGATCAACCCGTTCTACATGCTGCCACTGCTGGGTGTGCTGGGGTTGAAAGCTCGCGACCTGATAGGCTTCTCGTTCGTGCAATTACTGGTGCATACGCCGCTGGTGCTGGTCTTGCTGTGGGCGCTCGGCACAACGCTGACCTATATCCCGCCGATGATGCCGTCACCATAATCGGCCACCGGAACCAGGCCCAGCAACTGGCGCAACTCATGAGCGCGCTCTGTCCCCAGAGCCGTCTCATAGCAACGCTGGGCCTCTTCCCACAAGGCCTGGGACTCAAGCAGTTTATCCACGCCGCTCTGGGTCAGGCGCACCCGGCGGCTGCGCCTGTCGTCGGGGTCCACCTCAACGGCGACAAACCCTTCACGCTCCAGTGGCTTGAGATTCTGGGCCAGGGCCGAACGGTCCAACACCAACAACATGGCCAGTTCAGTCATGCTCAGGGCCTGATTACGGGCGATCTGCATCAGGATCGAGCGTTGCGTCGAACGCAGGCCGCAAGGCGCCATGATCGCGTCATACAACTGGCAGATACGCCGACTCGCCCGGCGCAGGCTGGTGGCATGACAGATCACCTGAGCCGGGATCTGCAAGCCTTCGGGGATACGCAACACGGCAGGCTGGACCGTTTTCTCGTTCATGAGGGCTCCACACAAAAGCGGCTTTGTGGCTGAAAGAACGCAATGCTGGCATATCCCCGCAGATTCAGACAGAGCCAGAGGGCTGAATCATTGTTTCAGTTTATCTATGCCTCGAAAGCATAGTCCCGCTCGACCTTGCAAACTCTGGTGGTACAGGCCTGATACCAGTGAGCGCGTCCCAGCTCTCGCACCTGTGCATGTTCGATGTGCTGCTTCCACGCCAGGATCGCTTGCTCATCGGTCCAGTAGGAAACGGTAATACCCAAGCCGTCTTCGCCGCGTGTCGACTCCACCCCCAGAAAACCCGGTTGCTCCCTGGCCAGCTCGACCATCCTGTGGGCGGCCACTTCATACTCATGGGCTCCTTGCAGCGTGCGCAGCGACGTGAAGATCACCGCGTAATAAGGTGTTGGAAAGCGGGCGGCGATCATGGGCATGCTCCTTCTACGCGATGGGCACAGGCTCGAACGAAAGTTGTAACCAGCGCGGGAACCACGCCCTGCAAGGCAGCCCGCTCCGGCTGGAACAGCGTGGCGACAAAAAACGGATGGCCTTGCAGCTCGATACTGCGGATATCCCCTTCAGGTCCGCGGCCACTGACCTTCAGCGTATCGCCAAACATTGAGGTTGCCAGTTCAGGGCGCAAGCCATAGCTGCATCGATAGCGTTCAGCGATTTCAGACACACCGTAAGCCTTGGCGATCAACGAATCAGGTACGAGATGAATGGGAGCCGTGGCCTCAACCAACGAACAACTCAAAGGCGTAATGATGGCGTGAGGTGAATCCGGTGAGGTTTCGCCATGCTCGGCATCCTGCCAGCCCAGGTGATTGCGTGCATATTCGATCAAGGCATGCTGAAATCCGCCACAGGTGCCCAGAAAAGGTATCTGCCGCTCACGCGCAAAACGGATAGCATTCAACGCGCCCTGCATATCCCGATAAGGACTGGCGGGTACGCACCAGATACCGTCGAAACCGGCGAGGATTTCGCCCTCACCGATCCCCGGTGTCGGCAGCCATTGATGTTGCACCTGAACACTGACAACCTCGGCCACCATGTTCAGCGCCAAAGGAATTGCCTGATGCGCTGGCACTTCTGCATCGAAATCCCCCACCAGACCGATTCGTAGCGTCTTGCCTTTCCCGTCCAGCATGTCCATCTCCCCCCATGTAATGTTGGGGGGACTATAGGCGTGCCTGAGCGCAATCAGAATTGGCACTCAGGCAAGTATTCATTGCCTGAGTGCATATTCAACTCCTCAGGCATGAACAGGCGTCAGAACCGGCTGCCCCGAGAAAAACGCCAGCAGGTTCTTGTTGACCATCAAGACCATATCCTTCGATGCCTCGGGGGACAAACCGCCGACATGGGGCGTCAGCACGACGTTATCCAGAGCCTTGAAGACATCCGGCACGTGCGGCTCGTCATCGAAAACATCCAGGCCTGCACCGGCGATCCGGCGCTGTTGCAAGGCCTCGACCAATGCTTGCGTATCGACGACGCTGGCCCGGGCTATGTTCACGAGATAGCCCTGCGGCCCCAGCGCATCGAGAACCTGAGCATCGATCAAATGCAGCGTGCCATTGCCGCCCGGTGTCGAAATGATCAGGAAGTCCGAAGCGGCCGCCAGTTCGAGAACAGTCGCATACCACAGGTAATCCACATCATTGCGCGCGTTACGGTTGTGATACTGGATAGACATGTCGAATGCCTGAGCCCGCCTGGCAATGGCCAGCCCGACCGCTCCGAGCCCTACAATCCCCAGGCGCTTGCCGGCAAATGACGGGCACGTGACCTTGCGCCACTCACTGCGCCGCACAGATGCATCGTTCTGAGGGATATCACGCACGATCGACAGCAACAGCGCCATCGTATGGTCAGCCACGGTCGGCGCATTGACCCCGGCGCCATTGGTCACGGTAATGCCGCGTGCCTGGGCAGCCGCAAGGTCGACCTTCTCATAACCGGCACCCGACACACAGATGATCCGCAAATGAGGCAGCGCGTCCATTTCCTCGGCAAACAGCCCCAGAGGACCGCGGGTCATTACAGCGGAAATTTCATGGCCATGCTCAGCAATGGCCTCGGCACGCAAAGCGGCCGTGGGCGCACGGATCAAGCGAAAACCGCTGCTCTCCAGAATCGGCAAATATTCATTAACGCTCTCGACCAGTACCAGTACCGTCGTCATGCACTTTTCCTTAACGGGTCATGAAAAGGCTGACAGTAACGCGACTTGGGAAGATTGGGCAGAGGAGATGCTCTGTGTAGTCTTAAAAATCAATTCATGCAGGAAAAGATCTGAGGTTGCCAGCGTTGGCTCATACGCGATTTGAATCGTCATCCCATTTCCTGTAAATGCTGTTAATGCTTCACGCTGTGGCTTCGTCATGACCCTTCATGCAAATAAGGAACAATCAGATCATGCAAGGATTTTCCCTATTCCCGTCTCACAAAAAACCTTTGAACCGTTTGTTGGCAACCGCACTTATGGCGGGTGTGATGCTGTCGGCAGGTACGGCATCGGCAGCCGATGCTCCGGGCAAGGTGATAAGTGAGAAGAACGGTTTGCCCTGGCCTGCGGTCATTGCGCACCGCGGGGCGTCGTACGATGCGCCGGAAGAAACCATCCCGGCCTACACCCTGGCACGGGATCTGGGCGCGGACTATCTGGAAATGGACCTTCAGCGCACCAAGGACGGGGTATTGATTGCCCTGCATGACGACACACTCGACCGCACCACCAATATCGCCCAGGTCTATCCGAAACGCAGCAAGGACCCGGTCAGCAGCTTCACATTGGCTGAACTCAAGGAACTGGATGCCGGCACCTGGTTCAACAAGGCCTATCCGTCACGCGCCCGCGACAGTTACGCGGGCCTGCAAATCCTGACCCTGGATGAAGTGATCGATATCGCCGAAGGTGGCGCGAACAAACCGGGCCTGTATATCGAAACCAAAGTCCCTGCCCAGTTTCCGGGCATCGAAGCCGACCTGAAGAAAGCCCTGGCCAAGCGCGGCTGGCTCAGCCCGCGTCCGGCAGCGGCGGCAGGTCATGTGAATGTCGCCCAGACACCGGGGCGCGTAGTGTTGCAGACCTTCGACAAATCCAGCCTGGTACTGCTGCAAAAGGAAATGCCCAAGGTTCCCAAAGTGCTGCTGCTCTGGATTGGTGAAGGCTCGATAGAGCCCAAATCCAACGTGCCTTTCAAGGACTCGGGCTTCAAGGACAAGGCCAGCTATTACGCCGCACAGGAAATCAAATCCCAGGAAGAATTCGTGGCCTGGATCGACTGGGCCAAGGCCCATGGTGCCATCGGTACGGGCCCATCCTCGCAGCTCACCGATGGCGGCGACCAGAGCTACATGGATCTGGTCAAGCCATGGATGAACAACGTCACCCACGACAAAGGCATGGTGGTTCATCCCTATACCGTGGATGAAGCGGTGGACTTCAAGCAGATCAGCGCTGCGGGGGCCGATGGCTTCTTTACCAACCGCACCACGGAACTCCTGAAGTTCTATGGCCGTCCTGCCAAAGACAGCATCGATGCGATTCTCAAGCGTAACGGCTACTGATCGAATCACAGACTGCGCCACTCAATGATGTCTGAACATTACAAACAGACATCATTGAGAAAGACTTCAACGGCGACCTTGTGTCGACTCTGGTGTAAGCTCGTGCGCTGCTGGTTATCCCATCGAGAGGCTTATGCAGTCCAACTTCCGACGCTCGTCCCTGGCAGCGCTTCGCGGTTTTGCCTTGTCCGGCGATGCCATCACCATCGTTCCTTCTGCCGCTGACTATCGACGCTGCCTGCTGGAGAAGATCGCTTCTGCCACCCGGCGTATCTACATCATCGCCCTGTATCTGCAACAGGACGAAGCCGGCCAGGAAATCCTCGACGCTCTGTATGCCGCCAAGGCCGCACGCCCCGAGCTGGACGTCGTGGTGCTGGTCGACTGGTTTCGCGCACAACGGGGCCTGATCGGAGCGGGTCGCCAGGCAGGAAACTCGGCCTGGTATCAGGCGCAGAATCTGGAATACGACGAGGAAGTCCCGATCCATGGCGTGCCGGTGCAGACCCGTGAACTGTTCGGTGTGTTACACCTCAAGGGCAGCGTGATCGACGACTGCGTCATCTACAGTGGCGCCAGCATCAATAACGTCTATCTGCACAAACTCGACAAATACCGTCTGGATCGTTATCACCTGATCCAGAACAAACAACTGGCCGACAGCTTCGTGGACATGGTGCAGCGTGAAATCCTGCCTTCACCTGCCGTTCACCGCCTGGACCTGCAATCACCTCCCGACTCCCGCAGCTTGCGTGGCGAAATCAGGGCTTTTCGCAGCAACCTGAAACGTGCCGCCTACGAAACCAGTGCAGGCGACAAGGAAAACGGCGAGCTGCGCATCATGCCTCTGCTGGGCGTCGGCCCGCGTAATCCGCTCAACCGGGCCATTTGCGACCTGATCGCCGCCAGCAAGACACAACTGACGATCTGCACGCCTTACTTCAACATGCCGGTGGCGGTGACCCGGGAAATCAATCGCGCTCTCAAGCGTGGAGTGAAAGTCGACATCATCATCGGCGACAAGACCGCCAACGACTTCTTCATCCCTCCAGAAGAACCCTTCAAGGTCATCTCAGCCCTGCCCTATCTGTATGAAATCAGCCTGCGCCGTTTTGCCCAGAAGCATAAGAAGGCCATCGCCCAGCACCGGTTGAACCTGCATCTGTGGAAGCATGGCGATAACACGTTCCACCTGAAGGGTGTATGGGTGGATGATCGCTATACCTTGCTGACCGGCAACAACCTCAACCCTCGCGCCTTCAACCTGGACCTGGAAAACGGCCTGCTGATCGATGACCCGAAAGGCCAATGGATCGAAGCGCGAGCAGAAGAGATTCAACAGCTGATGCAAAATACCCAGCGGGTCGGCCAGTACGACGAGCTGGATACCTTGGCCCATTACCCTGAAGGCGTGAGCAAGTTCCTGCGCAGGGTCAGCCGGGTCAGGATCGAGCGTTTGCTGTACCGGATTCTGTAAGTAGCGGCTTTCACGACTGAAGTCGCTCTCAACAGACACAAACGCAACATCATGAATTAAAACGCTTTTCTGTAGGAGCGTGCTTATCCTGGGCGGCACTCCGACGATCGGCTGCGTAGCCGTCGTAGATTTTGCGAGCGCTGCGCACTCGATCGCGGACAAGTCCGCTCCTACATCGCCCTCTGTTTACTGCGCGACAGCGCGGTGCCAAGGCGGAGGGTGATCTCCTACAGAATTCGTAGGAGCGAATTCATTCGCGAATCGTCAGCCCACCAACGCAATCAACTGCTGCCTCTGCGCATCGGTCAGCATCGGGCCGAATCCCGCCCCGGCATTCTCGGCCATATAGCGCGGGTTGCCGGTGCCGGGAATCACGCAGGTCACTGCGGGGTTGGCCAGCAGGAACTTGAGCGCCAGTTGCGGCCAGCTGTTCACTTCCACCTGTGCGGCCCATGCAGGCAAAGGCTTTTCCTTGAGCCGCGAGAGCAGACCGCCGCCACCGAACGGTCGGTTGCAGATCACCGCCACTCCACGTTCCCGGCACAGCGGTAGCAATCGCTTCTCGGCAGCACGATCATCCAGCGCATAGTTGATCTGCAGAAAATCCAGCGGCTCGGCCTTGAGTACAGCCTCCACTTCGTCATAAGCCGACGAGGTGTAATGGCTGATCCCTATGTAACGAATACGCCCTTGCTCCTTCCATTCTCGCAAGGTCGGCAGATGCGTTCTCCAGTCCACCAGATTGTGGATCTGCATCAGGTCGATGCGTCCGGTCTGCAACAACCTGAAAGACTCCTCCATCTGAGCAATGCCTTCCTTGCGTCCGCGAGTCCAGACCTTGGTCGCCAGAAAAGCTGGCGAGCGCGGTTCGTGAATGGACAACAGCTCGCCCGTCGTCTGCTCGGCACGGCCATACATGGGCGAGCTATCGATGACGCTGCCTCCCGCCGTAAACAGTGCATCGAGCACGGCACGCAGTTGCTTGTAGGCAGGGCTTGAGGTCGCAACATCGAAACCACGATAAGTGCCCAACCCGACCACGGGAATGGGTTCGTTACTGGAGGGAATCGTTCGGGTCAGCATAGTCTTGCCTTCCTGGGTCAGCTTCGAGGGTGAAGACGGAGAGGGAATGGTCGGCGGCTTATCGCCCGCGGCGGCGGTATCGAACGCCATCGCTGCTGCGGTACCGGCAGCCAGAGTGAGCAGCCGTCTGCGAGTGAATCCGGTCGATGAGTTCATGGCGTTCTCCTGGTGCATCCACATCTTCTGCGTGATGCGCTGCCTGTTTTAGCTATCAATGACGTTCCTTGCCCACTTGCGCGCCACTGATAACGCTGTACGGTTGCTCGCGAGTGATGTCGTACTCGGCAATCGGTCGGGCAATGGCGTCCTTTTCCTTGATCAGCAGCCATTGCTCCTTGTCACCACTGCCTTTGAAGCGCATGCGGACCAGAGCCCAGTCTCCTGTCAGCTTTTCCCCTGTCAGGGTGAACTTGAGCTTGCCTTGCCGGTAGGCCTCTTGCGGATCGCCATGGGGTTGCCAGATGCCACGATCCCAGACAATCACGTCCCCACCACCATATTGTCCCTTGGGAATAGTGCCCTCGAAGCTGGCGTAGCCCAGCGGGTGATCCTCCACATGAACTGCCAGACGTTTTTGCGTCGGATCCAGGCTAGGCCCTTTGGGGACAGCCCAGCTTTTGAGAGTGCCATCAAGTTCCAGACGGAAATCGTAATGCAGGTTGCGCGCATCATGTTTCTGGATCACGAAACTCAACGCCCGGGTGCGCGCCTTGCCTTTCTTCTGCAAATCCTGCGCAGGCTCGGAGGTGATTTCAAAGTTGCGCTTGCGGGTGTACTCGCTGACAGGCTTGGCCATGATCAGTTATCTCCAGACCACTCAGGAAGCTTCGCAGGCTTTTCAGGTCGTCGCTGCCTGGCCGTTTTGTCTGGCAACCGGAAATTGCCTTGGGTAGCCGGTGCTCTTGCCATTGCCTGTCTCCCGTTGCTTGTCGTTAAAAGTGACAGGGCTGCGCAGGCAAAAGTTTCGACTCAGTGACGGGCGTTGCAAGTCCGGGAAAACAGAGTGTCTGCCGCTGCCGATGCACGAAATCAACACCTATATTCATTCTGATTATAAAAATATTGTTTTCCGTTCTTTTACGGAATAAATCGCAGCCTTTATAACTGGCACCACTCCCATGCTGTGAGCCAACTGTCTGCGAGGCAACAGTAGGTGCTGTTCAGCTATCAACACTGCCTGATCTTCCCAAGGAATTGTCATGAACGTTTTCTGGTTTCTTCCCACCCACGGCGATGGTCATTTTCTGGGTACGACCAAAGGCGCGCGCCCGGTCACGCTCAACTATCTGAAGCAGGTGGCCCAGGCCGCCGATGACCTGGGCTACTACGGTGTGTTGATTCCTACCGGCCGCTCCTGCGAAGACTCCTGGGTCATCGCTTCGGCGCTGGTGCCGCTGACGGAGCGTCTGAGATTTCTGGTGGCGATTCGTCCGGGAATCATTTCTCCGACGGTTTCGGCGCGTATGGCCGCGACGCTGGACCGACTCTCTGGTGGCCGCCTGCTGATCAACGTGGTCACCGGTGGCGATCCGGATGAAAACCGTGGCGATGGCAGCTTCCTCGATCACAGCGAACGCTATGAAGTCAGCGATGAGTTCCTGCAAATCTGGCGTCGTGTGCTGCAAGGCGAATCCGTGGATTTCGAGGGCAAGCATCTGCGCGTGCAGAACGCCAAGGCGCTGTACCCGCCGATCCAGCAACCTTACCCGCCGCTGTACTTCGGTGGTTCTTCCGACGCCGCCCATGATCTGGCCGCCGATCAGGTGGATGTCTATCTGACCTGGGGCGAACCGCCGGCCGCCGTGGCTGAAAAACTGGCCGATGTCCGCGAACGAGCTGCACGCAAGGGCCGCACCGTCAAGTTCGGCATCCGCCTGCATGTGATCGTGCGCGAAACCAGCGAAGAAGCCTGGAAAGCCGCCAGCACCCTGATCGAACATATCAGCGACGAAACCATCGCCGCCGCACAGAAATCGTTTTCCCGTTTCGACTCCGAAGGACAACGCCGCATGGCTGCCCTGCATGACGGACGCCGGGACAATCTGGAAATCGCGCCTAACCTGTGGGCCGGTGTCGGCCTGGTGCGTGGCGGTGCCGGTACGGCACTGGTGGGCAACCCGCAGGAAGTCGCGGAGCGCATCAAGGAATACGCGGACCTGGGCATCGAGAGCTTTATCTTCTCCGGCTACCCGCATCTGGAAGAAGCCTATCGTTTTGCCGAGCTGGTTTTCCCGCTGCTGCCCGAGCCTTACGCCAGCCTGGCGGGACGCGGCATTACCAACCTTACCGGCCCCTTTGGCGAAATGATCGCCAATGATCTGCCACCGCAGGCCAAGTGATGTCTGTGCAACTGCTGACCTTGCCGCCCTCGCCGGCTCTGGCGACCTCGATCCGGGCCACGGCTCAGGTTTTCGAGGACCCGAAATCCCGGGACTTGCTGGCACACGTGCAGCAAGTGGCGCCCAGCGATGCCAGTGTGCTGATCATCGGGGAAACCGGTACCGGCAAGGAACTGGTTGCGCGGCATCTTCACGAACTCAGTAACCGTCGCGACAAACCTTTCGTGGCGGTCAACTGCGGAGCCTTCTCCGAGTCCTTGATCGAGGCCGAGCTGTTCGGCCATGAGAAAGGTGCTTTTACCGGTGCCTTGAGCGCCAAGTCCGGATGGTTTGAAGAGGCCGATGGCGGCACGCTGTTTCTGGATGAAATCGGCGATCTGTCCATGCCGCTTCAGGTCAAGTTGCTGCGCGTGCTGCAGGAACGTGAAGTGGTGCGCCTGGGTTCGCGCAAGAGCATTCCCATCAATGTGCGAGTGTTGGCCGCTACCAACGTACAACTGGAGAAAGCCATCAATGCCGGGCATTTCCGGGAGGATCTGTATTACCGGCTGGACGTGGTCAATCTGGAGTTGAGCCCGTTGCGCGAGCGGCCGGGCGATATTCTGCCGCTGGCCCGGCACTTCATCGATATCTATAGCCAGCGCTTGAACTACGGCCCGGTGCGCATCAGCCCCGAAGCCGAGCTGAAGCTCAAGAGCTACAGTTGGCCGGGCAATATTCGTGAGCTGGAAAACGTTATCCATCACACCTTGCTGGTCTGCCGTAACGGCATTATCCAGCACGAAGACCTGCGCCTGTCGAACCTGAGGATCGAGCGTCAGGAAGAGACGTCAAGGAGCGAGGAATCGACTGAAGAACTGCTCATGCGCGCTTTTCAAAAGCTGTTTGAAGAACAGGCCGGCGCCCTGCACGAAAAAGTCGAAGATGCGCTGCTAAGAGCGGCCTACCGCTTCTGCCATCACAATCAGGTGCATACCGCCAACCTGCTGGGCCTGACCCGCAATGTCACACGGGCGCACTTGATCCGCATCGGCGAACTGGCCGTCAACAAGCGCCGCCCCGGTGAAAACCTGCAAGGCGAGCAGATGCTGCACCTATCGGTCTGAAGCCTGGGCGGTCAAACGCAAGGCCAGTGCCTTGGCCTGGATCGCCACGTCAGTGACCGCAGTACTTTCCCACCACATGCCCCGCAACGGCGGGCCCATGGCAAACAGACGCGGTGAAAAATGCCCTTGGGCATCACACACCGCGCCATCGGTATCGGCAGCAATCCCCAACGCCAGCGGCCCCGGCTGAATCAAGCCACGGGCCAGCAATTGCCGTGGCAAGGGACGGTCGACCCGACGCCAGTCGTATTCGATCCCGGTGGAGTTGATCAGGGCATCTCCCGACACCAGCGATGACTGGCTCTGGCCTCGGTGCCGGACCTGAATCTGTACCTGACCCGAAGGCTGGGTCTGCACGCCTTGCAACGAAGCGGCCTCAATGATCAATCGTCCCTGATGCACCAATTCAGCCAACAAGGCTGCGCTCGGCGGTGGCGAGCGATGGTGATGGCTTTCCCACCATGGCCGCACATGCCTGACGAACTGCCGACGCTGGCGGTCGGTGGCCTGATTCCACAATCTGCCGATATTGGCGCGTACCGTATCCAGCGGTGCCTGCCAGTCAATACCGCTTTCGATGGCCAGCTCACACTGCTCACGCACCTTGCGCAGCAACTGCCGGGTACTGCGAATGCTGTGATCCTGACCGAGAAAGTCTGGCCACTCCGGTGGCTGGCGACGCACATGGGGCAACAGGCCGTGGCGGGAAAACACCTTGATCGGGCCGCGATGCCCGGCCTGCTGCAAGGACACCAGCGCATCGACCATGGTGAGCCCGGAACCGATGATCAACACCGTGGCCTGAGGATCGAGCTGGCGCATGGTCTCGACATTCCATGGATCAAGCCCTGCAGCATTCAAACCACTGGACTGGCGTTGTGGCGTGCGCGCAGCGGCGTACATGCCCGTGGCCAACACCGCAAAACGAGCCTGCAATTCTGCGCCATCGGCCAGGGTGACGGTCACGCCGGACTCATCCGAAAGCAGGTCGACCACTTCTGTGTGAACATGCTCGACACTGGAGCCGTAGGCTTGCCCCACCGCCTGAGCCTCACGCAAACGCTGCTGCACATACAACCCGAACACACCTCGCGGCGGAAACAGCACCGGCACCGGAACCGACTGCTGCTGCGCCTCAGGCCAGCCGCCATCGGCCAGGTAGCGAGTCAGCCAGTGAGTCAGATCGTCGGGGTTATCGGGGTCGGCACTCATGCGGGCAGCGTTGCCATTGAGGGTATGCCCGGGCTCGGTGGCGCTGTAGGCCTCTCCCCTGCCCAGTTCGGTTCGAGGCTCGACGATCAGGATCCGCCGCATGCCGGGCTGACGCAGCAACTGGACCGCCAGCATGCTGCCACTCAAGCCTCCACCGATAATCAGGACATCGGCTATTGCAGGCTGGGTCTTGTCATCGCGCATCGAACATTGCCTCGGGCTGGTTGTATGAGGTCTGGATTTACAACACTACATTGCGAACAAAACGCAGGGTGACTTCACCCTCGTTACGATAACTGTGGGGCTGATTGCTGGGGAACATGAAGAACTCACCGGGCCCCACCTGATGCTGCCTGTCAGGCTCGGCAAAGCCAATGGTCAGATGCCCTTCCACGACATAGACCTGCTCGCTCCAACCTTCAGGGTCAGCCTCCGATGCGTAGATATCGCCGGGTGCCAGGCTGAACTCCCATAGCTCGACCTCACGCCGGGCAAGCGCCTTGGCCAATAACACCGCCTTGCTGCCGGGCAGGGTTCCGGCCCAGGCCAGTTCGTTGATACGGCTGTGATCCGCCAGCTCGGGAGCCTGGATCAAGTCACTGAACGCGACCTCCAATGCCTCGGCCACACGGTCCAGAGTCGCAAGGCTGACGTTTTTCTCACCCGCCTCTATAGCCACCAGCATGCGGCGACTGACGCCGGACTTTTCCGCCAGAGCGCTCTGACTCAGCCCTGCCGTATTTCGCAGGCGGCGAACATTGTGGCTGACATGCTGCAGCACGGGCGCACGTTGGGAGTTTTCTTTGTGCACGATATTGCTCATTCGGACCCTTTGCGCATTATACTGCCCATCTTTTTGCGACGCATTGTGTGTCGCGTACCCCATAGCATGCAAGGCCTCAAGGCCTGGAAACCGTCATGAACACCATTAGCCGCATACCGCGCGTCAGCAAAGCAGAAGCGGTATTGATCCTGATTACTGTCCTGTGGGGCGGCACATTCCTGATGGTCCAGCATGCGCTCACCGTCAGCGGCCCGATGTTTTTCGTGGGGCTGCGCTTTGCTGCGGCGGCCGCCATCGTAGCGCTGTTCTCCATGAAAATAATGCGCGACCTGACCTTGCTTGAACTCAAGGCAGGCGTGTTCATCGGCACATCGATCATGCTCGGCTACGGGTTACAGACCATCGGCCTGCAGACCATTCCCAGCAGCCAGTCGGCATTCATCACCGCATTGTATGTCCCCTGCGTGCCGTTACTGCAATGGCTGATACTCGGACGCCGCCCCGGCCTGATGCCCAGCCTGGGAATTGCCCTGGCCTTTACCGGGCTGATCTTGCTGTCAGGGCCGGAAGGCGCATCGCTGCAATTCAGTCCCGGCGAGATTGCGACCATCATCAGCGCTGTGGCGATTTCTGCCGAGATCATCCTGATCGGTGCCTATGCCGGCAAGGTCGATGTGCGACGGGTCACCGTCGTGCAACTGGCAACCGCCTCGATACTGGCATTCCTGATGATCGTCCCTACCGGCGAAAGCCTGCCGGGCTTCTCCTGGCTACTGGTCATCAGCGCCGTAGGCCTGGGTGCGATGAGCGCAATCATTCAGGTTGCCATGAACTGGGCACAGAAAAGCGTCTCCCCGACCCGCGCCACCGTGATCTACGCCGGCGAACCGGTCTGGGCCGGCATTGCCGGACGGTTGGCGGGCGAACGTTTGCCGGGTATCGCACTGCTGGGCGCGGCACTGATCGTGGCTGGCGTGATCGTCAGTGAAATGAAAGCGCGGGCCAAGGTTCAGGAGCAGGAAGTGGATCAGGAAGAAGGCGTACGGAAGCTGGATCAATAACCTCCGATTCCACGCCCTGTCAGGCTCTCAGGTTTAAAACAGACACTTCTTGTAGGAAATTCCCGTAACCATGGGTTTGGAGATGCGACGTCTGGCACGTATGATGCTTGACATTTCCCTGCAGATTAGAAGCCTATGTCTCTGATAGTTCTACTGCTTCTGCCTTTCATCGGCAGCTGTCTGGCGGCTTTTTTGCCGCACAACGCACGCAACGCTGAATCCCTGCTCGCTGGCGTGATCGCCCTGATCGGTGCCGTGCAGGTTGCGTTGTGGTTCCCGCAGATCGCCGACGGCGGTGTGATTCGTGAAGAATATTTCTGGCTGCCCAGCCTGGGACTGAATGTCGTCCTGCGCATGGACGGGTTTGCCTGGATGTTTTCAATGATGGTGCTGGGCATTGGCACGCTGGTGTCTTTGTATGCGCGCTATTACATGTCACCGGACGATCCTGTTCCGCGCTTTTTTGCGTTTTTCCTGGCCTTCATGGGGGCGATGCTCGGGCTGGTGATCTCCGGCAACCTGATCCAGATCGTGTTTTTCTGGGAACTGACCAGCGTCTTTTCCTTCTTGCTGATCGGCTACTGGCACCACCGCACCGACGCCCGGCGCGGGGCCTATATGGCGCTGATGGTCACGGGTGCCGGCGGGCTGGCGTTGCTGGTCGGTGTCCTGATGCTGGGCCATGTGGTGGGCAGTTATGATCTGGACCGCGTGCTGGCCTCCGGAGACGCGATCCGTGCTCATGCGCTGTACCCGGTGCTATTGACCCTGATCCTGATCGGCGCGCTGAGCAAAAGCGCGCAGTTTCCGTTCCATTTCTGGCTGCCCCACGCCATGGCGGCACCGACGCCGGTCTCGGCTTATCTGCACTCGGCAACCATGGTCAAGGCCGGGGTGTTTCTGCTTGCCCGCCTGTGGCCTTCGTTGTCCGGCACCGAACAGTGGTTCTGGATCGTCAGCGGGGCCGGGGCCTGCACTCTGGTCCTCGGGGCCTACGCGGCGATTTTCCAGAATGACCTGAAAGGTCTGCTGGCCTACTCGACCATCAGCCATCTGGGCCTGATCACCTTGCTGCTGGGCCTCAATAGCCCGCTGGCGGCTGTCGCGGCGGTGTTCCACATCCTCAACCACGCCACCTTCAAGGCCTCATTGTTCATGGCCGCGGGGATCATCGACCATGAAAGCGGGACACGGGATATCCGGCGCCTCAGCGGGCTGATCAAGCTGATTCCCTACACCGCGACCCTGGCCATGGTGGCCAGTGCCTCCATGGCTGGAGTGCCGCTGCTCAACGGCTTCCTGTCCAAGGAAATGTTCTTTGCCGAAACCGTGTTCATTTCCGCCACAGCCTGGGTGGAAATGGCGCTGCCAATCGTCGCCACGCTTGCCGGGACCTTCAGCGTCGCCTATTCCCTGCGCTTTACGGTAGATGTGTTTTTCGGCCCGGCGGCAAAAGACCTTCCCCTGCTGCCCCACGAACCGCCTCGCTGGATGCGCGCACCGGTGGAACTGCTGGTGATGACCTGTCTGGTGGTCGGTATTTTCCCGGCCCAATCGGTTGCGCCTCTGCTGGCTGCTGCCGCTCAACCGGTGGTGGGCGGTACGCTGCCCGAGTACAGCCTGGCGATCTGGCACGGCTGGAACGCACCAATGATCATGAGCCTGATCGCCATGGCCGGAGGGATTATCCTGTATCTGCTGCTGCGCAAGTCGTTCCGCCAGGAACGCTTTGTCGGCCCGCCACTGGTATCGCGCCTCAACGGCAAGCTGTTTTTCGAGCGCTGCCAGGTGATTCTGATGCATTGGGCTCGCCGTTTTGAGCGTCAGGTAAGCACCCGTCGCTTGCAGCCCCAATTGTTCCTGCTGGTCCTGACGGCGGCCGTGTTTGGCTTTATCCCGATGTATTTCAGCGGCCTGACCTGGGGCGACCGGCCTAAGATTCCGGGCTCTGGAGTGTTTGTCACGTTATGGCTGATCGCGATTGCCTGCGCCCTCGGGGCCGCATGGCAAGGCAAGTATCACCGTCTGGCCGCCTTGATCATGGTCAGCGTGTGCGGCCTGATGACCTGTATCACCTTTGTCTGGTTCTCGGCCCCGGATCTGGCGCTGACCCAGCTTGTGGTCGAAGTGGTCACCACCGTGCTGATCCTGCTGGGTCTGCGCTGGCTGCCACGACGTAACGAAGATGTTGCTCCACCCGTCAGCACGCGCCTCAGCGCCCGCACCCGGCGCATTCGTGACTTGACGCTGTCCGCGCTGGTGGGTGTCGGCATGGCCTTGCTGTCCTATGCCATGCTGACCCGCCAGACGCCCAACACGATTTCTTCGTTCTACCTCAGCCGGGCCTTGCCCGAAGGTGGCGGCACCAACGTGGTCAACGTGATGCTGGTGGACTTCCGGGGCTTCGACACCTTCGGCGAGATCACGGTTCTGGCTGCCGTGGCCCTGACGGTATTCGCCTTGCTGCGTCGCTTCCGTCCGCCGAAGGAAAGTATCGCCCTGCCCGCCCAGCAGCGTCTGCTGGCCCGCGATGTGGTCACGGATCTGATCAACCCGCGCAGCGCGAGCGATACAGCCCTGGGTTTCATGATGGTGCCTGCGGTGCTGGTGCGTCTGTTGCTGCCTGTCGCGTTCATGGTCTCGATGTACTTGTTCATGCGCGGTCACAACCAGCCGGGCGGCGGATTCGTCGCCGGTCTGGTGATGTCGGTGGCGTTCATCCTGCAATACATGGTTGCCGGAACCCAGTGGGTCGAGGCTCAGATGAGTCTGCGCCCTCTGCGCTGGATGGGCACAGGCCTGCTGTGCGCCATCACTACCGGGCTGGTTTCCATGGCGTTGGGTTATCCGTTCATGACCACCCATACCGCCCACCTGGACTTGCCGATACTGGGTGATATCCATTTCGCCAGCGCCTTGTTCTTCGATGTAGGCGTCTATGCCGTCGTAGTGGGTTCGACCCTGCTGATCCTCACCGCTCTGGCTCACCAGTCGGTGCGCAGCCATCGGCCGACTCAATTGCCGAAACCGATTGCCAGCCCTGCTGGCGAATCCGCGACTACACAAGGAGCCGTCTGATGGAAGAAGTCATCGCAGTCGCCATTGGCGTTCTCGCTGCATCCGGTGTCTGGCTGATCCTGCGCCCGCGTACCTTCCAGGTGGTGATGGGGTTGTGCCTGCTGTCCTATGGCGTGAACCTGTTCATTTTCAGCATGGGCAGCCTGTTCATCGGCAAGGAGCCCATCATCAAGGACGGCATTCCTCAGGATCTGCTCAATTACACCGACCCCTTGCCTCAGGCACTGGTACTGACCGCAATCGTCATCAGCTTTGCCATGACCGCGCTGTTTCTGGTCGTGCTGCTGGCGTCCCGCGGGCTGACCGGGACTGACCATGTGGATGGCAGGGAGCCCAAGGCATGAACTGGATGAACCAACTGATCGTTGCCCCCATCCTGCTGCCACTGATGACCGCCGGGCTGATGCTCTGGCTGGGCGAAAAGCACCGGCCACTCAAGGGCCGTATCAACCTGCTGTCGAGCATGCTGGGGCTGGGGATTTCCATCACCTTGCTGTTGTGGGTCCAGCAAAGCGGCACCATGGGTTCGATCGGGGTTTACCTGCCGGGCAACTGGGAGGTGCCGTTCGGTATCGTGCTGGTGGTGGATCACCTGTCGGCAATGATGCTGGTGCTGACCGGCATCATTGCCGTGTGTGCCTTGCTGTTCGCGCTGGCACGCTGGGACCGGGCAGGAGCCAGTTTCCACGCCTTGTTCCAGATTCAGTTGATGGGCCTGTATGGCGCCTTCCTGACGGCGGATCTGTTCAACCTGTTCGTGTTCTTCGAGGTGCTGCTGGCGGCGTCCTATGGCTTGATGCTGCACGGTTCCGGGCGCGCCCGGGTGTCGGCGGGCCTGCATTACATCTCGATCAACCTGCTGGCCTCGTCGCTGTTCCTGATTGGCGCCGCACTGATCTACGGCGTGACCGGCACCCTGAATCTGGCGGATCTGGCGATCAAGATCCCGCAGGTGCCGGAATCCGACCTTGGCCTGCTGCATGCAGGCGCGGCAATCCTGGCCACCGCCTTCCTGGCCAAGGCCGGCATGTGGCCACTGAACTTCTGGCTGGTGCCTGCCTACTCGGCGGCCAGTGCGCCGGTTGCGGCCATGTTCGCAATCATGACCAAGGTCGGCATCTACACCCTGCTGCGCCTGTGGACGCTGCTGTTTTCCGAACAGGCCGGGCCTTCGGCATTCTTCGGCGGTGACTGGCTGATCTACGGCGGCATTGCAACCATCGTCACCGCAGCAGTGGCAATCATCGCCGCCCAACGCCTGGAGCGTATGGCCAGCCTGAGCATTCTGGTTTCGGCCGGCATCCTGCTCGCTGCCATCGGCTTCGCCCAGCCCAGCCTGACGGCTGGCGCGCTGTTCTATCTGGTCAGCTCGACCCTGGCGCTGAGTGCGATGTTCCTGCTGGGTGAGCTGATCGAGCGCTCGCGTTCATCCAATGAAATCGCGCTTGAGGATGATGCAGACCAGTTGCCACGCAATATGGAATCGCTGAACCCGCCACGGGGCACCAATCTGGATGACGAACAGAAAGCCGTGGTCGGCCAGGTCATCCCCATGACCATGGCCTTTCTGGGCCTGAGCTTCGTGGCCTGCGCTCTGCTGATTATCGGCATGCCGCCACTTTCGGGGTTCATCGGCAAGCTGACCCTGCTCAGCGCCCTGCTCAATCCATTGGGGCTGGATGTGGCAAAGGACGAGGCGATATCCACTCAAAGCTGGATATTCATCAGCTTGCTGATCTTCTCGGGCCTGGCTTCGCTGATTGCCTTTTCCCGCCTAGGCATCCAGCGTTTCTGGACTCCGCTGGAAACGCCTTCGCCCTTGCTGCGCCGCAATGAATGCCTGCCCATCGTGATTCTGCTGGGCCTGTGCATTGCGTTGACGATCAAGGCTGAACCACTGCTGCGCTATACACAGGACACAGCAGCGGCCCTGCATAATCCCACGCAGTATGTGCAATCGGTCATGGCGACACGTCCGGTGCCAGGCCCGGTCAGCACACAAGCCGTCTCGCAGGTGCAACCATGACAAAGTACTTTTTCCCCGCCCCGTGGTTTTCCCTGGCGCTCTGGGTGCTGTGGCTGGTGCTGAATCTGTCGATCAGCCCCGGCACCGTGCTGCTGGGGGCCGTATTCGGGTTCCTGGCTCCGCTGCTCATGGCGCCTCTGCGACCGACTCCGGTACGCATTCGCAAACCCGGCACGATCCTGAAGTTTTTCCTGCGGGTGGGCTACGACACAGTAATCTCGAACCTGCAGATATTCATGTCGGTCTGGAACCTGAAACGCCGCCCGCCACGCTCGGCGTTCGTCAAGGTGCCATTGGACCTGCGCGACCCCAGCGGCCTTGCCGCACTGGCGATGGTCACGACTGTGGTGCCCGGCACCGTCTGGTCTGAACTGGCGCTGGACCGCAGCATTCTGCTGATGCATGTGTTCGATCTGGAAGATGAAGCTCAATTCATCGAGCACTTCAAGACAGCTTATGAGCGTCCCTTGATGGAGATTTTCGAATGACTGCACTGCTCGACAATGCCATTCTGCTCAGCCTGCTCATCTTTGCCCTGGCGATGGTGATTACCCTGATTCGTCTGTTCAGGGGGCCGTCGGCACAGGATCGCGTACTGGCTCTGGATTACCTGTACGTCATTGCCATGCTGATGATGCTGGTGCTGGGCATACGCTATGCCAGCGACACCTATTTCGAGGCAGCCCTGCTGATCGCCCTGTTCGGTTTCGTCGGCTCCTTTGCCCTGGCCAAATTCCTGTTGCGCGGAGAGGTGATCGAATGAATTCGCTACAGACCCTTCCCTTCTGGGTGCAGGTCATTACCTCGTTACTGCTGGTTACCAGCAGTGTGTTCGCCTTGACCGGCGCCTTGGGCCTGTTGCGCCTGAAGACCTTTTTTCAGCGTATGCACCCACCGGCCCTGGCCTCCACGCTGGGAGCCTGGCTCGTTGCACTGGCTTCGATCATTTATTTCTCGGCACTGAAATCAGGACCGGTGATTCACGCCTGGCTGATTCCAGTCCTGTTGTCGATCACCGTGCCGGTCACCACGCTGCTGCTGGCCCGTACCGGACTGTTCCGCAAGCGCATGGCGGGGGATAACGATGTTCCGCCGGAAGTCAGTGGCGATCGTCCCGCACGAGACTCAGTGGAAAACTGAAACGTCATTGATCACTTCGCGGGCGGCCCTGCTCGCGAAGACTCACACCCAGGCTTTCGTCACTCGCTGGCCTTGAAGGTCAGCTCACCCTTGCGCCACTTGGCAGCCTTGCCGATGGCCGCTTTCAGGGGCTTGCTCAAACCACCCTGCAATTGTTCATTGGCCGCAAAGACCATGAACACGCCATGACCTTCCTTGAAGACAATCCCGTGGCCTTCGGGAATATCGACATAGGCGTAATCGCCCAGCCCGTAGACGGTGAATTTGATATCACGGAACTTCAATTCGAACTTTCCACCCTCACGACTGGGCAGGACCGAGGCGCGAAAATGGTCGCCCACCTTGAGTTCAAGGCGCGGCTTGTCATCGACTACCAGCGCTGTTTCGGTATCGATTTCAGACATGTAGATGCCATCGGGCGACTGCTCGGTGACATAGACAAAACGTGACTGGAACTGCTTGACCAACTGCGCACGTAGATCACCGAGCACAAACAGAGAATGGGTATCCAGGTTACTTACAGCCAATGTACAAATCCTCGAACATGAAAATAAAGCTGCCTGACAAAGCCAGGACAGTCAAAAAATAAGCATCCATACAAGCCGCTGGAGCGGCTGAAATACCTGCTGACACGCACTGAAACTGCGAGCGATGATTCCATGGTCGCCACCCTGCCGGGCAGGCTGGAGGCGGATTCTACCGACAGACAACGCCAGCGGCATATATACCTTTTGTACAGAGAGATATCAGGGGCAGGAAAAGTGGCGCCATTGGGCACGCGAGACAGAACATTAGCATCTGTCGCAGGATCAATAAAAGGTTCGTCGAACTCTTGTCCATCCTCGGCACTCCGATGAAGGACAAAGCCCCCTCTGTAGCCAAGGAGATGACATGGAACTGCCAACCCACTCGCTGCCCAACCTGTTCTCCCAACTGGGCCTCGACTCGGATGAGGATAGCATCCAGAACTTCATTGCCAACCACTCGCTGCCTGACAACGTGAAACTGATCGACGCCGAATTCTGGACACCCCAACAGGCCCGATTCCTGAAGGAAGAGCTTCGCGAAGATGCCGACTGGGCTCCTGTGGTCGACGAACTGAATGTGTTGCTGCACAAGAGCCCATGACACCTGCACGTCAATGCCGGTATCCAGCCTGATTCGTATTGGGATACCGGACACGCCCTCCCGGCTCTGGCGCATGCACGAATACGGCATCACTGAAGCTGCCGACCCGGCCTATGATCGCATTCCAGTGAGCCGAGTGATGAATGTAGCGCCAGCGCAGCAGGCGCTCTTCCTGCTCGTCCAGGGTATAGGCACCGCCGCGGGCATAGCTGATCAACTTGCGGCAGACACCTTCGAGTTCAGGAGCGAGTCGCAACTCTGCGGTGTCGGGAACCGGCTCGAACGGCACGCCTTCGTCGCAGGCCAGCGCATGCATGACCCGCAGATAAACCCGCGACAAATGCCCGAACACCTGGCGACGTAAACAGGCAGCAGCCACCACCGTCTTGAGCCCGAAAGCGGCAGTATGCGCACGACCATAGGTTTCGCAACACTCCACCTGCAACGAGGCCTGGCGGTCCAGAGGGTCGATCCACTGTCCGGCATCCAGCGCCTGCAAGTCTTGCTGCGCCTGTAACCAGGCAGTGCTCGACTCACAGGAGGTGTCCTGGCAGAGCATGCTCATGCGAGGCCGGGTCAACAGCAGTTTTTCTTCCATCTGTGGATGATAACCACCGCCAATATCGGCATGGGCTCCCGGCAGCACGATCTCCCGGCTCCAGTCAGGGACGATGCTGTTGAGCGCAAAGTTGCGTCGTGACTCATCACGCGCGACCAGATGCAGTACCTGCTGGGCACAGCCCGGTGGCAAATACAGATTGACCCGGTTGCTGGCAGAGTCGCGGGCATTGTAGAAATCCCGGAAGCTGCCAATGGCGGCCACTGTATCGAACAGGCCGATAACCTTGAGCCTCACACTGCCACTCTCCCAGCCGAAATCCGCACTCAAGGGGACCTTGCGACTTGCCAGGACCGGCTCAAGCGCCCCCTGAGCCTGCTTCAGGACCTCGTTGATGAAATGCCGGGCCGAGGCCGCGCCGCGACTGAAACCGAAGATATCCAGTTCAAGGGCTTCAATGACACAACCGGGATTATCGAGCGTAAACGCCTTGAGACGGGAACCAAGCTTTTTGATTGCATGCTCGGCCTTGGCGGTAACGCCTGTCGTACCACGGCCAAAACTTTGCCCCGGCCAAAGAGAATCACCGGCTCCGGAAGTTGTTCCCGCGCCACTGATATAAACGGGCCAATAAGCTTTCAACCCCTGCCCATCGTTCCTGGCCACATATTGATGGCGATAAAGTGCAACCAGGCGGGCGATATTACTCAGATCGTTGCTATAACTGCTATTGGGGTCGGTGTGCCTGCCCGAACATTCGACAATGTGTTTATGGGCATTGACCTCCATCATGGCCCGACAGTCAGCCCCTATCTGGCTATTGACGCGATTATTGCCTGTACCATCGAAGAAAAGGCCTGCACGCACCGTAACACGTAGCACTGCCGTGTCAGAAACCGCAGCCCCCTTATTAACCGTCCATGTATTTTTCATCTTCCATCCATCCGTAGAAAACAACCATTTCGTATGACTGCCATTTAATGATTTTCAATACAATTGATTAAATAGCTTGCTCAGCAACACGAAACAGTCAAGCAACGGAGAGATTTACAGAGCGATCCTACAAACTGGATCAGTACTACTCTAAATAAACAATAAATAAATACCGCAACAAACAAGAAAAACAAAATCTACAAAATAAACATAGAAGTTTTAAACCACTGATCAACTCTCTTTCGTGATCCTCATAAATTACAGGCGCAAGAAAACCGGGAGGCTAAAATAGCCTCCCGGTCTGGTGACACCTCACTCCAGCCTGTGAATCAGGCCTGGCGCTGGTGCTTGTCGATCTGCTCGTGGCGCTCTTGCGCCTCGATGCAATATTTGGTCGTCGGGCTGATCAGCAGGCGCTTGAGGCCAATAGGCTCGCCGCTGTCGTCGCACCAGCCAAAGGTGTCATCGGCAATGCGCGACAAGGCCATTTCCAGCTGGGGCAGCATACGCTGATCGCGGTCGATGACATTGACCAGCCAATGACGCTCTTCTTCTACCGAAGCAGCATCGGCAGGGTCGGCCGGGGTGTCCAGGCTCTCGATAGCAATGCGGCTTTGCTCGATACGCTCATGGATTTCAACCTTCATGGCCTGCAACAGCTCGACGAAGAAAGCATGCTGTTCAGCATTCATGTAGTCATCGGCCGGCATGGCCAGCAACTTTTCCTTTGTCATTTATTTCTCTATAAAAAAACGTGCATTGAGGAGCGGCTCAACGTTGCCGTAAAAGCGCCATGATCTCCAAGCGCCACCAGGCACTCAATTTACGAGGGGCGGCAGTCTAAGGCCGGCTTGGCCCGTCGGCAATACAAATGAAGGGTTTTTGTACCACAACTGCATGGATTGCCCCTGAAATCCGGCCTTGAAACCCGCCTGAGAGCCTCTGACTCTGCTTTCAGGATTCAGTTCAAGCACAAAAGGGCCTCAACAGGCCCTTTGCGCTACACATCCACTATCAGCGCTTGGCTTTACGCTTGTTGCGATATTGATCGATTACCACCGCAACCACAATGATCAGGCCCTTGATGATGTCCTGGACATAGGCATCCACGCCGACAAAGGTGAACCCGCTGGCCATGACGCCCAGGATCAGCGCACCGATGACGGTGCCGGTAATGCGCCCGACGCCACCGGCCAGGCTGGTACCGCCGATCACGGCTGCGGCAATGGCATCCAGTTCATAGGACATGCCCATCCCCGCCTGCCCTGTCGCCGCCCGTGCCGAAGCCACGACACCGGCAAGCCCCGCCAGCAGGCCGGCAATGCTGTAGACGATGACCAGATGACGCTTGACGTTGATACCCGAGGTGCGTGCCGCCTGCATGTTGCCGCCGATGGCATAGGTGTACTTGCCGTACTTGGTGTAGCGCAAGGCTATGTGAAAGATCACCGCGACGACGAGGAAGATAATAACCGGCATCGCTCCCTGGCCAATGGCGGTATAGGAATCCGAAAGCATGCTGACCGGCTGGCCTTCGGTGTAGAAACGCGCCAGCCCGCGGGCAGACACCATCATGCCCAGCGTGGCAATGAAGGGCGGGATCCCGGTGATGGCAATGATGCTGCCGTTGATCGCCCCGGCCAGCAATCCGACACCCAGCCCAACGACCACCGGTATCCAGACCGGCAGGTCAGTGAGCGAGGGAAAGACTGCGCGGGAAAAATCCGATGTCTGCGCCAGACTGGCAGCAATCATCGCCGACAAGGCCAGCACCGAGCCGGACGAAAGATCGATACCGGTGGTGATGATGACCTGAGTGACGCCGATGGCCAGCAGACCGATGATGGAGACTTGCAGAATCATCAGGACCAGTCGCTGGGAGTTGAGCAGGAAGCTCTGGTCACGAACGATCCAGCCAAACAACTCGAAGATCAGCCCGATGCCGATCAGCACCAGGAAAATACTCAGTTCGGTAGGCAGCCGCCGTTTGCTCTTGGTCGGCGCCAGGGCCGGTTTGTTTTGCAAGATCGCGTTGCTCATTTTGATTACCCTCTTGTTCTTCTTCTGCGCGAGCCCGGCCAGGCGAACTCAGTGAACCAAATGGCCGGAAGCCAGATGCATGACTTTTTCCTGGGTAGCCTCACTTCGGTCGAGGATGCCCATCATTTCGCCTTCATGCATGACCATGACCCGGTCACTCATACCCAGCACTTCGGGCAACTCGGAGGAAATCATGATGACAGCCATGCCTTCGCCAGCCAGGAAAGAAATCAGGCGATAGATTTCTGCCTTGGCCCCCACATCGATGCCACGGGTCGGCTCATCGAGAATCAGGATTCTGGGGTTGGTCATCAGCCAGCGCGCCAGCAATGCCTTCTGCTGATTGCCGCCTGAAAGCGTATCGATGCACTGTTCCAGAGAAGGCGTCTTGACGCGCAGCTTCTTGCACATGTCTTCACACAGCGCTCGCAGAGCCTTCTGCTGGACGAAACCATTGCCGGCGTAGTTGGCCAGAACGGCCATTTCCATGTTTTCCATGACCGACAGGCAGGGAAACAGACCAGTAAGCTTGCGATCCTCGGTCAGTAACGCGAAGCCTTTTTCAATGGCCTGATGCGGATCGGTAATACGCACCGGAACACCATCAAGCTGTATTTCGCCGCCCTGGCTGGGTGAGATACCGAACAGGGTTTCGGCCACATTGGTCCTGCCGGAGCCCATCAGCCCGGCGATGCCGAGAATTTCGCCGGCATGCAGGTCAAAGGACACGCCCTGGAATACACCGTCCAGACTCAGGTCACGTACCGACAGCAGCAGGTCGCCAATCGGCTTTTCACGCTCGGGAAAGAGCTGGGTCAGTTCGCGCCCGACCATCATCGAGATCAGGCTGTCGCCGTCCATGCTTTCGGCGCGTTGCAGGCCGATATAGGCACCGTCCCGGAACACCGCCACTTCATCGGCAATTTCAAACACCTCACTCATCTTGTGGGTGATGTAAATGATGCCTTTGCCCTGGGCCCGCAAGTCGGCAATGATCGAAAACAGGTGGGCGACTTCCGTCTCGGTAATGGCAGACGTCGGCTCGTCCATGATGAGGATGTCGGAGTCATAGGAAACCGCCTTGGCAATCTCCACCATCTGCCGCTCGGCAATGCTCAGGTTGCCGACCAGCTCCTGCGGGTCGAGCTTGATGCGCAAGCGCTCCAGCAGATCGGCGGTGCAGCGGTACATTTCCCGGTGATCGACCATGTGCAGGCTGTTGAGTTGTTCGCGGCCGATCCAGATATTCTCGGCAATGCTCATGAATGGCATCAGGTTCAATTCCTGATGGATCATCGCGATACCCGCCTGCAAGGCGGCCAGAGGTGTATCGAAGCGGATAGGATTGCCCCGCAGGCGTATCTCGCCGGCGTCGGGCTGATAGATCCCGGCAATGATTTTCATCAGGGTCGACTTGCCGGCACCATTCTCGCCCATCAAGGCCAGCACAGTGCCGGGACGTACCCGTAACTGCACATCATTGAGAGCGATGACGCCCGGAAAGCCCTTGCTGATATTGCTGATTTCCAACAGATAAGGGGATGGAACGTCAGTGGCGACACGATCATCGACACGGGCAGCGGACGGCGTATCGCGCTGGACATGGCGGGTAGCAGTAGCGGAACCGAACATGATCACAAACTCCTCAAGCAACAAGCTGTGGGAGGGGTACGCTGCAAGCCCTCCCTGGCATGTTCACTATTTTGATTTGAAGGTATCGACGTTTTCAGGCGTGATGAGGCGATACGGAATCAAAATGGCCTGCGGCTCGACCTTTTCCTTTTTGGCCAGCTTCACAGAGGCATTGATCGCGCCAATGGCCTGCTCCTTGGCATCCTGAAAGACAGATACCGCCAGATCGCCCCGTTTCACGGCATTCAGGCCATCGGGCGTACCGTCCACACCGGCGACAAGTACACTGCCTGATTTGACGCCAGCCTGTTTCAGGGCCATGGCGGCACCAATCGCCATTTCGTCGTTATTGGCCAGCACCGCGTTGAATGCCCTTCCCTGGGTGATCCAGTCGTTGGTCAGGTCCATACCTTTCTGACGCAACCAGATGCCGGTCTGCTCCTGATCGATCTTGATGTCGGGATACTTGCTCAGCACCTCTTTGATGCCTTTGGTGCGATTCTGGGTCGAGTTGTTGGCCAGGTCCCCCAGCAGGATCATGACGTTGCCCTTGCCGCCCAGTTTTTCGGCGATGTATTGCATTTGCATCCGGCCCGCCTCGATGTCATCGGAGGTCACGGTAGCGACGCCTTCGGGCAACTTGGGATCATCAGGACGGCGATTGACGTACACCAGTGGAATGCCGGCCGCCGTGGCAGATTTTGTGATGCGGGCGGTAGCTGCCGTATCCACGGGGTTTACGATCAGAGCGTCGACTTTCTTGCCGATGAGCTCCTGAACCTGATCGATCTGCTTGTTTACGTCTGCACGGGCATCGACGAACTGCAGCTTTACATCATCAGGCAGGGTCTTGGCGTGGGCGCCCATGTCTTCACGCAGATAGGTCAGCCAGGTGTCATCGAACTGCGACATGGCAACGCCGATCTTGATATCGGCCAGTGCAGTGCCACTGCCCAGCATCAAGGCCAAAGCCAGCGAAGTGAAACGAATCTTGGTCTTCATAAAGGTCTGTCTCCAAATTCTTGTTGTTGTTCAGACTTGGTAACGACGTAGCGAAGAGCGGTTTATTTCGGCAGACGAACACCCGTAGCACCGGGTATGCAGAACAGTTGCGCATCCTTGTGCTGGACGCACATGCCGCGTGCGACGAGCGTAAGAAATCGCTCCATGACAGAGATCCAGAATGACGAGGGGGCAGAACGCTTGGCCTTTAGGCCTCGGGTAGGGGTTTTCATCGACGGTACCTATCTTTGTCTTGTTTTTGTTTGCTTGTTCCCTGTGACCTTCAGACGGATCTGACAACACAGGTGATTCGATAGTCGGCAACCTGAAAACGACTTTATTGGAAAATATTTTCCAATTCAACTCATTTTAGAATTTTATTCTATTTTTTATTTCAACCTCTCCAAATGTCGATTGCAGCAAGCCCCGGCTCTCTCCAGAGAGAACCAGGGCTTGTATGTGTTCACGCAAAAACAGGTTACTTACAAGGCAATCACTCGCCCTTCCTTCGCACTCAAGCGTGCTGCGTCCAGCACAACGGCCGTAGCGACTGCATCGTCAGCATCCACAGGATTGCGACCGTTTGCGTCAATGGAATCCTGCAACTGTCGATAGAATTCAAGCCAGCACCCCTGCTCCGAAGGAACCCGCTCGCGGTGATCACCCTGCTCGAACCAGCCCCAGCGTCGATGCTCCTCGACGCCCCAGCGCTCGCCTTCGGAACTTGGCGTCAGGCCCGCCAGCGCGGCCTCCTCCTGGCCGTCCAGGCCTTCGACGCTGTAGCAACCCTGCGTACCGCTGACCCTGAAGCGCGGCCGCGGAGTGTTTTGCAGGCAACTGCCGGTCAGGTGCGAAACGACACCGCTGGCATGGATCAGGGAAATGAAAAAGGCGTGGTCCGGTGCATCGGGTGCGGAAAACTGCAATTCGGCATATACCCGGCTGGCCGGGCCGAACAGCACCAGTGCCTGATCTACCAGATGACTGCCAAGGTCACGCAACAGACCACCACCGCTGGTCTTGCCCACGGACCGTGGTGAATAGCGTTCGATGCTGGACTCAAAAAGACTGATGGAGCCGAGCACGTCGTTATCGATCAGCTTGCGCACTGTCAGAAAGTCCGAGTCCCAGCGCCGGTTCTGATAGACACTGAGCTGCACGCCCCGCCGCTTTGCCGCGTCTACAAACTCACGGGCCTGGGCAGCGTCATCGGAAAAGGGTTTGTCACTGACGACATTCACGCCCAACTCGATGGCTTCCAGTATCAGGGCGCGTCGGGAAGCCAGCGGCGTGGATATCACCACAGCATCGACACCGGCTGCGACCAGATCGGCCAGAGTATCGAAGGTCGCGACATCGGGATGATCGTTGGTCACTTCCTGCCGCCGCTCGGGTGAGCGGGTAACGACCCCCACAAATGTTGCACCGGGCAAACTCGAGAGCAGCGTTGCATGAAAATAACGCCCGCCCTTTCCGTAGCCCACCAATCCTATTCGCATGAAGTTCTCCTTTTATTGTTGTTATCTCTAACAACACTTTTTCAGCCGTAGAACTCGGGACGAGCGGCCAGGGTCACCGGCACGATTGCCCCACTGCGCTGCGCCTCGACGCAGGCGTCGGCGGTCACGGCAGCGGCATAGCCATCCCAGGCTGAAGGCCCACCGACTTTACCGGCATTTACACCATCGATGAAAGCCTGCAATTCGACATCATAGGCCGCGATAAAACGATCCTTCCAATCCATCAGGATGGCATTCGACAGCTTGGCTTCGCTGCGCAACTGCACTTGCGAAGGCTCCGGCAGCCTGGCAATGCCTCTCTCGCCCACCACTTCACACTGGATGTCATAACCGTACTGGCAGTTGACGAAGACCTCGACGTCGATGCGGGTTCCCCTGGCGGTTTCCAGCAGCACGATCTGCGGGTCCTTCAGGTGCGCCAGCGCCTTGGAGGACTTGCGCGGGAATACCACTTGCACTGAAACGTAATCATCGTCGAGCAACCAGCGCAGCACGTCGATCTCGTGGATCAGGGTGTCGGTGATTGCCATGTCGGTCTTGTAGTTCTCGCCCACGGTCGGGTTACGGTGGGCACAGTGCAACATCAATGGCTCGCCGATCCGGCCGCTGTCGATCACCGACTTCAGGGCACGGTAGCCTTCGTCATAAGGACGCATGAAGCCCACTTGCACCAGACGTTTACCGAACGCGATTTCAGCATCGACGATACGACGGCAGCCTTCTGCGGTAACCGCAAGGGGCTTTTCGCAGAACACTGGCTTGCCTGCGGCAATCGCCGCCAGCACGAATTCCTCATGGGTCGGCCCCCATGAGGTCACCAGAATGGCCTCGACATCGGGCGCAGCGATCAGCGCATGACCGTCGGCATAGACCTCGGCTGTGATATCCAGTTCACGAACCACATTTGCCGCCTGTTCGAGATTGATATCGGTGACAGCCACCACCTGACTGCCCAGCAGGGTCTTGCTGCAACGCCGGATGTGATCACGACCGATTGCGCCAGTACCGATTACGCCTAATTTCAAAGCCATTGCAGTGCTCCTGTTGAATGTGTTCCGAATGAATAACCGCAATCAATATTGACGGGCCTTGGCCAGTTCCTTGTTGAGCTTTTCGTACACTTGCGCAGTGGTGCCGGTAGTGGATACCTCGGCCACGCCTACTCGCCACCAGGACAGGTAGTTATGGATCATGGTCTTGGGCAGAACCTTGATATCGATCAGGGTCGAAACCGTCTGCCGTTGCGCATCCGCCAGGGCCTCGCGCAGTTGCTCAAGGGTGCTGACCTTGTAGGTCTTGCAACCATAGGCTGCTGCGCTCATGGCAAAGTCCACCGGCACGAAGCCACCATCGAGCAGACCGGTTTCCGGGTTACGGAAACGGAACTCGGTGCCGAAGCTGTTCATGCCGTTGCCCATCTGCAGGTTGTTGATGCAACCGAAGGTCATGTTGTCCAGCAGCACGATATTGATCTTGCGCCGCTCCTGAACCGAGGTCGCCAGTTCCGAGTGCAACATCATGTAGGAGCCGTCTCCCACCAGTGCGAAGACTTCCCGCTGCGGCGCGGCCAGTTTGACGCCCAGTGCCGCATTGACCTCGTAGCCCATGCAGGAATAGCCGTACTCGACGTGATAGGTATCGACTCCGGTACTGCGCCAGGCCCGCTGCAAGTCGCCCGGCAGGCTGCCTGCGGCTGCAACGATGATCGCGTCTTCGGGCAGGCTGTGATTGAGCACGCCCAGCACAGCGCTCTGGGTCAGGCAGGAACCGGTCAATTCGATGAATTCGCGCAGTACGGCCGGGTCCATGTGATCATTGATTTCAGGAGTGAAATCCTGGGTCTGGTATTCGGCGGCATAAATGCGGTCGACTTCAGCATCCAGCTCGGCCCTGGCACGTTTGGGGGCGTCGCCCCAGGCTGCGTGGTAGTCGCTGGCCTGCAAATCCTGATGCAGGGCCTGCAAGGCTTCCCTGGCATCTGCCAGCACCTGCACACCGTCCAGTTTCTGCACGTCGAAGGCACCGACATTGAGGTTGAGAAACTGTACGTCCGGATTCTGGAACAGCCATTTCGACGCGGTGGTGAAGTCGCTGTAGCGCGTGCCGACGCCAATGATCAGATCCGCTTCCTTGGCCAACTGGTTGGCGGCCAGGGTTCCGGTTTCACCGATGCCACCCATGTTCAGCGGGTGCGCCGAAATAATCGCGCTCTTGCCTGCCTGGGTTTCTGCAAAAGGAATTGCAAAACGTTCGGCAAATGCCTGCAAAGCCTGGGCAGCACCGGAGTAACGCACTCCGCCGCCACAGATCAGCAAAGGCTTGCGCTTGCCCTTGAGCAATGCCAGCGCGTCATCGAGCATGGCCCGGCTTGGCGGGCGGCGGTCGATACGGTGTACACGTTTCTGCAGGAAGCTGTCAGGGTAATCGTAGGCTTCGGCCTGTACATCCTGAGGCAAGGCCAGGGTCACGGCGCCGGTCTCGGCCGGATCGGTCAGTACCCGCATGGCGCTGAGCGCAGCACTCATCAATTGCTCAGGGCGATTGATGCGATCCCAGTATTTGCTGACAGCCTTGAAGGCATCGTTGGTGCTAATGCTCAGGTCGTGGAATTGTTCGATCTGTTGCAGCACCGGGTCAGGCTGACGACTGGCATAGACATCGCCCGGCAGTAACAGCAAAGGAATACGGTTGGCCGAAGCGGTTGCGGCGGCGGTCAGCATATTGGCAGCGCCCGGACCGACCGAAGAAGTGCAGGCGTAAATCTTGCGCCGTAGATGCTGTTTGGCAAAACCGATGGCGGCATGGCACATGCCCTGCTCGTTACGGCCTTGATGAACAACCAGATCACCGCTGTCCTGCTCCAGCGCCTGTCCGATCCCCAGCACGTTGCCATGGCCGAAGATCGTGAAAACCCCGGCGACGAACTTGCTCTGTACGCCATCGACTTCGACGTACTGGTTATCCAGAAACTTCACCAGGGCCTGGGCCATGGTCAATCGGGTTGTACTCATGCTCGCACCTTTGTTCTTGTGGTTGTCTCTTCGCGAATGAATTCGCTCCTACAGGTTGTGTGGGAGCGGATTTATCCGCGAAGGCAGCATTGGGACAGATGGCTCATGCTCTGTTGGATTGCCTGGGGAATGTTGTCCAGGGCATGAACACTTTCGGCAAACGGCTCGAAGGACAGATGCCCCTTGTAACCACCGGCCAATAGCCGCTCGATCTGCCCGGCGTTGCCCAGGATGTCCGCATCGCCCACCAGAACCCGATGGCCATCGCGAATGCTGTTGAGGGGGGCCTGAGCATCTTCGACACCCGAGATATGCACCAGGCCGGTCATTTCGGGAAACAGCTCCACTTCACCCGCCAGATGATGATGGAAGGTGTCATGTACCAGACGGAACACATCCAGCCCGCCAATCGCCCTGATCGCATCCACCGCCTGACGCTTGAAGCGCAGCGCACATTCCTCAAAGCCCAGAGGCTCGACGAAACCGAGGATCCCGTGTTCGCGCAGGATCGGCGCCAGCTCGCTCAAGGCCGTGCGCAGGCCTGTCGCACGCTGTACGGCATTGCGCGTATCGGTGCGGTCGTTGAGCGGGCACATCACCAAGGCTTCGGCGCCACAATCGCGGGCATATTGCGCCAGCTTCGTGGCCTGGGCGCGGCGTTCGTCATTCCACACATCGAACGGATACAAGGCATTGATCGACAAAACACGCACGCCTCTGGAGGCGCACAGTTCGCGGACGGTCTGCGGCGACGTACCGTCTTCGATCTCGATGCCTTTGAGATCGTTGCGGATCTCGATTGCATCGGCCCCCAGCTTCACTGCCAGATCGACGAAATCCGGCAGTGACAAGCGTGGGGCGACCATACGATTCAGGGCAAAACGCAGAGGGTGGCTCATTGTTATTGTTCTCCACAATCCATTGTCTGAAGGTTACTTGGCGGTTGGCATGCTGAATTCCGGGCCTTTGGCGATGCTGTCCGGCCAGCGTTGCATGACACTCTTGTAGCGGCTGTAGAAGCGCAGGCCTTCTTCGCCATAGGCATGGTGATCGCCGAACAGCGAACGCTTCCAGCCACCGAAAGAGTGCCAGGCCATCGGCACCGGAATCGGCACGTTGATGCCGACCATACCGACCTTGATGGAGCGGGCAAAGGCACGGGCCACGCCGCCGTCGCTGGTGAAGCACGACACACCATTGCCGAACTCATGGGCATTGATCAGCGCCACGGCGCTGGCGAAATCCGGTACGTGGACGATACCCAGCACCGGACCGAAGATTTCTTCCTTGTAGATCTGCATCTGGGGCGTGACGTTATCGAACAACGTTGCACCGACGAAGAACCCTTGCTCGGCACCTGGCACCTTGAAGTTGCGACCGTCGACAATCAGCTTCGCTCCTTCCTTGACGCCCTGATCGATATAGCCCTCGACCTTGGCTTTATGTACGGCAGTGACCAGCGGCCCCATGTCAGAATCGGCCTGCATGCCATCACCGACCTTGAGCTGGTCGATGCGCGGCAGCAGTTTTTCGATCAATTGCTGGCCGACATCGCCCACCACCACGGCAATGGAGATCGCCATGCAGCGCTCACCGGCCGAACCATAGGCCGCGCCGATCAGAGCGTCAGCGGCCTGATCCAGATCGGCATCGGGCATCACGATCATATGGTTCTTGGCCCCGCCCAATGCCTGAACACGCTTGCCGTGGGCAGTGCCTTGCTGGTGGATGTACTCGGCAATCGGCGTCGACCCCACAAAGGAAATGGCCTCGATGCCCGGATGTTGCAGCAGGCCATCCACAGCTACCTTGTCGCCCTGCACGACGCTGAATACGCCGTCCGGCAAACCGGCTTCCTTCAGCAGACGCGCCATCAGCAGGCTCGCCGAAGGGTCACGTTCCGAAGGCTTGAGGATGAAACAGTTACCCGTGACCAAGGCCAGAGGAATCATCCACAGTGGCACCATCACCGGAAAGTTGAACGGCGTGACACCGGCACAGACGCCCAGTGGCTGACGCAGGTTCCAGTTGTCGATACCGCCGCCGATGTTGTCGCTGAAATCGCTTTTCAGCAGGCTCGGCGCACCGCAGGCGAACTCGACGATTTCAATGCCGCGAACGACTTCGCCACGGGCATCGGACAGCACCTTGCCGTGCTCGCGACAAATGATCTGCGCCAGCTCTTCGTGATGTTTATCCAGCAGTTCCTTGAACTTGAACATCACCCGCGCACGGCGCAGGGACGACTGGTCCGCCCAGGCGGGGAAAGCAGCCTGGGCCGAGGCGACCGCTTCGTCGATGGTCTTGAGGCTGGCCAGGGCAACCCGCGCCTGAACCTTGCCGCTGACCGGATTGAACACATCGCTGTAACGCTCGCCATCACCGTTATTCAACTGGCCGTTGATATAATGGCCGATAACCGGGGACTCGCTCATCTGACTGACTCCAAATCGAAAGTGGTTTAAAGATCCAGCAACCAGCTGTGCTGCGGGTCGTTATTGAAATGCCAGGCGCGCGTCGGGCCTGCCATCACGTTCAGGTAATACGACTCGTAACCGTACGGCACGCTGACCGGGTGATAGCCTTTGGGCACGGTCACCAGATCGTTGTTTTCCACGGCCATGGCCTGATCGATGCTGCGATCGTCGGTGTACACCCGCTGGAAGACGAAACCCTGAGGCGGGTTGACCAGGTGGTAATAGGTTTCTTCGAGATAGCTCTCGTGGGGCAGGTTATCCATGTCGTGCTTGTGAGGCGGATAGCTGGAGGAGTGCCCGGACGGCGTGCGCACTTCAACCACCAGAAGCGAATGGGCCTGTTCATTATCCGGCAGGATGTCGCAGACATAACGGGTATTGGCACCCTTGCCGCGAACGCTGCGTTTCATGCTGTCCGGCGTGATAAGGCGCGCCGAGCTTCGCCTGGAGCTGTCACCGGGCGCCTTGCAGACCGCCAGTTGCGCAGGCCCCAGTGCGGTGAAATGTGCCTGACTGTGGGGTGGCAGGTACACGGCGAAAGGCGACTTCTCTTCAAAGACCGAGTGCCGGTCGCCAATGTTTTCCCAACTGAAAGCGCCCTGCCCCAATGCCTCACCGCTCACACTTGCGTGCCCGGTGAGCAACACCACACACAGCTCATTGTCTTCGGCATTGAGGGACAGGCGCTCACCGGTTTCCAGACGGTAAGCGGCGAAGCCTACATACTCCAGCGCACCGTCCTGCAATTCGACGATGTCGCGTCCTTGGGCCTTGCTTTTAGTCAACAGATTCATTGTCCAATCCTCCGTTATCGAGCATCCACCAACAGTTGGCGCAGCGTGTCATAGCCTTTTTTGGCGTAGACATAACTGGGGGCAACAGCAGGGTCCTGCTCGGCTTCAACGACCAACCAGCCGTTGTAATCGGCTTGCAGCAATACCTTGAGCAGCGCCGAGAAATCGATGTCGCCATCGCCAGGCACCGTAAAGGTGCCGTTGACGATGCAGTCCGGGAAACTCCAGAGATTGTTGCGCGCCAGTTGCACAACCGGCTTGCGTACATCCTTGAAGTGAACATGACAGACGCGGTCGATATGTTTGCTCAGCACCTGCAAAGGCTCGCCGCCGCCCATGTAGCAATGGCCCGAATCGAACAGCAGGCCAACTTCAGGGCCGGTCAATGCCATCAGGCGATCAATGTCCTGAGGCGACTCGACGTAGGCGCCCATGTGATGGTGATAAGCCAGACGCACACCCTGGGAAAGCGTGAAGCGCGCCAGCTCCGTGAGTTTGTCGGCATACTCGCGCCAGGCCGCATCAGTGTGAAAGCGAGGGCGTTCGACAAGGGGAATACGCTGCCCCTGAATGGAATCGGCAACTTCACCATACACCAGCACCGAAGCACCGTTTTGCGACAGCAGTTGTACATGGGAGGTAATGGCTTCGATTTCCTCGGCCACCGAGCGCCGCGCCAGACGACTGGAATACCAGCCTGACACCAGCGCCAGACCGTAAGGGCGCAACACATCGCCCACGCCCTTGGCGTCCTTGGGAAACTTGCCGTTGAGTTCGAAACCTTCGTAGCCGATCTCCTTGCCCTCGCTCAAGGCCGTGCTCAACGGCGTTTCGCCGCCCAGCGCCGGCAAATCGTCGTTGCTCCAGGAAATCGGATTGATGCCGATGCGGATATTGGATGCGGAAACAGACATGGCTGCACCTTTTCTTGTTGTTATCACTGCGTCAATGACGATGGGGTCAGGCGCGGGCTTCGCGCCAGGACTCGATCAACCAGATAAACGTACCCTGCACCTGATTTATCAGGGTCGCGTCGTCGATTTCACCGTTCATCCAGGCACGACTCGGCTCTCTGAAAATCGTCCGGCCAACGGCAAATCCCTTGCAGGTCGTGCTGCGACGCGCCTGGGCAAAACCGACGGCAAGCTGTTCGACCGGAGCATTGAGCCCCAGCAGCACCACGCCACGGCAATACGGGTCACGTTCCTGAATCAAGGCATCCAGTTGCTGCCAGACTTCGGCACTCTGCGCTTCGATCTTCCACCACGCAGGATAGATGCCCAGGTTGTACAAACGCTTCAGGGCGCGGTACATCACATCCGGATGAGTCGACGGGTGGTCCTTGGGCGGGATGATTTCCAGCAGCAACTCATGACCACTGACTTGCGACGCTTCGTACAGCCCCTTGATCTGGGCTTCCTGCTCCAGGCGCAGAAGCGGCTCATCGTCAGGGTGATACTGAACCAGACACTTGATGATCTGCTCCTGAGGCCAGCTCAGCAGATTGCTGCCAATGGAACGGCCATGCTCGAACGCCAACGGCCTGGAACCCTGCACCTCCACTGGTCGGGCAACCCACCAGTCGCGACCGGTGGCAGCATTGAGGGAGTCCTGACCGAATCGCTGGTCGGCAAGCAGGCCGACATCAGCGTCGATACCACGCTTGCGCAGGTCGGCTTCGACACGATCGACAGCGGTTATAAAGAGCTGTTTGAGCTGACTGATGCTGCCGGGATCGCGGCCGGCCTGCTGGGCAAGCTCCACCAGTTGCCCGCGATGATCGAAGGCAAAGATGAAGAGCTGCTTCCATTGTTTGCGCGGCACACTGACCTGATGCAGGCGTTGCAGAGCAACGTCGCGATCCGGCCGGGTGATCGGCACCGGGCTGTTGAACAGGTAATCCAGCTCCGCCGGTGTCGGCATGGCCGGAGCGCAGGCATGACGCGAAACCACCAGTCCGCCACAGGCATTGGCCAACTGGCAGCAACGCTCGTCGCTGGCGTCCTTGAGCCAGCCACTGAGGTAGCCGGACATGAAGGCGTCTCCAGCCCCCAGCACATTGAGCACTTCGACCCGAACGCCAGGGTAAATGGCGCCGTCTTCGAGCCGGGCCGGGATAGCACCGTGAATCACGGTGCAGCCTTGCGGCCCGAGCTTGACCACCAGGGTTGCAGCGGTCAGCTCACGCACCACCCGCAATGCACCGAGCAGGTCCTGGGTTCCGCCCGCGATAAGAAACTCTTCTTCCGTGCCGACGATCAGGTCAAAACGCGGCAGGATGCGCTGCACATGCTGGCTGACGTGCTGGTTGGCAACAAAACGGGTTTCGCCATCGGCCTTGCCAGCCAACCCCCACAAGACAGGCCGGTAGTCGATATCCAGAACTCGTTTGACGTTGTGCTTTTCAGCGTAATCCAGCGCCTGGCTGCTAGCCTTGAAGACTTGTTCAGTCGAGAAATGCGTGCCTGTAATCAGCAGAGCCTTGCTGGAGGCAATCTGTGCTTCGTCGATATCCTCGGCGCGAAGGGCCATGTCGGCGCAGTTTTCGCGATAGAACACCAACGGAAATGTTTCACGATCTTTCAGGCCCAGCAGCACCATGGCCGTCAGGCGCTCGGGATCACGCTTGATCGCGCTGACATCACAACCTTCACGAGCCAGTGCTTCAACGAGAAAACGCCCCATGTGATCATCGCCAACGCGGCTTAGCATGGCCGACTTCAGACCCAGACGGGCCGTGCCGAAGGCGATGTTCGCCGACGAACCACCCAGGTACTTGGCAAAGCTTGAGACATCTTCCAGCCGCGCTCCAACCTGCTGCGCGTAGAGATCGACGCCAAGGCGTCCGAGGCAGATCAGATCCAACTGACGCCCACTGACAAAGCGAGTCTGGCCCATGGTGGCTCCTGTTATTTTTATCAGCCTGCATGTCACGCAGCCGGTGCGTGAAATGCCTTTGGTGAGACAGAGCGTAAAACGTCCGGCAGCATCAATCAATAATTATTCTATAATTTTTTAAAGTGGAATATTTTTTCCAAGACGGGATGCATGGAGTGCTGGCACACTTGGCAAGCAGGTGAGATATAGTTCAAGGCTCTGTACGAAAGCAGCCAGATCAATGCGCAATCAACGACACTCGGCAATTTTCGTACAACGCCTGGCGCCCTAAAGAACAAGCAAAAAGGATTGAAATATGAACAGCACCGAGCAGCCTTCCCTGCCCGACACAGGCCTCGATACGCCACCGACCAGTGCCGAAGGTCTGCTGCGGCTGATCACCAATGAATATGACAGCCTGCCACGTCAGCTCAAACGTATTGCCAGCTACATGAGCCAGCAGAGCGACAGGATCATGGTCGATCGCATCAGCGATATCGCCCGTGAATGTGAGGTTCATCCTTCAGCCATCGTGCGCTTCTCGCAGCGCTTCGGCTTCAGCGGCTTCAGCGAAATGCAGGCGCTGTTCCGCGAGGCTTACACCCACAAGACCACGCCGGTACAAAATTACCAGCAACGCATTCGCAACATGATTGCCAACAAGTCGCAGAAAGCCCGCGGCGGCGATCTGGCCCGTGAATGTGTGAATGCCACCCTGTCGGGCCTGGAGCGCCTGGGCGCGGACCTGGACGACGACGAATTCGAGAAGGCCGTGGATCTGGTGGTCAACGCCGACAATATCTACGTGGTGGGCGTGCGACGCTCGTTCGCCGTGGCCGATTATCTGGTCTACAACCTGCAACACACCAACAAGCGCATTCACCTGATCTCGGGGCTGGGCGGCAGTTACCGGGAACAGATGCGCAGCGTGCGCGCCAATGATCTGGTCATCGCCATCAGCTTCACGCCCTACGGCAAGGAAACCCAGCATTGCCTGCGTATCGCCCAGCACAATCAGGCCAAGACGCTGATCATCACTGACAGCAACCTCTCGCCTTTGGCCAAGCGGGCCAATTCGGTGCTGTTGGTCAATGAAGGCAGCTCGTTCGCCTTCCGCTCGTTGAGCGCCACACTCTGCCTGTGTCAGGCGCTGTTCATCGCCGTGGCCTATCGCCTGGAATTGAAGGTGGACGAAATTCATGAACAGGCAGGTTTCGAGGACTGAGGCAATATTTCAGGGCGCAGCCTTTATTAGAGAGGCTGCCAGTTATTTGATTGGCGTCAAAAACATGAATACATTCATTTGAATAAAACTTTTCAGTGATCCAACACAAAACAATGCTCGTATTAGCTACAAAGTTGAACATCATTATCATCTGGACGTTTTTTTCATAATCCGTTGTACAAACCCCCGAAGTGCCACCTATAGTGCCATCATCGCAGAAGGATACGCACGAGTGCCCTACGCACCAAAGGCCGAAGGACAGGAAACTTCATTGCAACTTCCTCCTGAGCCAAGCCACCATGCTATTTAACTCAAACAAAAAAGAACTGATCTCCCTCCAACAGACTATTGAGCAACAAGCCTGGCTGTTAAAAGCAATTGATCGCTCTATGGCAACCATCGAATTCGACCTGAATGGCATCGTGCTCAGTGCCAATGACAACTTCCTGAAAACCATGCATTACCGACGCGAAGATGTCGTAGGTAAAGAGCACCGGATATTCTGCCTGCCCGAATACGCGCGCAGTGCGGAATACAGTCAGTTGTGGTCACGCCTGCGCGCCGGAGAATTTGTATCCGCAACTTTCCGTCGGGTAGCAGGTAATGGTCAGACCGTATGGCTGGAAGCCAGTTATAACCCTGTCAAGGACGAGTCAGGCAAGACAGTGAAAATCGTCAAGTACGCGATGGATATCACGGCCAAGGTCCAGGCGGACAGCGAGGCGAAAAACAAGCTTCAGGCCCTTGATCGCGCCATGGCCGTGATCGAATTCGATCTGGAAGGCCGGATTCTGTGCGCCAACAGCAACCTGACCAACCTGATGGGCTACAGCGAGAAAGAACTGATCGGCAAGAATCACCGCCTGTTGTGCCCTCAGGAAATCAGTAGCAGCAGCGAATATGTCGACTTCTGGAAGCGCCTTAACAAAGGCGAGTTTTTCAGCGGACAATTCAAGCGCGTCAACCGCCACGGTCATGTTCTTTGGCTGGAGGCCAGTTACAACCCGGTTTACGACACCGACGGGAAGCTCTGGAAGATCATCAAGTTCGCCTCGGACATCACCTCACGGGTCGAGCAGCATGAACGCGATGCCAACAGCGCGGCACAGGCCTATCACATATCGGTACAGACCCAGAAAGTCACCGAGCAGGGAACCCAGGTGATTCAGCAGGCCGCTACCGAAATGCGCCAGATCTCGGTGAACATCGAGGACTCGTCGCGCATCATCACGCAACTGGGCGAACGCTCAGAGCAGATCACCACCATCGTCAACACCATCCGCAGCATTGCCGAACAGACCAATCTGCTGGCACTGAACGCTGCAATCGAAGCGGCTCGTGCGGGCGATCAGGGTCGTGGTTTTGCGGTGGTGGCCGATGAGGTTCGCCAACTGGCAGGACGCACCAGCCGCTCCACAGCCGAAATCTCGGAGATGATCGGCGTGATCCAGAACGAAACCCGCCAGGCCATTGACAGCATGGACAACACCCGCAACAACGCCGTCAAGGGTGTCGACCTGGCAGATCAGGCAGGCTCGGTGATCGTCCAGATCAGCGAAGGCACCAGCAATGCGGTCGATGCGGTCAAGATGTTTGCGCGCCAGGATATGGGGCACTGATAGACAGCCGCTACTTCAAAACCATGCGGGGGGGGGGGGGGGGGGGGGGGGGGGGGGGGGGGGGGGGGGGGGGGGGGGGGGGGGGGGGGGGGGGGGGGGGGGGGGGGGGGGGGGGGGGGGGGGGGGGGGGGTGGGGGGGGGG
>NZ_JAUQOO010000024.1:0-74008 GCF_030580745.1 Pseudomonas serbiensis
CCGCAGCCCCGACGCTGGTGGAGCCGCTGCTCACCACAATCCCGTCCGCCTGCGCCCACAGCGGTTGCCAGAACATCGCATTGGCCAGGATCAGCGCAATACCGCGCTTGGGCATCCCCCAGAAACGTTCGCGCAGTTGCACACGGGCCGACGGTTGACGGGCCAGGAAGGCGAGATGCTTGGCGTCCATGCGGAGGTTTCCTGCGGGGGTCAGAACGGTTGGTAAAGGGTCAGAAAGGCTTAGAAAAACAGTTCAAGCCGGAAGTAGATCGGTGCTTCCCGCTCGCTCAGCGCGGCAGGCCGCTCCAGCGAATGGGCGAAAGTCACGTTGGCGGCGAGGTATTTGCCACGGGTGAACAACTCAACCGCACTGCTGGATACCCGGCCGTTTTCACCTTCGCTATTGGCGTCGTGACGAATGACGCCCTGGTCGTAAGACACGCTCATGCCGTATTGCTGGAGCACCGGCTGCAACCATTCCCAACCGACCGGTCGGGTCCAGCGCAGGTCGTTGCGCCAGTAGCCGCCGCTGTCGCCGGAAAGAAACTGCTCTTTATAGCCACGCACTGCGGATTGCCCGCTGATACTCAGGCGCTGGCTGTTGTAGAGCCGGTCTTCGCTGCGCTGGCCGGTGGCCAGGCTGTTGAAACTGAAGCTTTCACCCCACAGCTCGAAAGGCTGCTGATAGCTGAACGTTGCGGTGTATTTGCGGTAGCGGGCCGTGGGTTCATTGCCTGCAGGATGGCCATCGCCCATCGCATCCAGCGCACCACTGCCTTGCTGGACGCCCAGTTCCAGGTTGGCAAATGCGCTGCCGATCAGCCGGCCATGGGCGATGCCGAACTGCGTCTCGGTAATGCGCTGAGAGCCAATCGCCAGTTCGCTGTCTTCCACAAAACTGCGAGTGCGCAGGTGGCTGATGCCGGCATTCACGGACGTCTTGCCACGGGCATCGCGCTGAATCACCCGATCGACACGCAACTGATGGGCCTGGCTTTCACCGGTGAACTTGAAGTCGATCCCGGCGCCTTGCCCCAGGGTTCGGTATTCACTGTCGTTGTAGGAGTAACTGAAATTCCACCAGCCCCACGGCAGGTTGTAACTGAACATGCTGCTGTAGGAGCTGCGTTGATGGTCAGTGACAGCGTCGCGCCCGCCACGCAGGCTTAACTGGTCGGCCAGCCCCAGCGGGCTGTCCCATTCGAAGCCCGCGCCCCACTGCTGTTCGCCAGTGCTTTTCTGACCGTTGTTATGACGGGCCAGAGAGGTGCGCCAGGGTTTCTGAGGCGTGTTTTTCACCAGCACATCGCTGCCGCCCACGGCCTGCCCCGGCGTCAGTTCCATCTTCGCCTGATTGGACGGCAGACGATTGAGCTGATCGACCATCTGCTCGATTTCACGCAGGTTCAGTACTTCGCTTTCACGCCCCGGAAACGTCATGTCCAGCTCGCGCGGAGTCAGGCCACTGCCTTCCTCGCTACGCAGTTTCTCCAGCTTGCCCTCGACCACCAGCACTTCGAGATGGCCCTTGGAAAGATCCTGTTGCGGCAGATAGGCGCGGGTAGTAACCCATCCCTTGTCGATATAGTGATCGGTGACGGCCTTGAGCACGTCGTTGAGTTGAGCGACGCCCAGGCACTCACCCAGAAAAGGTTTGAGCAAGGCATCGCGCTCACTGCCCGACAGCGAGTCGGCGCCCTTGAGTTCAATGACGTCGATCTTGAAACAGCGCGTATCGACTGGCGCCTCGGGAGCTTGCGGGGCTGGCTGGGCACCGGGCAATTCCTTGAGTTCTTCCAGGCGACGGCGTTGCTCTTCGAGTAGACGATCCTGACGATCGCGGATCAGGTCCTGCTCACCGGGGTTGGGAGCGGCCAGGGAAACCAAGGGAGTTACGGCGAATAGGACAAACAGAGCTGCCCTTGATGCGGAGGAATGCACGGTGCGTCCTTGCAATATCATATTGATATCAAATTCGGCGCGATTGTAGTTTGACATTACAATGGCGTCAATTTTTTGTATCGACCGCGTATCGGGTTTGTTACGCCCGTATTTTCCCCCTTATCCAGAGCCTTCCCTCTTCCCCGCATTACATGCAAGGAAGCGCTTCGGCAGGAAGAAGCGATGACGAAATGGCTGCCACACAGAACCCGATTTACTGAAACGACAGCTCATCAGCAGCCTTGAACTATTCATCATGTTCCGCCCATCGCAGTAAACGAATAAACAAAGAATCTTTAGTCTCCAGGCCTCCTCAGAACTTATGCCTGCGCCATTGCCCGAAGTGGCAAACGCGCAAAAACCTGAGTTTGAGGAAAACCCGATGTTTTTACATAACAAAAGACTTCAGTACACCGTACGTGTCGCCGAGCCCAATCCCGGCCTTGCCAATCTTCTGCTGGAGCAGTTCGGTGGCGCACAAGGCGAACTGGCGGCAGCAGCCCGTTACTTCACGCAAGCGCTGGCCGAAGAGGATGCAGGACGTAAAGACCTGCTGATGGACATTGCCACGGAAGAACTGAGCCATCTGGAAATCGTCGGTTCGATCATCGTCATGCTCAACCGGGGCGCGAAAGGACAGATGGCCGAAGGCGTGCAGGAAGAAGGTGAGCTGTATCGCAGCATCAATGGCGCGGGGAACGACTCGCACATCACCAGTGTGCTTTATGGTGGCGGTGCTCCGCTGGTCAACTCTGCGGGCGTTCCATGGACGGCCGCCTACGTCGATTCGATCACCGAACCCACCGCTGACTTCCGCTCCAACATTGCCGCCGAAGCTCGCGCCAAGATCGTGTATGAGCGCCTGCTGAATGTTGTCGACGATCCTGGTATCAAGGAGGCACTTGGCTTCCTGATGACACGCGAGATCGCTCACCAGAAGTCATTTGAAAAAGCACTGCACTCGATCCAGCCCAACTTCCCGCAAGGCAAGTTGCCCGGCATGCCGGAGTTCACCCGCACCTACTTCAACATGTCCAGTGGCGAGCCGAACCTTCGCGGGCCATGGAACAGTGATGAAGAGTTCGAGTATGTCGAAAATCCACACCCCGCTGTTGACGGTGGCGATGGCACTGCATCGGTGACACTCAATGAAGAGGATGCATTGACCCTGACCATGATGAAAGAACGCACCAAGTCCGATCCTGACGCCGACCCGCTTACTGCGGCGGAGCTGGGATCAGGTCTGCTGCAGGGTAAAGAATCACTTTGAATCCGGCGGGCTGGCGTAACACCGTTATTCAGCAGTGCCAGCACTGGCAGCGTTTGAAATGTTCCCTCACAATCTCGCCGTCTCGCCAGGCCTGCTCCCCGCAAGCCTGGCCACCCCATTGAGTTTGAGGAAACCCGGCATGAATGCACTTGAGTGGAACGAAGCCGCCTTGGCGAAATACCTCTCTACCCATCCGACCTTGCAGGATGAAATCAAGAACCTCAGCCCCGAAGAGCAAAAGCAGCAAGCGCAGTGGGCGTTCGAGGATGAAGCCGAGGATCAGGGCATAGAGCCTTGGGAACTGGCTTTGCAATTGATTGCCGAAACCCCGGAACAACTCAAGAGCATGCGCCTTGAAGCCCACGCACAGGTGGCCGAAGCCCTGGGCATGGACTGGGACGAGTATTGCGAACTGAACGAAATCGAACAGTAATCCCGGGCCTGTACAAGGAATAGAAGTGCCATGAACCATTCTTCCGAAGCGGGCGCAGCCGTTTACTCTCCCCTGACCCTGAAACTTTATGACTGGTGGGTCTTGGGGGTTTCCAATCGTTTTGCCTGGCAGTGCTCGACGACGCAGGTATTGCAGCCGTTCTTCAATCGCCATGTCGGCGCACGCCATCTGGATGTAGGCGTCGGCACCGGCTATTACCTGGCCAATGCCGATCTGCCCATCAGTACCGAAGTCACCTTGCTGGACCTCAACAGCAGCAGCCTGGAAGCCGCACGCCAGCGCTTCGGGCGGCCGGGCATCCGGGTAATCCGCCACGATGTGTTCAAGTCGTTCGAACCCGAACATGAGACAGGGTTTGACTCGATCTCTCTGTTCTATCTGCTGCACTGCCTGCCCGGAACCATGAGCGACAAGGCGCAGGTCTTCGCTAACCTCAAGACCCGCCTGAAAGATGACGGTGTGCTGTTCGGCGCAACCATTCTGGGCGACGAAGCCGGGCACAACGGGTTTGGTCGCAAGCTGATGGACGTCTATAACAAGAAAGGCATCTTCGGTAATCGCAGTGATAGCGTTGCCGGTCTGCGTAACGCTCTGGCTCAGCATTTCAGTGAGGTGACGGTCGAGGTGACGGGAAAAGTGGCACTGTTTACGGCCAGATCGCCTCTCATCAAACAAGACGTAACATCATGAATTAAATCGTGTTTCCGTAGGAGCGAATTCATTCGCGAAGGTGCCCGTACATCCGAAGAGAATCTATCGCCTCGAATGACGCCTCGCGAATGAATTCACTCCTACCGGCTTGCTTCGTGGATGACCTCACAATCCGTTCATGACCGATCAGTCAGCGCTTTACCTGATGGTTGCAGCTGAGTAACGTCTGCGCATCTCAACAAGAAGGAATAGCGCCATGAGTGATCTGATCTCGTACCAGCTTGAAGATGGTATTGCCACGCTGACCCTCAACAACGGCAAGGTCAACGCCATCTCGCCGGATGTGATCGCCGCATTCAATGCCGCGCTGGATCAGGCCGAGACAGATCGTGCCGTGGTGATCGTCACCGGGCAACCGGGCATTCTCTCGGGCGGCTATGACCTCAAGGTCATGACTTCCAGTGCCGAGGCGGCTATCGGCCTGGTAGCCCAGGGTTCGACTCTGGCTCGTCGCATGCTGGCTCACCCCTTCCCCATCATTGTTGCGTGCCCGGGTCATGCCGTGGCCAAAGGTGCTTTTCTGCTGTTGTCAGCCGATTACCGGATCGGTGTCGAAGGCCCCTTCAATATCGGCCTCAATGAGGTACAGATCGGCATGACCATGCACCATGTCGGCATCGAACTGGCGCGTGACCGCCTGAGCAAGTCCGCCTTTCATCGCTCGGTAATCAACGCCGAGATATTCGACCCCAGAGGCGCGCTGGACGCGGGTTTTCTGGACAAGGTGGTCAGCGTCGACGAGCTGCTGGCAACCGCCCGCGCCGCTGCCGTGCAGTTGAAAAAGATCAACATGAACGCCCACAGGAAAACCAAGCTGAAAGCCAGAAAAACGCTGCTCGATACATTGGATGCCGCGATAGAACTCGATAAGCAGCATTCGCTCTAAGCATGGCGTTCGACAGATATGAAGCCCGCCCATGCGGGCTTTTTATTATCTGCGGACTCATGAGCGTTTGGTTAAGCTCACCCTGGCGCAATCCTTTTTGCATCACTGCCACTCCTTGAAAAAGAAGCGATACCGATATGGGCCGAGTTGTTGCAGCAGCGGTTTACAGCAAAGGCAAGAAAGTCAGCAATATCACCCTTGAAGAAGGCGCGGCCTGGGCAGCCAAACCTGAGCATTTTGTCTGGATAGGGCTGGAGCAGCCCACCCCACAGGAGCTGGAAAGTCTTAAAAAGCAATTCAACCTGCATGAACTGGCCATTGAAGATGCGCTGGAAGTCCATAGCCGCCCGAAACTTGAAACCTTCGGCGATGCGCTGTTTATCGTCACTTACGCCCCCGTGCGGGAAAACGGCAGGCTGCAATTCATCGAAACCCATATCTTCGCCGGCAAGGGCTACATCATCACTTCGCGAAATGGGCACTCCAAGTCCTATGGCATCGTGCGCCAGCGTTGTGAGGCCAGGCCATTGCTGCTGGAGCATGGCGAAGACTTCGTGCTCTATGCCCTGCTGGACTTTGTGACCGAGAGCTATCAGCCGGTCACCGAAGCCATTCATGCCGAGCTGGAAGAACTGGAGCAAAACGTCCTCGGCGGCATCCTGAATGAATCCTATATCCACCGCATTCACAGCCTGCGTCGCGACCTGCTGCGCCTGAGGCGTTATGTGTCGCCAATGGTGGAAGTCGGTGAGGAATTGCAAAAGCTGAGCTTTCCCTTCATCGACAAGAACATGCGCCCGTACTTTCGTGACGTGGAGATTCACGTCAAACGGCAAATGGAAGACCTGGCCAATCTGCGTGATATCGCCAGCCAGACCATTGAGATCGGTTTGTTGCTGGAGTCGTCACGGCAAAGCATCGTGCAACGCAAGTTCGCGGCCTGGGCGGCCATTCTGGCGTTTCCGACCGCTGTCGCGGGGATCTACGGGATGAACTTCGAGAATATGCCGGAGTTGACCTGGCACTACGGCTACTTCGCAGTATTGGGGGTGATCGTGGGAGGCTGCACGGCCTTGTTCAGCAGCTTCAAGCGCTCGGGCTGGCTGTAAGGGCAAAGTGCTCCCGGCGTCTGGTATCGCGCCGGGAGCACTCAGGCTTCAAGCCACACTCTGGCCCGGTTTGTGGGCCACAAAGCGCGTAATCCACTCGGCTACCGTTGTGCCGTGGTGCTCATGCTCCAGGCTGTCCAGGCCCTTGCGATAAACCTGCTCGCCCAGTGTCTGCTGGCGAAGGTCCAGCAAGGAGCGGGAAAATTCATGGATGAACTCGGGGTGCCCCTGAAAGCACAGGACCTGATGGTTGATGTGATAAGCCGCGTACTGGCAGAAATCGCTGGAAGCGATGACCGTGGCATTTTCCGGCAATGCCGTGACTTGATCCTGATGGCTGATCAGCAGCGTCAGCTTGTCCATCGACGGAGTCATCCAGGGCTCAGAAGAAGCCAGTTGATAATGATGAATGCCCACTCCCCAGCCCTGGCTGGCACGCTCGGTCTTGCCACCCAGCAATAACGCCAGCAACTGGTGCCCGAAACAGATCCCCAAAAGCTTGTCGCCCCGCTCATACAACTTGAGCAGATAGGCCTTGAGCGTCTGAATCCAGGGGTCGCTGCCAAATGAGTCGGCCTTGCTGCCGGTCACCAGATAGGCATCGAAGCGCTCGTCTTCGGGTGGATAAATGCCCTGCACCACGTTGTAGACACTGAGCTGTACGGCAAACGGTTGGCGCGCAAACAATAACTCGAACATCCGCCCATAACCCTGATATTGCTCAACCAACTCCGGGCGCAGGATGTCGGTTTCCAGAATGCAGATGCGTAACGACATAAAAAAGGACCTGAAACAGTAAAAGGGCAATAGCGCACTGGCAAAGCCTGCCTTGAATTGCACGATCAAAGCAAGAAGCCAGTATCTGCACGGCCCCCACCTGGTATCGTTCGCAGGACATACCTTGGCCGGACGAACGGTAGCAGGCTAACGACGCTCCCTCAAAGCCTCTAGCCAAGGCCTGACCATATTATCAGCAGTTCCTAAATAACCTTTAATCAGAAATTATCAGACTTAAATATCAAATAGTTCTAAGCCATATGCAATGCGGCCTCTAAGGTTAAATCTGTAACAGGAAGGCGCGATAAAAATACATCCAGCGTCAGGTCAGCGGCCATGTGACCGGGACCACCTGTTCATAAGCACCACCTTTGCCAGCTGCCCGATTTCGTAATTGATGAATTCGGTGAGCTTTTGTCGCTCAGGAATAACAACAAAAGGCAGTCAGCCATGTTCAAGCATTCAAAGATACGTCAGGCGGGACTTATTGTATTCGCGACCACTCTTCTCTTGATCCTGCCGAATCTGAACAGGTTGTTCGGCTGATTCAGGATGCGCTACCGAACCGTCCTTATCTGTGCCAATCTTCCTGTTAAATGCCGGGAGATGGACTTATGCGCCAATGGATAGCAATGGGTATTCTGGCTTGCAGCTTCGCGGTGCAGGCTGGTGAAGTAGAACAGGCCGCCGCCGTGGCCGCCTTGAAGGAAGGGAAACTGGCAGTGGATGTGCGCAGCCAGACCGAATACGACGCTGGCACCGTACTCAATGCGGTTCGGGTCGAAGATGCACGCTTGGTCAACCAACTGAAACAGGTGCTCACCGACCGCAACTCTGTGTTCGTCATTTTCAGCAGCAGCAGTGAAAAAGCGAGCAAGGCGCAGGACAAACTCAGACAGGCGGGTTACTTCAGTGTCATCAACGGCGGCAATTATGAAGAGCTGCATAATGCGCTGTATGACATTACCGATGATCCGGCGGAATAACTGCTTGCGCCAACAGCTTACCTGTCATGAATCAGGCGAGCGTGTGGGAGCGAATTCATTCGCTCCCACAGCGGTTTGAAGCTTACTGGTGCTGCACCTGAACCTGTGTCGAGACTGACACCTTGGCGTGCATCTGCTCGTAACCCCCACCACGACGCATGCCACGTACCGGGCAGGCATCCAGATAATCCAGGCCGACTGCCAGTTTCAGGTGGCGTGCCGGAATGGCGAGAGTGTTGGTGACGTCAAAGCTGTACCAGCCATCGTCGATCCAGGCCTCGGCCCAGGCATGACTGGACAGGTGATCCTTGTCTTCGCTGTACAGATAACCGGAGACATAACGTGCCGGAACGCCAAGACTACGTGCGCACGCCAGGAATGCATGGGTATGGTCCTGGCAGACGCCTGAACGACCGGCAAACGCCTGAACCGCGCTGGTATCGACTTCCGTCGCCCCCGGCGTGTAGACGATGTGCTGATTCAGCGCCTGCATGAGATCGATCAGCCCCGTACGATCAGTACGCTTGCTGCTCTCCTTGGCTGCAAATGCGCGCATGGCCTCGTCCGCCTCGGTCAGACGGGTAAAGCGCAGAAACGGCAGCGCCGACTGGCTTTCGTATTCGGACTCACGGGTTTCATCGATTTCAACCTGACCGCGGGCGCCAATGATGATCGATTCATGGGGCTCGTCCAGGCTCAGCACATGCAGGATGTTGCCAAACGGATCGATCTGCGCGCGCACCGGACGCGGCAGGCTCAACTGCCAGCTCAGAACCTGCTGACGCTCGCTGTCATGGGGAGTCAGGCGCAGATACTGGATGCTGGCCCGAACCTGATCATCATAGTGATAGGTGGTCTCGTGGCTAATTGAGAGTCTCATGCAGCCTCCAGATATGAAGTGTGGATGGCATCACCCAGTTGGGCCACCAGGGGAATGAATTCGTTCAACCACTCATGCAGGCCTTCAGCCAGGATCTCGTCGATGCTGGTATAGCGCAGGCGTGCATCCATTTCCGCCGCCAGACGCTGTGCCGGTCGGCCATTGGCGCCCGGCAGGCTGGCGAGGATCAGGTCCAATTCTTCCAGGCAGGCCCGCAAGGAACGCGGAATGTCGGCACGCAATAGCAATAGCTCGGCAACATGGCGCGCACCCGGCGCGTCCCGGTACAGCTCGGTATAGGCCTCGAAGGACGACAAGGCGCGCAACAAGGCGCTCCACTGGTAGTAACCGGCTGCCGAGTTATCCGCCGCCGCGTTGGCCTGCGGCCCACGCAACTCAAGCATTTCATAACGGGCATCGAGCATGCGCATGGTGTTGTCGGCACGCTCGATGAAGGTGCCCAGGCGAATGAAACGGAACGCATCGTTACGCATGATGGTGCCGTAGGTCGCGCCACGAAACAGGTGGGAACGCTCCTTCACCCACTCGCAGAAATGGCTCATGCCATAGCGCGCCAGCCCTTGCTCGGCGATCCCGCGAATCTCCAGCCAAGTGGAGTTGATGTTCTCCCACATGTCAGCGGTAATTCGTCCGCGCACCGCATGGGCACTGGCCCGTGCTGCGCCAAGACAGCTGTAGATGCTGGCCGGGTTGGTTGCATCAAGGGCAAAGAAGTGCAGCATGCGCTCGGCATGCAAGGCGCCATGACGCTCCACATAAGCATCCAGGGTTCCGGTGATCAGCAGCGGCATGGCAATTTCATCCAGCCCGCCGCGCCCGTCCTGGGGCATCAATGACAGCGAATAACTCACGTCCATCATTCGGGCGAGGTTCTCCGCTCGCTCCAGGTAACGCGACATCCAGAAAAGATCCGAGGCAGTTCTACTTAGCATTGGCAGGCATCCTTAATCCTCGACCACCCAGGTGTCCTTGGTTCCACCACCTTGCGACGAGTTCACCACCAGCGAGCCTTCACGCAGCGCTACTCGGGTAAGCCCGCCAGGCACGACGCGGGTTTCGCGGCCGGAGAGGACAAATGGGCGCAAGTCGATATGTCGCGGGGCGATGCCGTTCTCGACGAAGGTCGGACAGGTCGACAGGGACAAGGTCGGTTGGGCGATATAAGCGTGTGGCTTGGCTTTGAGACGGGCACGGAACGATTCGATTTCAGCAGCACTTGCCGCAGGACCGACCAGCATTCCGTAACCACCGGAGCCCTGGGTTTCCTTGACCACCAGATCACCCAGATTGGCCAGCACATGGGACAGCTCTTCAGGCTTGCGGCACTGCCAGGTCGGCACGTTCTTGAGGATCGGCTCTTCATCCAGATAGAAACGGATCATGTCCGTGACATATGGATAAATCGACTTGTCGTCGGCCACCCCGGTGCCGATGGCATTGGCCAGGACCACATTGCCGGAACGATAGGCCGACAGCAGGCCCGGAACACCCAGCATCGAATCGGGGTTGAAGGCCAGCGGATCGAGGAAGGCATCGTCCAGACGGCGGTAGATCACATCAACGGCTTTCGGGCCGTCGGTGGTGCGCATGAAGACACGATCATCACGGACGAAAAGGTCAGCCCCTTCCACCAGTTCAACGCCCATCTCCCGCGCCAGAAAGGCGTGCTCGAAAAATGCGCTGTTGAAACGACCAGGCGTCAGGACCACAACGCTTGGGTTGTCCAGATGGCTCGAACTCTTGAGCGTGTCGAGCAACAGGTTCGGGTAGTGATCGATCGGTGCAATGCGTTGCGCGGCGAACAGCTCCGGGAACAGGCGCATCATCATCTTGCGATCTTCGAGCATGTAGCTCACACCACTCGGGGTGCGCAGGTTGTCTTCAAGCACGTAATAAGTGCCATCGCCATCGCGCACCAGGTCGACCCCGGAGATGTGCGAGTACAGATCACGATGCAGATTCAGACCTTGCATTGCCAACTGGTATTGCTCGTTGGCCAGGACCTGCTCGGCAGGAATGATGCCCGCCTTGATGATCCGTTGATCGTGATACAGGTCGGCGAGAAACATGTTCAACGCCTTGACGCGCTGAATGCAGCCGCGCTCCACAACCCGCCATTCACTGGCAGGAATGCTGCGCGGGATCGTATCGAAGGGGATCAACCTTTCGGTCCCCTGCTCGTCACCATAGAGCGTGAACGTGATCCCGGCGCGATGAAACAATAGATCGGCTTCACGCCGGCGTTGAGCCAGAAGCTCAGGAGGCGTATCCCCCAACCAGCGGGCAAATTCCCGATAATGCGGGCGGACCTGACCGCCAGCGTCGTACATCTCGTCATAAAAGGTGCGGATCATGCCGTACTCCTTGTCACCATGGACATCAGGGCCTTCGCAAGGCCCGTGCCATCGGCATAAACGCTTTAATATCAACAACTTATGTAAAACAAGAACATCCAACGCACCATTCCTGTGCAATAAACGCCCCAGTCAATTCTCCTACGCTTCATTCGGAAGCGTCAGTCACTCGCGAAATCTATCACCAGCATAGTCAGTGTTGATTTGATGGTGAGATATTAGTTCGCCACAATCACCAGCACCGAGCAAACAAAGGCCCGAATGCCTGTTTCACGTTTTTTTCTGGAAATATGTCAGCACCTGCGCCCTCGCGCCTTTATAACCGGACTTCCCTTCAAGCCACTCCATTGAGTGGCTTTTTTTTGACCATCGAATTTACTTCAGTGGGCTTTCGCGAATGAATTCGCTCCTGCCACCAGCACCCAAAAACAAGACCGGCCAATTGCAGAGTGCTCCGCAATTGGCCGGTCGTGACTGGATCGAGATGATTCATGCGTGCAGTCTTCTGATCTCCGCTGTGACCCCCCATCCTTCAACTTCACCGTCCATCGGTGAAATCACGCTCTGGAAGTCTTGCTCAAAGTCTCCGATCCCGTCGTACGTGGCATACATGACCTTGCTCAATTGCAAGTGCCACGCACCGTCGTCACGCACGTTGATCTGGGTATTGATGGATTCACCACGAAACTGTCCTGCTGCCTGCCGCGCCCTTTCCTCATCCGGGAATACGGCATAGAACTCGATGGGGTAACTGCGTGCAAAATCAAAACCGCCTTCTTTCATGCGGCGCAGTACGTTACTGCTGATGTCCTCTTGATAGGCTGTGCTCATGAAACGTCCTCCTATGCAACGATAGATAGAGTTTCAACTCTTCCAGAACGACCACCTTGGCGGGGGTCGCCACACGACAGTTAATCCGAAGTGGGGAATCAAGCATGAAGCTGACCAAACCGAGCCTGTGACAGCTCGGGTTTCGACATGGAGAGGCCGACGTATCGGCCTCGTTTGCAGAGTAGACCCATCTCGGGTCGGCTGCCAAGTGCCTGACACAACAAGTCTTTGCGTGTGTAAATGAATCAGATTACTTCTGTAATGGAAATGATCTGGACACTGTTGTGATCCTTGAGGGTTTTCACTGTGGGCTCCTCGGTTCTCCCCTCCAGATCATTGAGGTTCAGTTCATCGGTGACCGGAAACAGAATGGGACGCAGAAGACGTGCCGCAGCCTCCTCGCTCGGGCGCTCCAGTGAATCAATATCATGACGTTGCTGTACACCATCTTTATCGATATATGAAATGGCCCACTGTCTCATCGATGTCTCCAGAACAAAGCCAGAACGCTGGCCTACATGATCTGGACCTTTTGCCAACGGCATTCGTTCAAGAAAAATGCAGGTAAAAAGAAAGGCCCTCGCAACCAGTGCAGAGGGCCTTCGTTCATGGCAGCAAAAGATCAGTTAGGGTTCTTGCTGGCCTCTACCCCGGCAGTGTTATCCAGAAGGCTCTTGGTGGCTGTCTGCAGGAAGCTTTCCAGCTTCTGCTTGAGCTCGGCCGTGTCCGGAGCATCGGGAACCACTTCGGCATGCGGGTTGGCGCCCAGTGTGTAGGTCATGACCTTGGCAGGCATTTCCGTTGGTTCGATCAGGATACGGTTGCCATGGATGATAGCCACCACCTGCTCGCTGCCGGACGGCTTGATCACACCAAAACCCTTGTCGCCTTCAGGCAGGTTAAGCAGGTCGCGTCCCCAGCACTGGTTGCGGGTCTGACCGCCCAGGCGCCCCATGATGGTCGGAACCACATCGACCTGAGTACCCACGATACTGCTGCGCTGGCCGAACTTCTCCTGCACGCCCGGCCCGATCAGCAGCAATGGCACGTTGAAACGGCCAAGGTCCATTTCGGTCAGTTGCATCTTGTTGCCAAAACCATGGTCGCCCAGAACCACGAACAGGGTGTTCTTGAAGTAAGGCTCTTTCTTGGCCTTCTCGAAGAATTGTCCCAGCGCCCAGTCGGAATAGCGCATGGCGGTCAAATGCTCATCCAGCGTGCCATGCCCGGTGACACGCTCCACCGGCAGGTTTTCCGGCAAGGCATAAGGCGTATGGTTGGACAGGGTTTGCAGCAAGGCATAGAACGGCTTGCCATTCTGGCGGGCTTTCAGTTCCTCGGCACCACGGTCGAACATGTCCTGGTCGGACACACCCCAGGTCGGGTCGGAGAACACCGGGTTGACGAAGTCTTCACGGCCGACAAAGTTGGTCATGCCCTGGTTGCTGAAGAAGCCCGACTGGTTGTCCCAGGCAAAGTTGCCGTTATAGACATAGACGTCATCGTAGTTGCGTCCTGTGCTGAGCAACTGCGGCAGGCCCGACAGCTTGTGGCTGCCTTCGGGAGTCTGCATCAGGTACTCGAAGCCCGGCAGGTTCGGGAAGCACGCCATGGTGGCAAACATGCCCTGGTGGGTATGGGTACCGTTGGAGAAGAAGTGGTCGAACAGCAGACCTTCCTTGGACAGTTTGTCGAAGTAAGGCGTGATGTTGGCCTTGTCGCCCAGAGCACCGACCGAGTGGCCAGCGAAGCTTTCCATCAGGATCACCACCACGTTGCGGATCGGCAACGTGTTTTCCGCTGGCGGAGTGAAGTCTCGGCGTACGGCAGCAGTATTAGGATCAATAAGCCGGTCATGAGGGGTCAACAGCATGTTGCGCACGACCTGCTGCGCCTCAGGCTGAGGCAAAGTGGCTTTCCAGATATTGTCGCGGTCTTCGGACATGCGGCTTTTCGCGGCAGTAATCAGCGTCAACGTACCGTTCAAGCCCAACTGATTGGCGAAGTTCGACTCCGTGGTGTAAGCATCGCCCCAACGCAGCGGCGGGCCTTGACGCAAGGTGCCACGAGCTGAAATGACTGCGATGACCAGCACGATGAAGAAGACAACGATGCGCAGGTACCAGGGAGCAATCGAGCGATTGCTGCCACTGCTGACACTGAATTCGCGACGAGGGCGCGTCACGCGGTCAATCCCCTTGAACACCAGGCTCAACAACCAGGTGACCAACGCCCACGCCAGCAGATAACGCACCACCGGGAAACCGTACCAGAGCATGCTCAGCACAGTCTTGGGGTCTTCCTTGACGTACTGGAACACCAGACCGTTCAGCCGCTGGTGGAATTCACGGTAGAAGTCCATCTCCATCAGGCCGAAGAACAGGGTGATGCTGCCGACCAGTGTCAGCCAGAACCGGAAGAAGCCCCGCGCAGACATGGCCCTGACACTGAACAGCGACAGCATCAGAGGAATGAGCAGATAGACCGTCAGACGCAGGTCGAAGCGCATGCCGTTGAACAGTGCTTCGATAAAGGTCGATGCCGGCGTATCACCAATCATTTCACGGTTGTAGACCAGCAGCCCGATACGCAGCAGGGTGTACATCACCATCAAGGCCAGGCCGCTGAGCAGCGTGTAGGCCAGATGTGATTTGACAGTGGGGTGTTGCAGGCGGGACAAAGCTTGCCGATGAATCTGGGCGTCCGTGTTAGCCATTTTTGTCAGGATCCGGTGGATTCAGGAATTGAGTTCGGATATGCGATACCTGCCGATCCGAAAGAGGAGGCAGCGCATGGGGGGCAGATATTACGTGATTGCCGTGTTTTTAGCGCTTATCAGAGCGTGGCACTGAATAATCGCGCGCAATTTTCGACAAAAGGGTGTGAAAAATTTGTTGCGCGTCGCAGGCAACCGATGTGAGCGGTGCCGCAATCCTTGCCACGCGGGCATGACCTTCAAGGATTCAGGTCATGCCCATGCCTGAAGAAAACCTCAGTCGTTGCTGGGTTTGTTCACGGCTTGCAGCACGTATTGTGGCAAGGCGAAAGCACCGATATGGATTTCCGGGTTGTAATAGCGAGTAACAATACCGCTACCGACAAAGCGCTGGCGCAGGGTTTCCAGCGGCAGTTTGCGATAGGTGGTGTTGGTCGAGCCCCAGGCGAAGGTCATTGCGCCACCGATATAGGTGGGGATTGCCGCCTGATAGAAATGCCAGTCCGCGAACAGGCCATTCATGCGACCAGCCGTGGTCTGCACACCGCTCAACTGCATGAACGGCGTGCCGTTCTGAGTGACCAGGATGCCGTTTTCGTTCAGGCAGCGATGGCAGGCCTGATAGAAGTTCTCCGAAAACAGGACTTCACCCGGACCGATCGGGTCGGTGGAGTCGGAAATGATCACGTCGAACTTCTCTTCGGTGGTCGCGACGAAACGCATGCCGTCATCGATCACCAGGTTCAGACGAGAATCCTCGAAAGCACCGCTGGAGTGGCCAGGCAGGAATTCCTTGCACATTTCCACTACGGTGGCGTCGATCTCGACCATGGTGATGTGCTCGACGCTCAGGTGCTTGGCGACTTCACGCAGCATGCCGCCGTCGCCACCACCGATGATCAGTACACGCTTGGCAGCACCATGAGCCAGGATCGGCACGTGGGTCAGCATTTCGTGGTAGATGAATTCATCGGCTTCGGTGGTCTGGATTACGCCATCGAGGGCCATTACGCGCCCCATCCGCGGATTCTGGAAAATCACCAGATGCTGATGCTCGGTACGGACTTCATGCAGCATTTTTTCCATACGAAAGCGCTGGCCATAGCCTTCGTACAACGTTTCCTGATAATCGCTCATGGGTAAGCTCCCGCTAAAGACTGATGACAGGACGGCCGACCGCCCACAAGAAAGGCGCGCATTCTACGTTGCGAAAGATGACAGGTCGAACCTCATCACTGCATAACGACAAACGAGTCCATGCGCAGGAGCGAATTCATTCGCGAAGGGCCAGTACAGCGCATAAATATTCGCCGTCTGGACCCTTTTCGCGAATTCATTCGCTCCTGCCCGGTTGCCTCAGATACGAACATTACCGCGAGGGCCGGCAATCGCCCAGATAATCAGCCCCAATACCGGAAGCAGTAGAATCAACAGCACCCAGACGATTTTCATACCGGTGCTCACGCTGCTTTTCAGTACATTGATGATGGCCCAGATATCCAGGGCCAGAATGATCAAGCCGATCAGGCTATTGAAAGTTGAACCCATGATGTAGCTCCTGTGCAGACTGTGTAAGTAATGACTCCATAGAGAATAGTCAGCCCCATTGAACCAACGGCACATTTCCATGCTCGGAAACTGAGTCCGCTATCCTTTGAATCATTGTTTTCAGACAGGTCGCCTTTCATGCAAACACCCTTGCAACCCCGAACGCTATGGGCAACGTGGTCAGCTCAACTCCAGACCAGCCCGTTGGTAAGCCTGGGATTCCTTCTGGCGCTGGTCATCGTTATTGGCCTGGGTGCCGCCAGTCTTTATAACGCCTTCTTCGGCACCAACCAGAGCAATCTGGCCTACGCCTTGATCGGCGGTACGGCGGGCTTCGGGGCGACGGCGCTGGGTGCGGTAATGGCTGTCGCGTTCCGTAATATCAGCCAGCGGACTCAGGACATCATGCTCGGGTTTGCCGCCGGAATGATGCTGGCAGCCAGTTCCTTTTCGCTGATTCTGCCCGGGCTGGCCGCTGCGCGCGACATCACCGGCAACGGCCCGCTCGCCGCCGCCACCGTGGTGACAGGGCTGGGGCTTGGCGTGCTGCTGATGCTGGGGCTGGATCGATTCACGCCCCATGAGCACGAAAGCGTAGGCCGACAAGGGCCGAATGCCGACCGTATCAACCGGGTCTGGCTGTTCGTGCTGGCAATCACCCTGCACAACCTGCCGGAAGGCATGGCCATTGGTGTCAGTTTTGCCGGCGGCGACATGAATGTCGGCCTGCCCCTGACCACCGCGATTGCCATCCAGGATATTCCCGAAGGGCTGGCAATTGCCCTGGCGTTGCGGGCAACCGGCCTATCGGCGTTCAAAGCCATGCTGGTGGCGATTGGTTCAGGCCTGATGGAGCCCCTGGGCTCAGTGGTTGGCCTGGGGATTTCCAGCGGCTTTGCGATTGCTTACCCGCTGAGCCTGGGTCTGGCGGCAGGTGCCATGATTTTCGTGGTTTCACACGAAGTCATACCCGAAACCCACCGCAATGGTCACCAGACCTCTGCAACCCTGGGCTTGATGCTGGGCTTCGGGGTGATGATGTTTCTGGATACCGCCCTGGGTTAGGCTTTGGCTTTAAGTACCTGCAATGAAGACGCGGCATGGATGCCGGCAACTGCGGCCAGTTCAAGCACTCGCGCCTCATCACAGCCGTAGACCAATACCGCCTGCAACTCATCATCCAGCGGCTGACTGAAATCCATGAGCACATAGCCGCCCATTTCCTTGTTCATGCTGCTCAGCTGGATCTGGATACGATTGAGCGCAGTCAGCGCTTCTACCTTGGCCAGTTGCCTGGGCTTGATATTGAAGGAGACGTCCTTGCCGAACGACTGGACGATCTGCTCGAACAGGTCCATGTAGGTGTCTGCCTGAAACAATACGGTTTCCGGCAGGCTGCCCACTACCACCCACTCACCCAGGGGAATGGGAAACGTATCGTCGTAGTTGATATCGGGGTTGGAAACCAGAAATGCCTCGGGGTCCGCGTAAGCCTGAGCGGCTTCGGCAGCGATGCCTGCAATCTCGTCTTCCCCCATGCAGCCCGAACTGATTTTGCTGATTAATTCAATGAGGGAGTCTTTCATGAAGGGGCGATCCTGATAGAGGCAAAAAACGAGGCGCGCAGGATAGCGGGAAACGCTGCACACCTCTATCGATTCAGGACCAGAGCCCTCAAACGCCCAGCCTGCTCAACTGCCCGGCGGTTTCTGTCGCCCCCATTGCCTGAGCAGCACCCAGTGCATTGACGCCCTTGGCATCGCGGGCATGGGGGTTGGCACCCTTGCCGATCAGGTAGTCGACGATTTCAGTGCGATTGAACATCGCCGCCATCATCAACGCTGTCCGACCGTCTGCCGAAGCGCCCTCCACGTCCGCGCCAGACTCGACCAGGAGTTTGACGACCGCCAGATCCCCCTTGAACGCGGCACCGGCAATCGGGCTCTGGCCATTGTCGTTACGGATTTCCGGATCAGCCTTGTGATCGAGCAATACACGCACGGCATCCTGCTGACCGTAATAACTGGCGAGCATCAGCAATGTATCGCCCTTGTGATTGCGCAGATTGGCAGGCAGGCCTTTTTCCAGCAGCCGGCCCAGCATCTGCGCATCGCCCTGTCGAGCGACCTCGAACACCTGCTCGGCGAACTCGGCAGCTTCGTCATGGGTCATGGTTTTCGGGGTATTGGTGTTTGAATCAGTCATGTGTCACTCCCTGGCGCAAGGTTACGAGAACCCGATATCACTTGCGGCACTCGATACAATGACCGCAAGTCTTGCCAGCCGTGCCCTTTGGGTCAAGCTATATGCCCGATAGGAAAATATTGCGCGTGCTCTTGCACGGCGAGAGGCTTCGTCGGCAACCAGCAAAATGCAGGATGCCCGATGGCCATTCATGCAAATTGCACGAAGCATGAAAACCGTAATATTTACAAGCTGTTGATTTTAAAGGAATTTAATAAAGACCAAACCATGGCATGGACACTGCAATAGTACTCACAAGCTTGTTATCCCATGAGCAATGGAGCCGCTAGACATGTCTTTTATCCAAGAAAAATTCGCTTCCGTATTCTCCAGCTATACCGTTACTGCCCAGCCTCGCCCGGACGGTGGTGTGCTCTTGTCTCTGCGCGATAACGAAGGCAAACAGATTCGACGCTCCATCTCCTATGCCCAGTTGCACACACCGGTTCAGCTTGAGTGGGTCATCAGCGCCATTCGCCGTGACCTGGCAGCACAAGCCAGTGAATTACCCGCAATCTCGATGTTGCAAAGCCAGCACCGTTTTGACTTGCCGACTTACCATACCCGCTGACAGACCGTATCACCCTGCCGCCGACTGCTGTCGGCGGCCACCTCCTCCCTTGTTATCCGCGAAACATTCTTGCTTTCGCGGTTTTTTTTGCCTGTCTCATTTGATCAAGCCACGGCACAGGGCCTCCCCTACCGCCTGAGCGCGGTTGGCAACCCCCAGCTTGCTGTAGATCATCTTGAAGTGATACTTGATCGTGGCCTCGGACACTTCGCGGATCAAGGCGATTTCCCAGGCGGTCTTGCCATCGCGCGCCCATTGCAGGATTTCCAGTTCCTTGCCGGTCAAACCATGGGATCGAAACCGGGTTCCCCTGCCGACCATATGCAGCACCGGCACCAGACTGCTCAGCAAGTACCGGTCCTCGGTTGTAGTACCCCGTTGCATCGCACTCAACGTACAAACCGACGTCACGCCACTGACACCTCGGCAATGGCTGGAGTAAGCGTAGGACAAGGCTGGCATCAATTGGCAGGCATCAACCGCTGCGCTATAGCAATCAGGGGCCTGATACTGTTTGAACGCCTCTCGCCAGTCGAGAAAACCCAGCGCATTGCGATAACAACGGATAACCGGATCTTCCGTCAGCATGCGGCGGTTTCGATAGATATCTCCCCAGGTATCATCGACATTGGAAGTGATGAACGTCAGCAATAACGAGCCCTTGAACTGGTAGAACATCGCTCGCTCACAGCGGCATTCATGCCTGAGCCACTGAAGTGCATTTGCGATAGCCACCTGGCCATCGTCCTCGGTAATGCTACTGACCATCTGCTGTATCAATAAACCCATCGTTGTATTTACTGTCCTGGCACTGCACATCGCTGCCGCTCCTATTGCGCCCCCTCTCTAATGCACAGCTGTTTTTTGATTAATCAGGGGGAATGGCCGCCAGAACTTACACGAATAATTGCGTTTAAAAACGAGGGGTAAAACAAACAGGATTTATGCACAAAAAGACAGGCACGGGCCTACCTGAAAGCAAGATCGGGATTACAGATAAGGAAGGAATGATGGCCATAGGAGCGAACTCATTCGCGAGAAGACGGTACATCCAGAGAAAATGCATCGTCTGGAATACCGTCTTCGCGAATGAATTAGTTCCTACGGGGCAATCATGGCAAAGCTGGCCACTGACTCATGCCCCGGCAGCTCACCGCCAGCGCGTACCAGCCCGCATGTCGCCATACCCGCAGCCTGGGCGGCATCGAGTTCTTCGACGATGTCCGACAGAAACAGGATCTCCTCGGCCGGGCAGCCGATGCTGGCGGTGATGGTGCGATAGGATTGCTCTTCGCGCTTGGGGCCGGACGTGGTGTCGAAATAGCCACTGAACAGGCCGGACAGATCGCCCGCCTCCGAACAGCCGAAAATCAGTTTCTGAGCCTGAATCGAGCCGGAAGAATAAACATAAAGTTTATAACCCTCCTGATGCCAGCGCTTGAGCGCTTCGACCGCATCCGGGTAGACATGACCCTTGAGTTGCCCGGCGTTATAGCCCTGTTCCCAGACCATGCCTTGCAAGGCCTTGAGGGGTGTGGCCTTGCGGTCTTGGGCAATCCAGTCGAGAAGAATGTCGATCACCCGCTCTACATCGGCATCAGGTTCGTTGCTTTCCTGGCGTACAGCCTGCAATTGAGCGGCTACCGAAGGTGTATCCGACTGCTGGCGGACAAAATCGGGTAAATGTTTTGCTGCAAACGGGAACAGCACATCGAACACGAAACTTACAGCACTGGTCGTGCCTTCGATATCCGTGAGGATAACTTTGATGGGCATCAGGGATAGGCTCCTAGTTTTGAGCCATTGAGGCCGCGAGCAAGCGCGCTCCTCAATGCGTCATTTATCAATCATCCAGCCGTGGAAAACGACCGGCGATATCTTCACCGGTGAAATTCGCCACCCAGCCTTCCGGGTTGTTGAACAGGCGAATGGCGACGAAGTGCGGGTTTTCGCCCATGTCGAACCAGTGCCGGGTTCCGGCGGGTACCGAGATCAGGTCGTTTTTTTCGCACAGCACGGCATACACGTAATCATCGATATGCAGCGTGAACAAGCCACGCCCGGCGACAAAGAAACGTACTTCGTCTTCGCCGTGGCGGTGTTCTTCAAGGAACTTGGCGCGCAGTTCGGCCTTCTGCGGGTGATCGCTGTTGAGGCTGACCACATCGACGGTGATATAACCGCGCTCGGTCATGAGCCTGTCGATCTGCGTGCGATAGGCACTGATCACTTCTTCCTGGCTGGCGCCCGGCGTAATCGGCGCAGCAGCCTGCCAACGGTCGAATGCAACGCCGTGCTCGGCCAGGGTCGAAGCGATATCTTCCAGGTTGGTCAGAACCTTGTTGGGCACTTCAGGGCTGGATACGTGGTAAACAGACAGGCAGCTCATGATGTAAATTCCTCGGCTGGAAACAGGCCCCCGGCTTTTACAGGCCGTTCAGGCTGGGTTCCCTGATTAACGGTTAAAGGTCAACGATTCAGGACCGTACGGGTTTTCAGCTCGCACTCGAACAGAAACTCGAACGCTTCGATCTGACGCAGCGCATCATTCATCTTCGCACCCCAGGTATATAAGCCGTGCCCGCGAATCAGGTAGCCGGCACAATCGGGGTGAGCGTCCAGCCAAGGCTGCACCTTTGAGGCCAGGCGAGCAATATCCTGATCGTTATCGAAGATCGGCACCACCACCCGGGATTCATGGGTGACCACGCCAGCGAAAGCCTTTTGCAGCTCGTAATCCTCGAACACCAGATGATCGGCGTCGGTCAGCCGTGACAGGACGGTCGCATTGACCGAGTGCGTATGCAACACCGCGCCCACTTCAGGCTTGCAGCTGTAAAGCTGGGTGTGCAACAGGGTTTCGGCAGAAGGCTTCTTGCCGGGCTCAAGGCTGTTACCCGACAGATCGGTGGCCAGCACATCGTCCATACCCAACTGGCCCTTGTGCTTGCCGGACACCGTCAACAGTGCTTCGGTGGCGGACAGGCGTACGGAATAGTTGCTACTGGTGGCGGGCGACCAGCCACGTCCATACAGAAACCGCCCGGCTTCGATGATTTCCAGGCTGAGTTGTTCGCGGGTCATACACCCTCCTCTTTCTTTGATGTAGCAATCATGACGGCTGCCGCCAATGCCGCAAGGCTGGCGATGGCAAATGTCCAGAACGGCCCGAGCGCATTCCAGCTATAACCGGAGTACAACGCACCCAACGCGCCTCCCACTCCAGACAAGGCGGCATATAAGGCCTGCCCCTGCCCTTGCTGGCTTGAACCGAAGCTACGTTGCACGAAATGAATGGCAGCCGCGTGAAAACTGCCGAAGGTCGCAGCGTGCATGAGCTGAATCACGAGCAACGCCAGCAAATGCTCGGCAAGACCTCCCAGCAATAACCAGCGCAGCGACGCCAGCAGAAAACTCGCCATCAGTACCTGACGCACGGAAAGGCGCTGCAATATGCGGCTCATGCCCATGAACATCAGTACCTCGGCCACGACACCCACGGCCCAGAGCATGCCAATCACACCGCGACTGTAGCCCAACTGCTCCAGATGCAAGGTCAGGAAGGTGTAGTACGGCCCATGGCTGAGCTGCATCAAGGCCACGCAAACATAAAAGACCAGCACACTGGGGCGCGTCAGTTGCCTGAGAAAACCGCCAGCATCCAGTGGCTGCGCAGAAGTCATCGGCTGTGCATTGGGCACCCACCAACTGCTGATCGCGATACCGGCCATGACGATCAGCAGCATATGGGGAAACAGGTCCAGGCTGAAAAACTCGAACACGCCCCCAAGCGCTACGACCGCGAGGATAAAGCCAACCGAACCCCAGACCCGGATCTGACTGTAGCGCCAGGTCTGGTCGCGCAGATGCGCCAGGGTGATGACTTCGAATTGCGGCAGGATGGCATGCCAGAAGAATGAATACAGCACCATGACCATGGCCAGCCAGGCGTAGCTCTTGTCGACCAGAATCAGGGAAAACGCCAGCAAGGTGCAGAGCGCCCCCAGGCGTACGATCAACAGGCGCTGCCCCGTATAGTCACCCAGCCACCCCCACAGATTGGGAGCGATACAGCGCGTCAGCATCGGGATCGCGACCAGTTCGCCAATCCGCGCACTGGAAAACCCGAGATGATGGAAATACAGAGCCAGATAGGGGGCGGCCGACCCCAGCAGAGCGAAGTAGAAGATGTAGAACCCGGAGAGCCTCCAATAGGGAAGCTGTCCGGCAGGCAGTGGCGCCACGTCAGTCATCCATGATCAACGACCGTAGCAGCGCCATTCATTACAGCTGCCCCAATACAGGCGTATTGACGCTGACGTCGGCGTTTTGTCCACGATGACGCAACAGATGATCCAGCAACACGATAGCCATCATCGCTTCGGCGATAGGCGTGGCGCGAATGCCGACGCAAGGGTCGTGACGGCCTTTGGTGATGACTTCCACCGGGTTGCCATCGACATCGATGGAGCGTCCCGGCGTAGTGATGCTGGAAGTCGGCTTGAGCGCCAGATGCGCAACGATCGGCTGGCCGGACGAAATGCCGCCCAGAATGCCACCCGCCTGATTGGACAGGAAACCTTCCGGCGTCAGCTCGTCTCGATGTTCGGTGCCGCGCTGGGCGACACAGTCGAAGCCCGCACCGATTTCCACGCCCTTGACGGCATTGATGCTCATCAGTGCATGGGCCAGTTCAGCGTCCAGGCGATCAAAGATCGGTTCGCCCAGGCCCGGCTTCACGCCTTCAGCCACCACAGTGATCCTGGCACCCACTGAATCCTGGTCGCGACGCAACTGGTCCATGTAGGCCTCAAGCTCCGGCACCTTGTCCGGGTCCGGGCAGAAAAAGGCGTTTTCCTCGACCGAGTCCCAAGTCTTGAACGGGATCTGGATCGGGCCAAGCTGGCTCATGTAGCCACGGATGACAATGCCCTGGGTCGCCAGGTACTTCTTGGCGATGGCACCAGCCGCCACACGCATGGCGGTTTCACGCGCCGAGCTGCGACCGCCACCGCGATAGTCGCGGATGCCGTATTTGTGATGGTAGGTGTAGTCGGCATGAGCCGGACGGAACAAGTCCTTGATCGCCGAGTAATCCTTGGACTTCTGGTCGGTGTTGCGGATCAGCAGGCCGATGGAAGCGCCCGTGGTCTTGCCCTCGAACACGCCTGAAAGGATCTCGACCTCATCGGCTTCCTGACGCTGGGTCGTGTGGCGACTGGTACCGGGCTTGCGCCGGTCCAGGTCACGTTGCAGGTCTTCCAGGGACAGCTCGAACCCCGGCGGGCAGCCGTCGACGATAGCGACCAACGCCGGGCCATGGCTTTCGCCGGCGGTGGTGACAGTGAACAGCTTGCCGAAAGTGTTGCCGGACATGCGGGCGCTCCGAGAAATCAGCCAAAAAACCAGATCAATTCAATCAAGCGCGCCAGTATACGCAGGCTGGCCGCGCAGTTCATCCTCGAACCTTATGCAACGGCGCGCGTCAAAGCGAAACCTGAACCAATGATGGCCTTGCGATGCTACCTGGCATTTCCCCGATTCGAGCCCTGAACGCCCTGCGCATGCTGGCCCTGACACTGTGCATGCTGGCTGGCGTAGCCAACGCTGCATCCCCCGCCATCGTGCAGCGCCCGATCAGCGTGGATACGGAAAACGGAAAACTGTTCGGCACCCTTCTGCTCCCGCAATCCACAAAACCGGTGCCCGTGGTGTTGATCATTGCCGGCTCAGGCCCCACCGACCGCGACGGCAACAACCCGGAAGGCGGACGCAACGACAGCATGAAGCGTCTGGCCATAATCCTGGCCAAGAACAATATTGCCAGCGTGCGCTACGACAAACGCGGCGTCGCGGCCAGCAAGGCCGCAACCCCGGACGAACGCAACCTGAGCGTTGAAGGCTATGTCGCCGACGTACAGGCCTGGGCCCAGAAGCTCAAGGCCAACCCGCGACTTGGCTCACTGATTCTGCTGGGGCATAGCGAAGGCGCGCTGGTGGCGTCACTGGCTGCGGAAAAGGCCGGGGCAAGTGCCGTGATTTCCGTCGCGGGCACGGGTCGCCCGGTGGATCAGGTGCTGCGTGAACAATTTCGCGAACGCCTGCCCCCAGAGCTGTTGCAGCGCAGCAACCAGTTGCTTGATGAACTCAAGGCCGGCAAGACCGACGATAAGGTGCCCGCCGACCTGGAGGTCGTGTTCCGGCCCAGCGTCCAGCCTTATCTGATCTCTCTGTTCCGTCAGGACCCGGCCGTCGCGTTCGGCAAGTTGCAGATGCCTGCGCTGATTATCCAGGGGCGCAACGATATTCAGGTCAGCATCAATGACGCCTTGATCCTGAAAAAAGCCCGGCCAGATGCCGAACTTGCGCTGATCGACGGCATGAATCACGTACTGCGCATCGTCCCCGACGACCTGGATAAGCAACTGCAATCCTACAGAAACCCGACATTGCCACTGGCGAGCGAGCTTTCAGCGCACATCTTGCGCTTTATCGGTGCATTGCCACCTGCTTGAGCGAAAGATTTGACGTCAACAAAGCCGCAAACCCCTTCAGACTTGGGAAAACCGGCCGATAGGGATGTGCTGGCATTGTGTTTGCTGCACAAGGCCATGGACAGGATCATCGTTAATGACTGACACAACTACCGTGACCGAAAAAGCCGAAGCCCCAGAAAAGCCAGAAGCCGAGGCCCTGCCGCCACAGCCTTGGGAAGATGTGGTGCCCGAAAGCTTTCAGATGCTTCGCCTTTCGCCGCTGCCAACCGACCGCGCAACCGGCGGACGGCCGCTGCGTTTCGTGCAATTCGGACGTGCCGAGCGCCACAGCAAGGAACTGAGCCTGCTGCGCATCAATATCCAGTTGCCGGGGCAACGGGTGCGCAAGGAACAGAACAATCTGGACGTGTGGGTCGATCACCAGAAACATATGGTGCGCTTTGGCCCCGAATCAGGGTTGCAGATAGAACCCTGGAACCGTGGTCTTGGGCGCTTCCTGATTGCCCACGCGGTTCACTGGGCACAAAAGAAATGGTCATCCTACAAGATTGAAGGCGTCCCGCTGGCGAGCAAGGACGGCCTGAACGAAGACACCCGCCTGCGCCGCGATCACTTCCTGCGCACGCTGGGCTTTGAAGTCATCTATGCCGATGCGCAGCATATGAAAGGCAGCATCAAGGATGTTCACGTCGGCAACCTGCACAGCACCTGGAACAACGACAAGGTGCGGATCATCGAGATCCTCGAAGCATCACAGATGCTGGAAAAGGCCGAGCAGAACCTGACCGAACAGGAAGTCGTGATTCGTGCTCATGAAGACCGGGTGAGCAAGTACAAGCGCGAAGACAGCAGCCTGCGCTTTACCATCGCTTGCCTGGTGACCTTTGCAGTGTTTCAGGCGGGATTGCTGATCTGGATTGCGACACATCGCTAGCTTGTGAGCGGGGTCTGAAACCCCGCTCACAACGGCCTCAAATCCTGGAATCGAACAGCGCCTGATGCTCGCGGCACTGTTCGGCAGTCAGCATGAACACACCATGCCCACCGCGCTGGAAGTCCAGCCAGGCGAAATCCACTTCCGGGTAAAGCGCCTGGACATGAACCTGGCTGTTGCCCACTTCGACAATCAACAACCCTTTCTCGGTCAGGTGATCGGCCGCCTGGCTCAGCATGCGGCGCACCAGATTCAGGCCGTCGTTACCGCAGGCCAGCGCCAGTTCCGGCTCATGCTGGTACTCATCGGGCATGTCGGCAAAGTCTTCGGCATCGACATACGGCGGGTTGGACACGATCAGATCGAAACGCTGCCCCGGCAGGCCATCGAAACCATCGCCCTGCACGGTATAGACGCGATCTTCCACACCATGGCGCTCGATGTTCTGGTTAGCCACTTCAAGGGCCTCGAACGACAGGTCGGCCAATACCACTTCGGCGTCCCGGAACTCGTCGGCGCAGGCAATGCCAATGCAACCGGAACCGGTGCACAGGTCCAGAATGCGGGCGGGTTCATTGGCGAGCCAGGGTGCAAAGCGGTCTTCGATCAGTTCGGCAATCGGTGAGCGGGGAATCAATACGCGGTCATCGACAATAAAGGACATGCCGCAGAACCAGGCTTCTCCCAGCAGGTAAGGCGTAGGAACGCGATCATCGATGCGACGCTTGATCAGGCGCTGCAATTCAGAGATTTCATCGACTTCCAGGCGGCAGTCCAGATAGCTGTCGGCAATTTCCCAAGGCAGATGCAGAGCACCGAGCACCAGTTGCCGCGCTTCATCCCAGGCATTGTCGGTGCCGTGTCCGAAAAATACATCTTCCTCGTGAAAGCGGCTGACGGCCCAACGGATATGGTCACGCACGGTGCGCAAACGAGAAGTGATCATGGACAAACTCCTGGGGAAACTATCTGGCAGACCCGGAAGTTTCCACCATTAACCGCCCTTCATCAAGGCAAACCGCCACCAACTGCCGCGGCAAAATGCCCTGCAGCCCAATAAAACCGGGGCTTGTGATTGTTGAGATTCACAGAAGCGCTCAGCCAGAGGAGAATGTCGCAAAAGCCCCACCCGAAGGAGCCCTCTGGATGTCATCTTTAAAGACCATGTTTCAACTCAGTGGCCGCGTTCATGCAGCGGCCAACTTGAGCAATGCCACACTGATTATCATCGACGCCCAGAAAGAGTACCTCAGCGGTCCTCTGGCGCTGACAGGCATCCATGAAGCCCTGGACAATATCGGTCAACTGGTGGCCAAAGCCCGCGCCGTAAAATGCCCTATCGTGCATGTACGCCACCTTGGCACCGTGGGCGGCCTGTTCGACCCGCAAGGCGAACGTGGCCAGCTGGTCCCGGAGCTGGTACCTCAAGGTGATGAACATCTGGTCGAGAAACGCCTGCCCAACGCATTCAACGGCACCGGCCTGCATGAGCTGCTGCAAAGCCTGGGTCATCTGGACCTGATCATCTGCGGCTTCATGAGCCATTCGAGCATCAGCACCACCGTGCGTGCGACCAAGGATTATGGCTATCGCGTCACCCTGGTTGACGATGCCTGCGCCACCCGCAATCTGCCCGGCCCCAACGGCGACGTCAGCGCTCATGACGTACACCGCACGGAAATGGCGATCATGGCGGACAACTTCGCCACGCTGGCACTGACCAAAGACCTGATCTGACGACAGGCGGCCTGTGTGGTTGTGTGAACCCTCTCACATAACCGCCCATCCCTTTACTCCCCCTCGCCCATGGAAACCGGGAACAACCCCACTTCATTCGGGTCATAGCGCCGATAACCACTGAGGAAATCGGCATGAAAATATCCGGCGGTTTCGATGCCCGTCGCTTGCGCTCCAAAGAGCCGGGCAATTGGCGCATGCGTCTGGGTACCGCGTTTGCCACCTTGCTGGTGACCCTGGGCGTACTGCTGACAATGGCGGGTGCATCCGGCCTGATCGGCCATCCCCAGGCGCTCGGCGATCTCGATGCAACCCCGGCAGGTGCTGCCGTGATTGCCGGCATCGGGCTTCTGGTGCTGTACCTGGGCATCTGGCTGTGGCGCCGCTGCCGCCGACGTCAACGCCGTGCGAAAGGGTTGAGCATGTCTGCGCACCTGATGAAAAAACACGACTGACCCTGCCGCTCGACAGGGTTAAACTAGCTTCCTTCGCGGAGGCCCCCATGCAAGACGACGATTTTTCCCTGTTCAGAAACGAGACGCGCGGCGTCAAGCCCATCAAGCACGAGCACGCCGACGTCGGCAAACCCAAGACCGACCGCAAACTGCTGGCAAAGCTACGTCAGTCCGCCACGGTGCGTACCGATTCGGTCACGGTCGACGGGCTGTCCGACCAGTTCGTGATCGATGTCGGCCCGGAAGATGTATTGAGCTGGGCTCGCGATGGCGTGCAGGAAGGCCAGATGCGCAAGCTCAAGCTTGGCCAGATCAGTTTCGAGGGCAGCCTGGACCTGCACGGCATGAGCGTGGAAGTGGCCAGGGAAACCCTGTGGGAATTTCTCGCCGAAGCCACAAAGCTGGAAATCCGCTGCGTGCGTGTCACTCATGGCAAGGCTGTTCGCCTGGACGGCAAGCGCCCGATGATCAAGAGCCACGTCAACACCTGGCTGCGCCAGCACCCGCAAGTGCTGGGCTTTTGCTCATGCCTGGCCAAACATGGCGGCGCTGGCGCGGTTTACGTCATGCTCAAGCGCACCATGATGGAAGGTCGCGACGAGTGATGAAGGCCGGGCAGCCTTGACGCTGCCCGACCCGCGTTGTCAGCGAGGACCGCCACCAGGACCAAAACCCGGACCAGGACCGCCCGGACCACCGGGGCCGCCACCACCCTGATGATGACCGCCGCCTCCGCCACCGCCGTGACCACGAGGGCCGGGCCAGAACGGCCAGCAGCCGGAAACCGAAGTCAGGACAACGATCACCATCGCTATTTTTGCTACTCGACTCAACATCCGAATTTACTCTCTCATGAAGCAGTGATTGACTACTGCTCCCTATGACCGCAGCCAGCGATGGAAGTCGGTAGCAATCGGGTAGCCAAAGCGTAATAAAAGCGATACAAACAGACTTCACATGCCGATTTGTGCAGTGGCCATACACCTGTTCGCATGTGTAAGTTATTATGTGCGACTTTGGCGAGGGCCATGCCCCTCGCGTTTATCGAAACCCACACGGAAACACACTCCTGTGACACTGGAACAGAATTACACCGCCATATTGAGTCAGTTGGGCGAAGATGTTTCGCGCGAAGGCCTGCTGGACACGCCAAAGCGTGCAGCCAAAGCCATGCAGTACCTGTGTCGCGGTTATGAACAGTCTCTCGAAGAAGTGACCAACGGTGCTCTATTCAGCTCCGACGCCAGCGAGATGGTGATGGTCAGGGACATCGAACTGTACTCGCTGTGCGAGCACCATCTGCTGCCGTTCATTGGCAAGGCCCATGTCGCCTACATCCCCAATGGCAAGGTATTGGGCCTGTCGAAAGTGGCGCGTATCGTCGACATGTTCGCCCGGCGCCTGCAGATTCAGGAAAACCTGAGCCGTCAGATCGCCGAAGCCATCCAGCAGGTGACCGGCGCCCTGGGCGTTGCAGTGGTCATCGAAGCCCAGCACATGTGCATGATGATGCGCGGCGTGGAAAAACAGAATTCCTCGATGATCACTTCGGTGATGCTTGGCGAGTTCCGTGAAAACGCAGCGACCCGCAGCGAATTCCTCAGCCTTATCAAGTAAGGCGCAGCAGCCTGCGCCGCCTGTTGGCGCGGGCCCGCCCTTTCAATGCGTGCCCCGCAAGAGGTTTGACCGTGTTCATGAAAGCCCTCAGGGTTGGCCTTGGCCAGCTCGTTATCTTCGCTGACTTCCTGACCCGCCCGGCCAGGAAGAAACGCGAACCTCAGGCTCAGGCTGCCGTCGATCAAGCAGCCAGAGATCTGGCCCTGTACCAGTTCCATGCCTGCCCGTTCTGCGTGAAGACCCGCCGCACCCTGCGCCGCCTCAATGTTCCGGTCGCCCTGCGGGACGCCAAGAACAATGAAAACGACCGCCAGACGCTGCTCAACGAAGGCGGCAGGATCAAGGTGCCTTGCCTGCGTATCCAGGAAGGCGACAAGACCACCTGGCTCTACGAGTCCAAGGCCATCATCGAGTACCTGGATCAGCGCTTCAGCACTGTCTGAACCTTTGGGCTGCCTGCATCAACGCGGGCAGCCATCCTCGCGACACGCCACATACGCCTTCAACTCCTTGACCCGCACGCGGGTATGCTCGGCCAGACACTGTGATTGCAGCAAAGGCCAGATCGACCCCGAATCCTCAGCCTTGCCCACGCGATACAGGCAGTCGGCATCGCGGAAGGCGATCCACTTGAGCTGCGCGTCCTTGAGTGCCTGCTTCCTGGCGGGATCTTTCAGCCAGCTCATCTGCGCCTTGTACTGCCTGTTCAACTCAGCATCAAGCGCAGTCAGGTCCTTGCCGGCACATTGATTCATGCTGGCCTGGTTGGCATTGCAATCCTCGGCCTGCGCCGAGCAACCAATGCCCAGCGCAATGACGGCTGCCAGAGCGGCGATGGAATTTCTCACGAAACGCTCCTCTCTCTTTCGATCAATCCAGCATGCCCACATAACCGGGCTGCTCCTTGACCCGTTCCAGCCATTGTTGAATGCCAGGATATGGGGCCAGGTCAAAACCGCCCTGATGGGCAACGTGGGTATAGGCGTAGAGGGCGATATCGGCGATGGAAAAACTGTCGCCCACCAGGAACGGCGTGCGCTTGAGCTGCTGCTCCATCACTGCAAGGGCCCGATAGCCAGACTTCTGCAATGCACGGTACTCGGCCAGACGCTCTTCAGGCAGACCCAGATAGAACTGAATAAAACGTGCCACCGCGATCGCAGGCTCATGACTGTACTGCTCGAAGAACTGCCATTGCAGCACTTGCGTACGCAGCCGCGGCTCAGTAGGCAGGTAGACGCTGCCATCGGCCAGGAAATTGAGAATCGCATTGGACTCCCACAGGCAGGTGCCGTCACTGAGTTCCAGCACCGGAATCTTGCCATTGGGGTTCTTTTCCAGGAACGCCGGGGTCTGGGTTTCGCCATTGAGAATATCGACGGGCACCCACTGGTACTCGCTGCCCAGCAGGCTGAGCATCAGTTTGACCTTGTAGCAGTTGCCTGAGTTGTAATCGCCGTAAACCTTGTACATCGCCCTGCTCCCGCTGGAATCCCTTGTATTGGATCGAATCAAGCCGCCTGCCTTGCACTGGCCTGGCGAATTACCGCTGCCAATCGTTTCAAGCCCTCATCCAGACGCGCCGGATCAATATGGCTGAAGTTCAACCGCAGATGACCGTGGTTGGCCTCCGGGTTCGCAAAGAACGGTTCACCCGGCATAAAAGTCACATCCTGAGACAGCGCAGCATCCAGCAAAGTGCGGGTATCGAGCTTCTGCTTGAGCGTCAGCCAGAAGAATAATCCACCTTGCGGGCTGTTCCAGTCGGCCAGGTCGCCAAAGTGTTCCTGCAAGGCCGCCTCGAATGCATCGCGTCGCTGCCGATAGAACCCACGCAACTCACTCAGATGTTCACGATAGTGTTCGGTGCCGATCCACTGCAAGGCCTGCCACTGACCGATACGGTTGGTGTGCAGATCGGCAGATTGCTTCAGGCGCAGCAGGTGCGGGAACAGGTCCGCACTGGCAATCAGGTAACCGACACGCAACCCCGGCAGCAAGGTTTTGGAGACGGTTCCGGTATAGATCCAGCTGGCCTTTTTGAGACGAGCGACAATCGGTCTTGCATTGCCGCCATCAAAGGTCAGTTCGCGATAAGGCTCATCTTCGATCAACGTCACGCCAAACTCGTCGAGCAGGGCCGCGACCGCATCACGGCTCGCTTCGCTATAACGCACTGCCGATGGATTCTGAAAGGTCGGAATCAGGTAGGCGAACGCAGGCTTGTGTTGCTCCAGACGCTGCCGCAAGGCAATCAGATCCGGCCCCTCGGCCTGCAAGGGCACGGTCAGGCAATCGGCGCCGAACAACTGGAAGATTTGCAGCGCTGCCAGGTAAGTCGGGGCTTCCAGCAGGATTTCAGTGCCTTTGTCGATGTACAGCTTGGCGGCCAGATCAAGCGTCTGCTGCGAACCGCTGACGACCAGGACCTGGCTGGCCTGACAAGGAACACCCAGCGCCCGCGCCTCGGCGGCCAGCGCTTCACGCAGCTCGGGCTCGCCTTCGCTCATGCCGTATTGCCCCAGCGTCAACGGCATGTCGGCCCACTCCACTTTCGGCAGCATGGACTCGGCAGGCAAGCCGCCGGCAAAGGACATCACTTCAGGCCGTTGTGCAGCGGCCAGGATTTCGCGAATCAATGAACTTTTCAGGCGGGTAACACGTTCGGAGAAAGCCATGGCAACTACCTGTAGCCGAGTGAAAGGGAAATACGTCAAACTTGTTGACTCAAATTACGACGCCAAGCCCGGATACGTCAACATGCTTGACCTTAAAAATCCTGCCAATCAGCAAATTGCCATGGAAGCCTTCTTTTTCGGCTACCAGGCATTTACCGCCAAGGCCGATGAAATGCTGGCCCGGCGCGGGCTCAGCCGTGTTCATCAGCGCATTGTGTTTTTTATTGCTCGCTACCCCGACCTGAGCGTGAAAGAGCTGCTCACCGTGCTGGGGGTCAGCAAACAGGCGCTCAATGTGCCACTGCGCCAGTTGATTGCCATGGAGCTGGTACACAGCACGACACCTGATACCGACAAGCGCAAGCGACTGCTGGTGCTGAGCGAAGAAGGAATCAGATTCGAGCAGGCGTTGCGCCAGGAACAGGTGAAGCTCTTGCAGCGGGTATTCTCCGACGCAGGTCAGGCTGCGGTGGATGGATGGCTAACCGTCAACCAGGCGCTGGGGCAGACGCTCCAGTCGGGCGCCCGGCCCGGCGGCACAGATACCGATAACTGAATAAGAAATACCGACACCTTTCAAACCTGCCCGTTTAAGGAAAGCCCTGCATGAACGAGACCCTCAAGGCGCCACTGCGCCCATTGGCAGACTCATCACCTTCAGCCGTGGTCGCTGGTTTCATTGCAATGATGACCGGCTGCACCAGTTCGCTGGTGCTGATGCTTCAGGCAGGGCAGTCTGCTGGCCTCACCAGTGGCCAGATGTCATCCTGGCTCTTGTCGATGTTCATAGGCATGGCGATTTGCAGTATCGGGTTGTCGCTGCGCTACCGCACGCCGATCAGCGTGGCCTGGTCAACACCCGGCGCCGCCTTGCTGATTACCACACTGGGCGGCGTGGCTTACCCGGAGGCTATCGGCGCGTTCATCACCTGCTCGCTCCTGGTGATCATCTGCGGCATGACCGGCAGTTTCGAGCGGCTGGTCAAGCGCTTGCCCGCCTCCCTGGCGGCGGCCTTGCTGGCCGGGATCCTGTTCAAGATCGGCAGCGATATCTTCATCGCCGTACAGCATCGCACCAGCCTGGTACTGGCCATGTTTTTCACCTACTTGCTGGTCAAACGAGTCTCGCCGCGCTATTCGGTACTGGCGGCGCTGCTGGTGGGGATCGCAATAGCCGGCGTGCTGGGGCTGCTGAATTTCACTGACCTCTCTCTGGAAGTGGCCGCGCCGGTCTGGACGACGCCTTCGTTCTCGCTGGCGGCGACCATCAGCATCAGCATTCCGTTATTCGTGGTGGCAATGACTTCGCAGAACATGCCAGGCATCGCCGTGTTGCGTGCCGATGGCTATCACACGCCCTCTTCGCCTCTGATTACAGCCACGGGCATCACCTCGCTGCTGACCGCACCCTTTGGCTGCCATGGGCTCAATCTGGCAGCGATCAGCGCCGCCATCTGCACCAGCCCCAATGCCCATGAAGACAAGAAAAAGCGTTATACGGCCGCCGTCTGGTGCGGGGTTTTCTACGGCATCGCCGGAATCTTCGGCGCGACCCTGGCGGCATTGTTCGCAGCCTTTCCAAAGGAGCTGGTGCTGTCGATTGCCGCTCTGGCGCTGTTTGGCTCACTCATCAACGGCCTGACCGTCGCCATGAACGAGCCCAAGGAGCGGGAAGCGGCACTCATCACCTTTATGGTCACCGCATCAGGCCTGACCCTGTTTTCCATTGGTTCGGCACTCTGGGGAATCGTGGCCGGGGTACTGACGCTGGTGATCCTCAATATGCGCAAGAGTGGATGAGGTTAAAGCCTGAAATGCCCGACCATCCCCTTCAGTTCCACTCCCAATGAGGCCAGTTCAAGACTGGAAGCTGCGTTGCCCTGCATGGCCAGAGCCGACTGATCGGCACTGGCACGGATGCTTGTCACACTGCGGTTGATCTCCTCGGCCACCGAGCTTTGCTGCTCGGCGGCTGCGGCGATCTGCTGGTTCATCTGCTGAATCATGGAGACAGCCACCGCAATACCACCCAACGCGCTTTCGGTTTGCAGCGCATCGCTGACCGCCAGCTTCACCAGCTCGCCACTGCTCTGAATCTGCTCAACCGATGCCTGCGCACCACTTTGCAACCTGAACACCAGATTCTCGATCTCCTGGGTTGACTGCTGAGTACGCTTGGCAAGGGCGCGAACTTCATCCGCCACCACCGCAAAACCACGCCCTTGCTCACCCGCCCGAGCGGCCTCGATAGCAGCATTGAGTGCCAGCAGGTTGGTTTGTTCGGCAACGCTTTTGATCACATTCAAGACCTGGCCGATGTTCTGAATCTCGGCACTCAGGTTCTGGATACCCTGGCTGGCAGACTGCGATGAACTGGCCAGTTGCTCGATACGCTGCATGCTCTGACGCACCACCGCCTGCCCACCGTCCACCTTTTCATCAGCCGTCTGAGCAGCCAATGCAGCCTCTTCGGCATTACGCGCCACATCATGGACAGTGGCGGTCATCTGATTCATCGCTGTGGCGACCTGTTCGGTTTCTTCCTTCTGGGAACTGACTTCCAGGTTGGTCTGTTCAGTAACGGCCGACAAGGAGTGCGCCGAGTTCGACAGCTGCTCGATGCCCGACTGCAAGCCACTGACAATACGGCTCAAGCCCTCGCCCATCTGCTGCATGGCGAGCATCAACTGACCGATTTCATCGCGCCGCCGAACCTGCACACTGCCACTCAAGTCTCCTGCGGCAATGCGCTGTGCCAGGCCGATAACACTGCGCAGCGGGCCGACGATCAAGCGGGTAATCAACCAGGAAACAATAAACCCCACCAACAAGGCCACCACCGACGACCCGATAATCTGCAAGGTATTGGCGGTGAGCTGAGTCTGCATGGACTGATCTTCGGTGGCAGAAACCTGCTTGACCAGTTCCACCACTTGCCGGGCATTGGTCGCCAACTGGCCGGAAACCTGAGCTTCCCTGGCCAGCAGGTCGGTGTACTCCTTGAGCTTTTCGGTGAAGCTGACGATGTGCGTGCTGACTTCACCCAACACCGTCAGATAACCCTCATCCTTGATCTGGGACTTGAGTTCTTCGGCCAGCCCCCTGGCTTGATCGGCCTGCTCGATGGTCCCGGTTTTCGCAGCTTCGCCCGACCCGGTCCTGCGGCTCTTGTCCAGACGTACACGGGCTTCGTCCATGGCCTGCTGCATCAGCTTCGATACCTGACTGACCTTGCCGGCCTGCTCGACGAACTCGGCACCTTGCTGGCCTTGGGAATCCTTCAGGGTCCAGGTTCCATCATCGGCCAGCCCGGCCTGCAACACTTCAAGATTGTTGGCTACGCTGGACACCGACCAACTGGCCATTTCCAGTGCCAGATCCTTGCTTTGACTGATATCGACGAATTCATCGAAAGAGGTGCGGTAGGCACCCAATGCCTGCCGAACCTGAGAAAGCATCGCCTCGTTGGCAGGCGACTGCTCTTGCAGCGATTGCGCCAGAGTGCTCAGGTCATCGATTCGGGTGTGAATCTGCTCCACGACCCTGGGATCGCTGTGCAGGGCGTATTCCTGCTCAAGCAAGCGTACACGCAGCAGCCCACTATTAAGGGAAGACATCTGTTTCAGGCCATCGACATGCTGGCTGATGCTTTTCAGCGACCAGACACCAATGGCCGCCACCAGAGCCGTCAACAGCAGCACCAGAGTAAAACCAAAGCCCAGCTTCTTCGCCATACCGAGGTTGGCGAAGCGTCCTTGAATGGCCAAGATCATAGCGTTCAATCCCCGTTCGACTCATTCGCCTTGAATGATCCACTCACGAGGCCATTCAATATCCATGCACATTCGCAACGGGTCGGAGCAAGCGCAAGCCTGCGGCTCATGAATAATGGCAAAGAGCTATGCAGACGTCGCTTTCAGGATGGTTGCCTCGGCAACAGGCGGCTGAACGCTCCGCCTGCACAGAGAAACGCGATGCTACAAGAGGGATTCGTGCTTCAAGAATGGGCAGCGGCGGATACCAGCAGCGTCCCGGCATCCACATCGAGAATGGCCTGCGTACCCAGAGGCACGGCCTGATTGACGTCGCCATGACCCACCGGCAGGCCGCCCAGGACCGGAATCCCCAGATTGCCCAGTCGTTCCTGCAACACGTGGGCCGGAGTGATCGAACCGGCGGTATGGGCAGGCACACTGAAATCGCCCGCTGCGATACCGGCCAGACGCTGCAGGATCCCGCAATTGCCCAGATGAGTCAGCAGACGGTCGACCCGATAAGCCGCTTCCCCGACATCCTCGATCAGCAGGATGGCACCTGTCAGATCCGGCATGTAAGGCGTGCCGATGCAGGTGCTGAGCATGCTCAGATTGCCACCGAGCAGCAAACCCTTGGCGCTGCCTTGAGTTCGCACACTACCGGTCGCAGCCTCGGGATCGGCCTTGAGCAGCACCGGCTCGGCGCTCATCAGCACATGGCGCATGCCGCTGACGAACAAGCCGCCACGCTCCAGTTGAGCCGCCACCGGGCCGTGGATGGTCGCAAGACCTGCATGCGTCCATAGCGCGCCGTGCAGGGCCGTGATATCGGAAAAGCCGGTGACCAGCTTCGGATCGCGCCGAACGGATTCAAAATCCAGTTGCCCAAGAATTCGCTGCGTGCCGTAACCGCCACGGTTGCAGATCACCGCACGGATTTCCGGGTCGGCCAGTGCGCTGTTCAGATCCGCGAGGCGGTCCTCGTCAGTGCCGGCATAAAAGGAATGCTTGCCCAATGCATGGGGATAGACCCGCGGCTTCAATCCCCAGCCCTTCAGCACCTCCACTGCGGCTTCGACCTTGGAGGCAACCACCGGCCCGGCAGGCGACACCAGCGCAACAGCGTCACCTGCACGCAGCGCGCGGGGATAAAGGGTTGGCAAATTCGTAGGGGACATTGCGCGACAATCCAGACTTTCAATGAACAGGCAATGTAGAGCACCACTGCGGGTGACTCAAGTCGAAACACCTTCGGTGACGACTGCCAACAGGCATCATCCTGCTGGATGGAGCCGCATTCGCTACATGACCGTTGCTTGCCTCAAAGAGCATCAACAGCTTCAATCAGCCTTTCTTCTTCAGATCGAGGACCTGTCATGACCACTCTTTCCAATCGCCAGTTTCTGCTCGCCAAGCGACCTGTTGGCCATCCCGGCAGAGAGAACTTCACGTATCAGGAGGTACCGGTCGCAGAAGTGGCAGACGGACAGATTTTGGTGCGCAACCAATTCCTTTCCCTCGACCCGGCCATGCGTGGCTGGATGAACGAGGGCAAATCCTATATCCCGCCGGTTGAACTGGGCCATGTCATGCGCGCCCTGGGCGTTGGCGAAGTGATCGAATCGAAGAACCCGCAGTTCGCGGCAGGCGACTACGTACAAGGTTCGGTAGGGGTTCAGGATTACTTCGTCGGCGAACCCAAAGGCTTTTACAAGATTGATCCAAGACTCGCGCCGCTGCCCCGCTACCTTTCCGCGCTGGGCATGACCGGCATGACCGCCTACTTCGCACTGCTGGATGTGGGCGCCCCGAAAAGCGGCGACACCGTAGTGATCTCCGGTGCAGCCGGTGCGGTGGGCAGCGTGGCCGGGCAAATCGCCAAGCTCAAGGGCTGCCGGGTCATCGGCATCGCGGGCGGGCAGGAAAAGTGCCGCTCGCTGATCGACGAACTGGGTTTCGATGGCGTTATCGACTACAAGAGCGAAGACGTTCTGGCAGGACTGAAACGCGAGTGCCCCAAAGGCGTGGACGTGTATTTCGATAACGTCGGTGGCGATATCCTGGATGCCGTGCTCAGCCGCCTGGCACCGCGAGCCCGCGTCGTGATCTGTGGCGCCATCAGCCAGTACAACAACACCTCACCGATCAAAGGGCCGAGCAACTACCTGTCGCTGCTGGTCAACCGCGCGCGCATGGAAGGCTTTGTGGTGCTGGACTACGCCTCGCGTTTCGCCGAAGCCGGTCAGGAAATGGCAGGCTGGATTGCCGAAGGCAAGCTCAAGAGCCGTGAGGATGTGGTCGACGGGCTGGAAACCTTCCCTGAAACCCTGCTCAAGCTCTTCAGTGGCGAGAACTTCGGCAAGTTGGTGCTGAAGGTCTGATAGGAACGATCAGTCAAGGAACAAAACTTGTGGGAGACAGCTTGCTGGCGAAAAAGCCTCAAAACCGGCAGATATTCTGCGTCTGTACGCTGAAGTCGCCAGCAAGCTGCCTCCCACAAAGTGATTTATGACCTTAACTGTACCAGCATGATCCTACCGGAGGATCAGGCCAGTTCGGCAACCACAGCCGCCAGGGCCTGTGCCGGATCGGCGGCCTGGCTGATCGGACGGCCGATGACCAGATAGTCGGAACCAGCGTCCAGCGCCTGACGCGGTGTCAGGATACGACGCTGGTCGTCCTGGGCGCTGCCAGCAGGGCGAATGCCGGGGGTGACCAGTTGCAGGGACGGATGAGCAGCCTTCAGCGCCTGGGCTTCCAGAGCCGAACATACCAGACCGTCCATGCCGGCTTTTTCCGCCAGGGCAGCCAGACGCAGCACCTGCACTTGAGGGTCGATATCCAGACCGATACCTGCCAGGTCTTCACGCTCCATGCTGGTCAGTACGGTAACACCGATCAACAGCGGTTGAGGGCCACTGCGCTTTTCCAGCACTTCACGGCACGCCGACATCATGCGCAAGCCGCCGGAACAATGCACGTTCACCATCCAGACACCCATTTCCGCTGCCGCCTTGACAGCCATGGCCGTGGTGTTGGGAATGTCGTGAAATTTAAGATCCAGAAAAACCTCGAAGCCCTTGTTACGCAGGGTTTCAACGATATCCGAAGCGCAACTGGTGAACAGTTCCTTGCCGACCTTGACCCGGCACAGTTTCGGATCAAGCTGGTCAGCCAACCGTAAGGCGGCGTCACGGGTCGGAAAATCCAGGGCGACGATGACAGGAGTCTGGCAGGCGGACATGAGCGTGTTCTCAGGTAAGTCGAAATCGGCGCGCATTGTAGCCGAACCTGCTGGCGGACGGGACCTGGACTTTAAAAAAGCCAATACGCACTTACAGCGCTCACCCTTGCAGCCTTGCGCACCAAACCTGCGCCAGAACACGAGGCAGCGACCAGAGCCGTTCTGCAAACGACCTCATTTGAAGCAATACGACGACGATTCATGCACTGGCACGGAGCCTGCAAACAAAGCAAATAAAAAGAGCAAGCAAAAAAATATTTCAATGCTTTTCGGACCCTCAGGGAGAAACACATGAGTCAACAACTCAAGCCAACGCTAGGCACAATTCACTTATGGGGGATCGCAGTCGGGCTGGTGATCTCCGGCGAATACTTCGGCTGGAGCTACGGCTGGGGTGTGGCGGGAACACTCGGATTTCTGGTCACGGCCTTGATGGTCGCAGCGATGTACACCTGCTTCATCTTCAGCTTCACCGAACTGACCACTGCCATTCCCCACGCGGGCGGGCCATTCGCCTACAGTCGCCGCGCATTCGGAGAGAAAGGTGGATTGATCGCTGGCATGGCGACGCTGATCGAATTTGTCTTTGCGCCACCGGCCATTGCCTTGGCAATCGGTGCCTACCTGAACGTGCAGTTTCCGACCCTGGACCCCAAGCATGCAGCGGTCGGCGCCTATATCGTCTTCATGACCCTCAATATTCTGGGCGTGAAGCTGGCGGCGACCTTTGAGCTGGTTGTCTGCGTCCTGGCCGTGGCCGAGTTGCTGGTGTTCATGGGCGTGGTGGCTCCGGCCTTCAGTTTCAGTAACTTCGCACTGCATGGCTGGGCAGGTTCAGATACCTTCGGGCCGGGCGCGATTGCCGGTATGTTCGCCGCGATTCCGTTCGCAATCTGGTTCTTCCTGGCTATCGAAGGTGCAGCCATGGCTGCCGAAGAAGCCAAGGACCCGAAACGTACCATTCCGAAAGCCTATGTCAGCGGCATCCTGACCCTCGTAGTGCTGGCCATCGGCGTAATGCTGTTTGCGGGCGGTGTCGGCGACTGGCGCACCCTGTCCAACATCAACGACCCGCTGCCACAGGCCATGAAGGCCGTGGTGGGCGATAACTCCGGCTGGCTGCACATGCTGGTCTGGATCGGCCTGTTCGGGCTGGTTGCCAGTTTCCACGGGATCATCCTGGGTTACTCGCGTCAGTTCTTCGCCCTGGCGCGTGCCGGTTACCTGCCCGCTTCGCTGGCCAGGCTCTCACGCTTCCAGACGCCTCACCGGGCAATCATCGCGGGCGGCCTGATCGGCATTGCAGCCATCTACAGCGACGGCCTGATCAACCTGAGCGGTATGACCCTGACCGCAGCCATGATCACCATGGCCGTATTCGGTGCAATCGTGATGTACATCATGAGCATGCTCAGCCTGTTCAAACTGCGCAAGACCGAACCCCTGCTGGAACGCAGCTTCCGCGCACCGGGCTACCCTGTCGTGCCAGGAATCGCCCTGGCGCTGGCCGTGGTATGCCTGGTGGCAATGGCCTGGTTCAACATGCTGATCGGGTTCATCTTCCTCTGCTTCATGGCTGTAGGCTTCATCTACTTCAGCCTTACCTCCCAATCGCGCGCCAACGCCCCTGCCGACGCGATGCTGACCGGCTCATAACAGCAAAAGGCCGCGTGAAACCATCACGGTTTCACGCGGCCCTTCCAGAGCGCATACACTTGAACCATTGGGCAACACCTTGCTCAAACCGGTATGACTACAAGGAGAGTGCTATGCCCTGGTATGCCTGGTTGATTCTGATCGTTGCAATTGGCTCCATCGTCGGCGGCCTGATGTTACTGCGCGACACAGCACAAAAGCTGCCTCTGACCGAAGAGCAGCTCAAGCGTATTCATGAACGTAATGCGCAGATGGATGCCAAGGAAGCCAAGGATCAGTGATCCTGGCCTTCTCTCACCTTCCAGCCTTCTTGCTCGCTGCCTTGTCTTGCGCAGCCGAGTAAGGAGGCACGGCCAATACCTTTATGTGCAGAGGCTCGAAGATCTTCGCGAACGCCCCACTGTCACGCAACTGCTGCAACAACTGATCAAACTTCGTTGCGCTGATGCTGCCACCCGGACGCAACAGTGCATATTGACGATAGAGCTGATCCACCCGCTCGGACACCAGAAACTGCTCGGCTTCGGTCGGGTTGTGCGCCATGAAATCCACCAGGTAAGAGCGCGTTACCGGCGCAATATCCACACGTTCGCGTATGACCATCAATAAATTGCTGTCATGTGAATAGGTCAGCGTGACGTTGAAGTTCTCGCTCAGAAACTTCGGGTCGGCATTGAAGTTGGCAAACCCATAGTGATAACCACTGAACAGAGCCAGGCGTTTATCGGACAGGTCGTCGAAATAACTCTGCTGACGCCCTTCCGCCCGTCGGGCAACAAAGACTTCGGCATCTTCCAGCCCCATATCCACTTTGTCATAGGCAACACTTTTCCAACCCCAGTCCGGGTTTTCAAAAATGGCAATGTCGAAGCGACCTTGTGCAAAGTCACGAAAGCGACGCTGCACGGAAGTCGGCACCACCACGAACTCGTAGTCGTGCTGACTGGCATTCAAGGCCTCGATAAGCTTGGGCAGAAGCCCGGTATCATTGCCTCTTTCAGGGCGAATCATATAGGGCGGAAAATGCACGGCCGCAACCTGCACGACTTGAGCGGCTTGAACCTGCCAGCTCAATAACAGCGATACAATCAGCATCGCTCCCCTGCGCAACAACACATCGGTTATTACTGCGTGCGTCTTCATGAAAAGGTATCGGTCAAAAACGCCACACGCTATGCGCTTTCAGCAGTTTAAACAACTACCAAATCAATGAATCGGCATAATCGGATGCGCCATGAAAGCCGACAGGTGAATGGCGACAAAAGACAAGGCACTCAAGGAGTATTCAACGGTCGATTGAAGTATCGGCAACCCCGTGGCAAAACCTTATCGAGCATAGCCGAATGAATATGGCTACTCTGATCTCACTCAAACTGTTGGATGGAGCTTCATAATGCCGCATTGGCTGGTGATCGACCTGGAGGCTACCACCGAGGAAGGCGGATGGCCGGTCGCAGAAATGGAAATCATCGAGATCGGTGCAACGCTGGTGAATCAGGACGGACGCGAACTGGATCATTTCGAGCGCTTCGTACGCCCCGCACGCCGCCCCTTGCTGACGCACTTCTGCCGAGAACTGACCCACATCAGCCAAAGCAATATCGACAGCGCCGCACCGCTGACCAGCGTATGGCCACAATTCGAGCGCTGGCTCAGCCATCATCAGGCCCGTGTTGTCGGCTGGGCCAGCTGGGGCGATTACGACCGCAGGCAACTGGAGGAGCAGTGGCGCCAGCATCATCTGCAAAGCGCCCTGAGCGAGATGCCCTATGTGAACCTGAAGCAGCGCTTCGCCGAGGCCCGCCAACTACAACGCGCGCCGGGGCTCAACAGCGCGCTGCAACTGGCCGGCATGCAGTTCAGCGGCCAGCAACACCGCGCTCTGGTCGATGCACGCAACACCGCCAGACTGCTGCCGCTGATTCTTCCCAATTGAATATCAGGATTGCCAAGTGACGATGGTTGATACCTTGGGCATACTATTCGACCCTTTTCAGCCCTTTCACCAAGGAATCTCGCATGTTCAAGGTCAATGAATACTTCGACGGCACTGTCAAATCCATCGCTTTCAGTCAGACGGAAGGCCAGGCCACCATTGGTGTGATGGCAGCGGGCGAATATGAGTTCGGCACTGCACAACGCGAAATCATGCATGTCATCTCCGGCGAACTGATCGTCAAGCTACCGGACAGCACTGACTGGGAAACCTTCAGCACCGGCAGCCAGTTCAATGTACCGGCCAACAGCAAGTTTCAGTTGAAGGTAAGTGTCGATACTGCTTACCTGTGCGAATACCGCTGAGTAAAGCCAAGGCTGCGTGCCAGACACGCAGCCAGCCAAAGCCTCAACCCATCTCGCCTTCCATCTGCACATTAAACTGAAGTGCCGCAAGACGCGCATACAGCGCATTGCCGGCTATCAGTTGCTGATGCGTCCCCACCGCCACCAGACGCCCCTGATCGATGACTGCAATACGGTCGGCATTCTGTACCGTGGCCAGTCGATGGGCGATAACCAGCGTCGTACGCCCCTTCATCAGGCTTGGCAGCGCCTGCTGGATAAGGTGCTCGCTTTGAGCATCCAGCGCACTGGTCGCTTCATCCAGCAACAGAATCGGTGCATCGACCAGCAATGCCCTGGCAATCGCCAGACGCTGCCGCTGACCACCGGACAACCCAAGGCCGCCATCCCCCAGATGGGTCTTGTAGCCATCAGCCATTTGCATGATGAACTCATGGGCATGAGCAATGCGCGCTGCGGCTTCCACCTGCTCGATACTGGCCTCTGAGTTGCCATAGCGAATGTTGTCTTCGACACTGCCGAAGAACAAGGCTGGCGTCTGTGAAACGAGGGCAAAGTTGCGACGCAGGTCTTGAGGATCAAGCTGAAGAATGGGGGTCCCTTCAATCAGGATGCGGCCCTGCTGAGGATCGTAGAAACGCAGCAACAAATCGAACAGCGTGGACTTGCCCGCCCCCGATGGACCGACCAGCGCGATGGTTTCACCGGCCACGATGCTCAGGGTCAGATCGTCGACCGCATTGTGATCGAGCCGTGACGGGTAGGCAAAACTGACGCCCTCGAACGCCAGACGACCACTGATTCTGCCCGGCAGACAAAGCAGGCCGCTGGCTGGAGGTGTGATTTCGCTACAGACCTGAAGCAGTTCGCTGATGCGCTCGGCAGCACCCACGCCGCGCTGCAACTCGCCAATCACCTCACTCAGCGAACCAAAGGAAGTGCCTACCAGAAGGGCGTAAAACACAAAGGCCGATAATTCACCGCTGCTGATGGTGCCCTTGATCACGTCCATCCCGCCAACCCACAGGATCACGCCAACAGCACCCAGTACCAGCGAGATCACGATGGTAATCAGCCAGGACCTTTGCAAGATATACTTGCGTGCCGTACCGAAGGCATTCTCGACCGTCCGGGAAAAATGCGCCTTGTCGTGCTCCTGGTGGTTATACGCCTGAACGGTCTTGATCTGCCTCAGCGCTTCGGCGACATAACTGCCTACATCAGCCACACGGTCCTGCGTCTCTCGAGACAGACGACGCACCCGGCGACCGAATACCAGGATTGGCACGATCACCAGTGGCAAGGTGAGCACCACGATACTGGTCAGCTTCGGGTTGGTGATGAACAAAAGAATGATGCCGCCAATCACCATCAGCGCACTGCGCAGGAATACCGACAGAGACGACCCCACCACCGACTGCAGCAAGGTGGTATCTGCCGTCAGGCGGGACTGGATTTCCGAGCTGCGGTTATTTTCATAGAAAGCCGGATGCAGATTGATCAGGTGCTCGAATACGCGATTGCGCAAATCCGCCACAACCCGCTCGCCGATCCAGGACACCAGATAAAAGCGGGTAAAGGTGCCGATCGACAACCCCACAGTCACCAGCAGGAAAAAACCGATGGATCGCTCAAGTTGTTCAGCCGAGCCCGTCACGAACCCCTGATCCACGATCATCTTGATGCCCTGCCCCATGAAGAGCATGAGACCTGCCGTAATGATCAAGGCCAGCAATGCCCCCAAAGCCTGCCAGCGGTAAGGGACGAGAAAACTCAGAGCCAGACGGATAGAAGGCCGCTGAGCGATGGAAAACACCGACGACATAATCATTAAACCTGTATGGGGGGCAGGAAAGCCAAGCGTTATGACGCCTTGCTTCTCTTCTAGAAAGGATCGATCTAAGCAAATACTGGCGGTTTTATATCATTTCTGTTGCACTGGGACTCCGCTTGCGACTGGAAGTGTCACTGCACGGTCATCAAACGCGGGTAGTTTAGATGTAACACCTGATCAAGGAGAAAGACTATGAACGTGCAAGAAAGCAGCAATCAAGTCCAGGTCGTTCGATCCACCCCCGACCTCTCTGTAGGTGGCGCTGTGCTCGACAAGGATGGACACGAAGTCCTCATTACCGAAGAAATGGTTCAGGCTGCCTGCCAGGAATGCGAAAAGTTCTGGGTCACGCCTGCAAAGCAGAATAATTAAGCATCACCCCATTTTTCAGAACCCGACCCAGTGTCGGGTTTTTTCTGCCTTGAATCCTGTGTGCCTGTTCAGACAAGCGATGCACCCAGCGCCAAGACCATCTGCTTCAAGGCCTGCGAATCGCCTTCCAGCCGGACTTTCAAACCCTCGATTTCCCGACGTGGCGGGTAGTGCTTGCGCAAGGCATCGAAAGCCAGACGCTGGCTGGCGGTATCGTTCACCAGGCTGCGACGGAAATCGGCATCGTCGCGACGCGGATCATAGACCCCCCTGCACAGCATGTTCAGTGCCCAGACAGGATCGGTTTGCCCGTCCAGGCTGACTTGCGCCAGCCAGGGCCGAGGCAGCAGATCGTCCAGAAGAATGGTTGCCGGCTGATCGAGAAAGGCACAGAGCGCCTGATAGATCTGCGCGGTTCCACGCTGCCTGCCATCAAGGCTGTAGCCTGCAATATGCGGCGTGCCGATCACGCACAGATCCGCCAGCGGCACGTTGACCTGAGGTTCGCCTTCCCATACATCGAGTACCGCTTGCAGGTCTTCACGCTCAAGCAGGACATCATGCAGCGCAACGTTATCGATCACTGCACCACGACTGGCATTGATAAGCCAGGCACCCTGCCTGAGCTGAAGTAACCGCGACTTATCGAACAGATGCCAGGTTGGCTGCTCCCCCACCCTGGTCAAAGGCGTGTGCAGGCTGATGACATCGCAGCGCTCAACGATATCGTCCAGGCTGACGAACTCGCCGCCCTCGCCAGCCCGAGGCGGATCACAGACCAGTACGTTCCAGCCCAGAGCCTTCAACACCTTGATCAGGCGGCCACCCACCTGACCTGCACCCACGACACCATAAGTGCGCTGCTTGAGGTCTGCACCTTCGATTTCGGCCAGGGTCAGCAAACTGCCCAATACATAATCCACAACGCCTCGGGCATTGCAGCCAGGAGCGCTGGACCATTGAATGCCCGCCTGCTGGAAATACTCCAGATCCAGATGGTCCGTCCCAATGGTGCAGGTCCCGACGAAACGCACCGGGCTGCCTTCAAGCATCGTGCGGTCAACGTTTGTCACCGAGCGCACCAGCAGGATATCGGCATCGGCAACCGCGGCCCGATCGATAGAGCGCCCCGGCAGACGGCGTATCTCGCCAAAATGAGCGAAAAAGGCATCAAGCAGCGGGATATTTTCGTCAGCGACAATGCGCATGAAAGAGTCTCTGGTAACTGAGGGATAACCCGTAGTGAAACACGATTGCGGCAGGTAAAACCTGCCTCAATCCTGTTTCTTGCGAATCCAGTAGAGAAAAGTACCGCCATCGGTCTGTTGTTCGACCAGTTCATGCCCTAGAAACACACAAAACTTGGGAATGTCACGACGGGTCGAAGGGTCCGTGGCGATCACCTTGAGCAGGCCACCGGCATGCAGGTCACGAACCTTCTGATGCAACATCATCACAGGTTCAGGACAATTGAGGCCGCTGGCATCCAGGGTTGCATCAACAGGCTGGTTTTCGATGGGTTCAGACATGAGGCACTCCAAAAACTGGCGGCAATTGTCGCTCAATTGATTCAATCAGGCCAATCAGCCCTTGCGCGGGCGGGCTGGCTTGGCAACGTCCAGCCTACGCAGGTGGCAGGTCACTTCCTCGCGGTCGTGATAAAGCTGCTTGCAGCCAATCGAAACCCTGACACCACGCGCCTGGAACCCTTCCTCGATACGATCAAGCAGCCGACGCACTTCAGCGTAACGCTGCTTCATGGGCAGTTTGAGATTGACCACGGCCTCACGGCACAGACCCTCTCCCAGCCAGGTTTCCAGCAAGGCGGCGTTACGTGCCGGTTTTTCGACGATGTCGCAGACCATCCAGTCCACTGTCTGGCGAGGCTTGTAGGTAAAACCATCGGCCATCAAATGCTGCACCAGACCGGTATCCATCAGGCTTTCGGCCATCGGTCCGTTATCGATGGCCGTTACCAGCATGCCACGACGCACCAGTTGATAGGTCCAGCCACCCGGCGCCGCCCCCAGGTCTACGCCGGTCATGTCGCTGGACAGGCGCTCATCCCACTCCTGACGCGGGATAAAGTGATGCCAGGCCTCTTCGAGTTTCAGGGTCGAACGGCTTGGCGCTTCACGAGGAAACTTCAGACGCGGAATCCCCATGGGCCACATCGCCGAGTTATCTGCCTCGGCCAGACCGAGAAACACCTCTCGGCCACTCTTGAAGGTCAGCAACAGACGCGGCTTGCGCGAATCGTCCACCAGCTTGCCCGCCTGGGTCAGCGCCTTGCGCAGCGGAGCCTCGAATTTCTTGCAGAAATTCGACAGTTCCTTGCCATCGTTGGTGTCGACCACTTCCAGCCACACGCTGCCGCAGACAGGAAAACTCGCCATATGAGCCAGGATCACACTGATGCGGTCGGTTTCAGGTAAATCGAGAAAGACTCCCCGAGCCCACTGCCGAGGGAAGATCAAGCGATCAAAACGCTGACCGCTCATCAGACGCCGGGCACCATCCTCTTCAGTGCAAATGAATTCGGCACAGGCCGTATCGGGCTTGGCCTTGGCATAACCTGCCACGTTCAGGCGTGCAGCATGGTCGGATATCTCCGAACAGACCTCGCTCTCAAAACCGGGTCGACAATGCATAAACAGCGTATTCATGGTGACTCACGGCCCCGCAGACTTGAAAGCCGCGCATGATAGCCCAATCAGGAACCACTGGCGCAGCCCGACAGTCCACAGAATGTCGAGCCTCGGACTGCGCTCCCGACCTGTTGCATGGAGCCAGTACCGCTTGCATAACTCTTTAAGGAGTCATTCATGCCCTCCCTGGATAGCCTGAAAAGCCTGAAAACACTCGAAATCGATAACAAGACCTATCACTACTTCAGCCTGCCGGAAGCCGCCAAATCATTGGGTGACCTGGACAAGCTGCCCATGTCGCTCAAAGTGCTGCTGGAAAACCTGTTGCGCTGGGAAGACAACAAGACCGTCACCGGAGCCGACTTGAAGGCCCTTGCGGCCTGGCTGACCGAACGCCGTTCGGACCGCGAAATTCAGTACCGCCCGGCCAGGGTTCTGATGCAGGACTTTACCGGCGTGCCCGCTGTGGTGGATCTGGCCGCAATGCGCGCCGCCGTGGCCAAGGCCGGTGGCGACCCACAGCGTATCAACCCGCTATCGCCGGTTGATCTGGTCATCGATCACTCGGTCATGGTGGACCGGTTTGGCGATCCCGACGCCTTCAGCGACAACGTCGATATTGAAATGCAGCGCAACGGAGAACGTTATGCCTTCCTGCGCTGGGGCCAGAGCGCCTTCGATAACTTCAGCGTCGTACCGCCGGGCACCGGAATCTGCCATCAGGTGAACCTGGAATACCTGGGCCGCACGGTCTGGACCAAGGAAGAGGATGGCCGCACTTATGCATTCCCCGACACCCTGGTCGGCACCGACTCCCACACCACCATGATCAACGGCCTGGGTGTGCTGGGTTGGGGCGTGGGCGGGATCGAAGCCGAAGCGGCCATGCTCGGCCAGCCGGTGTCGATGCTGATCCCGGAAGTGATCGGTTTCAAACTGACCGGAAAGCTCAAGGAAGGCATCACCGCGACGGATCTGGTGCTGACCGTCACCCAGATGCTGCGCAAGAAAGGCGTGGTCGGGAAATTCGTCGAATTCCATGGCGACGGGCTGGCCGACCTGCCGCTGGCTGACCGCGCAACCATTGCCAACATGGCACCCGAATATGGTGCAACCTGCGGTTTCTTCCCGGTGGATGATGTAACGCTGGATTACCTGCGCCTTTCCGGCCGCCCGGATGAAACGGTGAAGCTGGTGGAAGCTTATTGCAAGGCGCAGGGCCTGTGGCGACTGCCTGGCAAGGAGCCTGTGTTCACCGACAGCCTGGAACTGGACATGAGCACTGTACAGGCCAGCCTGGCGGGGCCGAAACGTCCGCAGGACAGAGTCGATCTGCCTGCCGTCGCCCAGGCATTCGATGACTTTCTCGGCCTGCAGGTCAAACCTGCCCGCACAGAAGAAGGTCGCCTGGAAAGCGAAGGCGGCGGTGGCGTGGCCGTGGGCAATGCCGAACAGCTCAGCGGCGAAGCTGAATATGAGCACAACGGCCAGACTTATCGCCTGAAAGACGGCGCAGTCGTTATCGCGGCCATTACGTCCTGCACCAACACCTCCAACCCCAGCGTGATGATGGCAGCCGGGCTGGTGGCGAAAAAAGCAGTGGAAAAAGGCCTCAAGCGCAAGCCTTGGGTAAAAAGCTCGCTGGCTCCCGGCTCCAAGGTCGTCACCGATTACTACAAGGCCGCTGGCCTGACGCAATACCTTGATGCATTGGGCTTCGATCTGGTGGGTTATGGCTGTACCACCTGCATCGGTAATTCCGGGCCACTGCTTGAGCCCATAGAGAACGCCATCCAGAACTCGGACCTGACCGTGGCCTCGGTATTGTCCGGTAACCGCAATTTCGAGGGCCGCGTACACCCATTGGTCAAGACCAACTGGCTGGCGTCACCACCGCTGGTTGTGGCCTATGCCTTGGCAGGTAGTGTGCGCATCGATATCAGTAGCGAACCGCTGGGTGAAGGTTCGGACGGCAAACCGGTTTACCTGCGCGATATCTGGCCCAGCCAGAAAGAAATCGCCGAGGCAGTAGAAAGCGTCAACACCAGCATGTTTCACAAGGAGTACGCCGAGGTCTTTGCCGGTGACGAACAATGGCAGGCCATCGAAGTCCCTCAGGCGGCCACCTATGTCTGGCAGCCGGACTCCACCTATATTCAGCATCCGCCGTTCTTTGCAGAAATTGCCGGCCCTTTGCCGGTGATCGAAGATATTCAAGACGCACGGATCCTGGCACTGCTGGGTGACTCGGTCACCACTGACCATATTTCCCCGGCGGGCAATATCAAGACTGAAAGCCCGGCCGGACGCTACCTGCGCGATCAGGGCGTAGAACCCAAGGACTTCAACTCCTACGGATCACGTCGTGGCAACCATGAAGTGATGATGCGCGGCACCTTCGCCAATATCCGCATTCGCAATGAAATGCTCGGCGGCGAGGAAGGCGGCAATACCCTTCACGTACCCAGCGGCGAAAAGCTGGCCATCTACGACGCCGCGATGCGCTATCAGGCAGAAGGCACGCCACTGGTGATTATCGCGGGCCAGGAATACGGCACCGGCTCAAGCCGCGACTGGGCAGCCAAAGGTACGAACCTTCTGGGCGTAAAAGCCGTCATCGCCGAAAGCTTTGAGCGGATTCATCGCTCCAATCTGGTAGGGATGGGCGTGCTGCCCCTGCAATTCAAAAATGACCAGAACCGCAAATCCCTGAAGCTGACGGGCAAGGAGACACTGGAAATCAGCGGGCTGACACATGCAGAGGTGCAGCCGGGCATGAACCTGACGCTCAAGATCACCCGGGAAGACGGCAGCCAGGAAAATCTGGACGTACTATGCCGGATCGACACCCTCAACGAAGTCGAATACTTCAAGGCAGGAGGCATTCTGCATTACGTGTTGAGGCAGTTGATTGCGTCGTGACGTCGTGAAAATGATGCATGGCCAATATCTATTGATACCGCACACGCCCGGTGGAACCCCCTAGAATCTCCGCTTTTGCTTCAGGAGATTCTCAATGGCACCAAGGCTGTGGGTATTTTTCGGCCTGCTTGGCCTCGGCTACTCCATTGCCCTGTTTTACGGGCAACTGGAGTGGCCCGCGGCCCTGGCTGTCGGCGTTCTGCTTATTGCAGGGCTTTGCGCAAGGCAGTAAGGAAACAGGATTGTCCGCGGGCTTGGGCATGCCACCTTCATTGTCACGGGCATTGCGCTGGCCAGTCATCTGTTGCCCGGTTTCAACAACGCAAAAGTGTTCGACGCGGTTCGCTTCAGCCCTGAGGCCGCGCCCTTCTCCATGTCCCTGAATCTGGACAAACCCCTGATCGGCTTCTGGATACTGCTGTTCTGCCCCTGGATACTGGCGTCAACAGGCGTTGCACGCTCACTGAAAGTCGCAGCCGGCACGCTGATCGCCAGCAGCGTACTGTGCATGACAACGGCAATAGCCCTCGGGGTAACCGGCTGGTCTGCAAAATGGCCGGAGCACGGCACACTCTGGCTATTGAATAATCTACTGCTGGTGACATTGACCGAAGAGCTGTTTTTCCGCGCTTATCTGCAAGGTGCATTGCAACAATTTTTTAACAAACTATGGTTTGGTAGCACACTTGCCATCAGTATCGCTGCCATACTGTTCGGGCTTGCCCATGCGGGCTCGGGATGGCAGTGGATATTGCTCGCGGGCCTGGCTGGGGCAGGTTATGGCATCGCTTATCGGTTCGGTGGCCTGCTGGCCTCGGTGATCACTCACCTGGGGTTGAATCTGGTGCATTTCGGCCTGTTCACCTACCCGATGCTCAATCGATAAGCATTGATGGATGACAATGAATCGCTAATCATTTCGCTTAACAGGCTCAATTTACAGGTAAGTTTGCCGATAACTCTCCGAAGCCTATTGGATCGAAGGACCGAAAGCCATGCGTAACAACCAGCCAATCACTCAACGTGAGCGGACATTTCCTGCTGAACAGCGGTTGATTTCTACCACCGATACCAAAGGCGTGATCACCTACTGCAACGAGATTTTCCAGGAAGTCTCCGGTTTCAGTCATGAAGAGCTGATAAAGGCTCCGCATAATCTGGTTCGTCATCCTGACGTCCCTCCGGCCGTTTTCGAGCACATGTGGACCACTCTGAAACGTGGCCAGCCGTGGATGGGTATCGTCAAGAACCGCTGCAAGAATGGCGATCACTATTGGGTCAACGCCTATGTGACGCCAATGTTCGAGAACAAGCAGGTGGTTGGCTTCGAGTCCGTGCGTGTCAAACCGACCGCCGAACAGATCAAGCGTGCCGAAGCGCTGTATGCACGAATCAATAAAGGCAAGTCGGCCATTCCTGGCCGCGATAAATGGCTGCCGGTGCTGCAGGACTGGCTGCCGTTCATCCTTGTCAGCCAGTTGAGCTTCATGATCGGAGCCTGGCTCAACTCTCACTGGGGCTTCATTCTGGCCGCCGTATTGTCCGTGCCGCTGGGCCTGCTCGGCCTGACCTGGCAGCAGCGCGGTATCAAGCGCCTGCTGCGTCTGGCAGAACAAACCACTTCGGACCCGCTGATCGCGCAGATGTATACCGACAGCCGGGGCCCGCAGGCCCGTCTGGAAATGTCGATCCTCAGCCAGGAAGCACGGCTGAAAACCTGCCTGACCCGCTTGCAGGACACCGCCGAACACTTGAATACCCAGGCACGCAAATCCAACTCGCTGGCCAATGCAAGCTCTTCCGGGCTGGAGCGTCAACGGGTCGAGACAGAACAAGTGGCAACCGCGATCAACCAGATGGCAACCACCACCCAGCAAGTCGCCAGCCATGTGCAGCGGGCAGCCGATGCCAGCCAGCAGGCCAATCAACTGACGCTCCGTGGCCGTGATATTGCCGGGGAAACCCGTGACGCGATTCAACGCTTGTCCACTTCCGTGGGCGAAACCGGCCTGACCGTCACGCAACTGGCCAAGGACAGCGATGAAATCGGTGGCGTGGTCGATGTGATCAAAGGCATTGCCGACCAGACCAACCTGCTGGCACTCAACGCAGCCATCGAAGCGGCACGCGCCGGGGAAATGGGCCGCGGCTTTGCCGTGGTAGCCGATGAGGTGCGTCAGTTGGCACAACGCACGACTGAGTCCACCGGACAGATCCATGGCCTGATCGCCAAACTGCAACAGACTGCCAATAATGCCGTGCAGACCATGAACTCAGGCCATCGTCAGGCCGAGGAAGGTGTTGCGCGGGTACTGGAAGCCGACGAGGCGCTGGTGGGCATCAGCGAAGCGGTCGCCAACATCACGGACATGGCCACTCAGATCGCCACAGCCACCGAACAACAAAGCTCGGTGGCCGAAGAGATCAGCCGCAATATCTCCACCATTGCCGAGCTGGCCGACCAGACGTCCGACGAGGCTCATCGCTCGGCAGTGCTCAGCGCCGAGCTGACCGACACCGCCAATTCGCAATATTCGCTGGTTGAACGCTTCAATCGATAAGCCTGCACGGAAAAAGACAAGCCCCGGTAAATGCTGATTTACCGGGGCTTTTTTACGAGATTTGAAACTGTGCGGCCTTATTTCACCTTGCGGGAAAGGTCATCGAGGGAGCGTTTCACATTACTCAACTCACTCTGCTGACTGCTGAGGTCACGCTTGAGGCTGGACAGCTCACTTGAGCTGGAGCTGCTACTTGACCCTGAACTACGCTTCAAGTCATTCACCTGCCCCTCAAGCCTGGCCACGTCGCGCCCCTGCTCATCGACCTTGCTCTTGAGGCTGGACAGTTCACTTGAGCTGGAGCTGTTACTTGACCCGGAACTACGCTTCAAGTCATTCACCTGCCCTTCAAACTTATCGATGCTGCGGCTCTGCTCATCAAGCTTGCGCTTGAGAGTTGAAATTTCACTATCACTGGAACTGCTGCTTGAAGCAGAAGCCTTGCTATTGCGCTTGAGTTCTTCAATGGCCTTGGCCTGTTCCTCGACAACTTTCTTCAAACTTTCCAGTTCACGGGTATTACTGTTCGTGCCTGCCCTTATCTCCTGAATATTGCCAACCGTGAAATCCGAGTTACGCAAGGCAGTTCCTCTACCGAACTCGGTAAAGCTCGTCACGATATTATCGGAACTACTGGCACGGGAAGAATCGAGTTCAACAGCGGCATTGGCGTTTGAAAACGCCAGGCCGCCAATCAATAAAGCAAGGACGCGAACACGGGAAACAGCACGAGGGATTTTGAAGAAACCAGCCATGATCCAAGTTCCATGCGAGATGCCAAAGTGGCACATTGATATGATGCTGTTTTCTTCAAATAGTTCGCTGTCTGCCCAACTATTTTTTCACACTCCCAGCCACGCCCATCAACCAAAACCCTTGAACCTGAGCGCCTGCAGCAGCCTGAGCCTTGCGCCCCCCATAAAAACCACACTCATTCAAGTATTGAACCACGGAGCATAAATTCATTTGAATTTACAGCCATAAAATATTTTAGAAGGACTTTTCTGATAGAGGTGTATGTAGCTTCCATGCGCAGTAAAAAACACGCCAAACCCACAACAATCTTGTAACTGCAACTGAAACCTATTTCAAAAAATTTCAAACATGCATCTTCTTTAAACAACGCATCACGCTCTATTACGCACCATTACCAGCGACCCGCCCGCTCTGAAACTTTATTTGTAACAGCACATCATCAAGCACTCTATTCAGGCATCGACCAGGCCACTCGTTTGACCAGATTCCTGTCTGTATTTTTAATGTCCACACCCCCCAGCGCCTCATCCAGAACATTAAAACTTTCATACAGGCACCCCAATGGACAAACCTACTCAAGACGACATACTGCCGCCAACCGATAAAACAAAAGCCTTGCCGGAACAACCCTGTATATCGTCCAGCCTCAAGGCACCGATAGTGCCGTCCATCAATACTGATGCGATTACCTGCGAACAGATTCATGCCGGTATATCCATTCATATCCCCTACTCGCCACTGATGCAGCGTGAGGACCTCATCGTCTTCTATTGGGGCCTTCACCAATCCTCAACGCCACTGCTTCATCCTTTGGGTAGAAGCACCATCGTGCGAATACTGTGTATTACCTACAACCTCATTCCCTACGCTCAATACGGCCCAGTGGATATCTACTATGAAATACATCGCGCCAACCATTTGATCGGCACTTCGCCCGTCCTGCGCGTAACGGTCAACAAGCATGCGCCGATCACTCCCAGACAACGCCGACGTAAACGCAGCATGAAACGTCGTCATCCGGGCAAATGAAAAAGCCCCCGGTGATCGCTCACCGGGGGCTTGATTGGCAGGGAAACACTCAAAACGCGAGTCGCAACCCTACATTGGCTCCCCAAGGTTGCTCGACATGCTTGCCTTTCATGTAATCGAAGTCAGCATGCAATTGCAGACGCTCTGACAATGAAACAGAAACGCCCGCCCCCAACTCGGCACGCGAACCGAACAGGTTGTTATCGAAGGCGAGTCGTTGACCTTGACGTCATTGCTGCGGGAAAACTCCTGAGCCACCGCTACACGCAAATAAGGCTGTAATACACCGCCGTCCCTGAGCGCGATGTTGCGCCCCACAGAGCTGCCGACCTTGCCTATAACCGACTGGGTATCACTGTTTTTCGCCTGCAGGCCATTGTCCATTCGGTACTGATCACCCTGGATAACGACACCGGCCAGTTGAGCGAAAGGCTCCAGGAAGTAATCGTCGGCCAGCGCGATATGCCGCCCGAACTCCAGCGATGCCCCCACTCCCTTATTGCTGTAATTACCCTTGGCCTTGCTGGCATCACTCATGGCGATATCCGACTTGTTACGGAAGTTGTTGAACTTGAGTACGCCGTCCAGGTAGTACCCGTCATCCAGCAGCCAGGTGCCATAGGCGCCGACATAGTAGCTGTTGACCTTGCCCGTGGTGCCACGGTTCAGGTCAAGATCGGAGCTGCTGTAGCCACCCATGACACCCAGCAATAACTGGCCATGGCTGACCTCGAGCGGCGCATCCGCACCCAGCGACAACCCCTGGTGCTTGTGCTGATACTCGACGCCATCACTGGTCGTGGCATTGAAACGATTGCCATAAGCACGCATCCACCCGCCTCCCTGGCCGCTGGCACGCACCTCTCCCATACGACTGCGCAAGGTCGACAACTCACTCATCCAGATCACCGGCGCGGCATTGAACAATGCCAGAGCCGCGCTGGTTGAAGGGCTGATGGTCCTGTCATTACCGACGATGAACCAGTCATTGCCCTGCTGCTCCAGCAGATAGGAGTAAGTCCCAAGGTCGACCCGACCGCCGATCAGGCTGAACTGCGCATTGCCACCTTCGGTATGCACGACCTTCAAGGGTTCCATATCAGGCGATACCACCTCGACTCCGGTGTTGTGGACCCGCAACCCGAACTCGCCATTGGCCTGTCCGTTCACTTCGAGCAGATCCCCGACACCGTTATCCAGATCGACTCGCATGGCAAAAAAACCATTCCCGGACAGCTCGCCCAACGACAAGGTATGAAACCCGTCCTCGCCAAAACTCACACCACCGCGGTCCATGCTCAGTGACTCGACCGAGTTGTCACCGACCATTTGCCAGTGGGCACCAGAATCAACAGCCAGGCTATTGCCATTGATGATGTCACCTGTGAGCTGGGCCTGATTCTGCAAGGTGACGTTCAAGGTGCTGCTGTCATCGGCAAAGAGGTTACCGGTAAGGCTGCTGTTATCGACCTTGAAGTTCGCCGTGTTGCGGTCTACCACCTCCAGCAAGTTACCGTTGCCGGAGAGCAGGGTTGAGCCATTCTGGACAGTGATATCGGCGATAGCCCCAAACCGATCTGATGTATCGACGCTGATTGCTGCACCATTGATCCCTTCGATCGTCGAGTGATCGATCACGGCACTGCTGGTGACACCGGCATTATCATTACCCGGTACAAACTCGCCCTCAATGATCCGGATACCGTTCAGAGCACCCCGTATATGGCTTGCTCCGGTAATGACTGCATCGCCTCCAGATAACAAGAGTCCACTCCCTCGCTCGCCATTGGCCGAAAGAGCGCCATAAACCTGAGTATTATGCATTTCAAGCCGGCTTAACTGGCTCAGACCGATACCATAGCCGACACCGGATATATCACTGTCACTCATCGTGGCCCATGTACCTGGTTTGGCAGTCCCCGTCGAGATCCCGAGTGAAATGCCATAATCCAGATCATTCCTGATGGTTGCATGCTCCAGAATGACCCGGCTGTCTTTTATCTCGACGCCAGCATTCACAGCTCCGTAATTGATGAACAGCGTTGAATTCGAGCCACGCACATGGTCTACCACACCGCCTTGCACAATATTCAGCGTTGCACCATCAGTCAGAGAATAAGAGTTAACCGGCGTGAACGCATCTACCGTTTCTTCTCTTCCGTCCACAGGAATAAAAGCCTGGTTGCCCTGAGGTGGCTCATCCTCCAGAACATGACCATCACTGGCTCCGACTTCCAGGGCAATCATCACACCCAGTGACATGACGATAGAGGAAACACTCTTTCCTTTTACAGCATATTTTCTATAAAGCACCTTTCATACTCCCGAATATGGAGGCAGAAATAGTGCTTTATCGCTTCACTTCAAAAGATGGCAGATTAAAATCCATAAAGTAGGACGCCTCCTAAATAAACCGGTTAATTGTCTTACAGAACTTCCTACAGACTTACCATAAACCTGAAATATTTTTTTCAAACACATAAAAATATCTACCACCACCTATTGACGGACCTAAAGAAAAACGATTACGTCAGCTCCGCAGCTAAAGAATCTATTGGCCAATATTACCTCTCCAGCTGGCAAAACCATCCGGCCCATGGCGGCCTTATTTTTAACATCATTTTCAAGGAATAGATCATGTACTCTCAACCACAAACGCCAATCATCATCCCAGGCCATCATCCCCGCATACAGGACCCAGACTTGAAAGCGCCGGATGTCGCAGCCGCTTTTCATGATGAAGATACGCCAGGGCTTTTACCAATATCCGAATTGAATAATCCGGTTATTGTAGACCTGGAAGTATGGGCAGGCGCTAAGCCAGGTTATACCTACGCACTCTATTGGGATGGCGAACCAACAGGCCCAGTGAAAACGATTCTTGATACTCAGCGACCAGGGGATCCGCTGACGCTGGAAATCCCTGTTGACCTCCTGACCGAAGGAACGCATACACTGCAATATCAAACATTTAACCCAGAGAGTCAGGTCAGTAACGAATCCAATATATTCAATCTGGTGATTGACCTGACCGCTCCCGGAAAACCGGAGCTCAGCGCCATCCTGTTTCCCCCGGAAGTACAGAATGGATTGACCGCGGCCGAACTTGCGCAACTGGGCGGGAAGCTGGACGTTCAGATTGCCGGCTACACCGGCATGGCAAAGCATGATGTGGTCCAGACTTACTGGGGCACGACTATTGGCCCGCAAGCCACCGTCACTGAAGATGACATGGGCCTGGACAGGGTCGCGATTACCTTTACCCGTGCCTTTCTGGAAAGCCTGGGAGAAACGGAACAACTGGTCAAATACAAGGTTTTCGACCGGGCAGGCAACGCATCCATCGACTCAAATCCTGTGCCCATAACCCTAAAGCTGCAGGATATTCCGGCCAACTTCCCGGCTCCGATCATCGACCCCGGAGTAGGAACCCTGATCGATTATGCAGAAGCGCAGGCAGGCGTTCAGGTGGATATTCCCAAGTATCCGGGTGCCAGCCCTTTTGACATGATCAGGTTGTTCTGGGGGCAGAATAATCCACTGGTTCCGGTCGCTCTTCCACCGGGTAACGAAAACGAAGACATTGTGCTTTCGTTACGTATTCCCTACGAGACACTCAATCAAAACCCTGTGGGTTCTGTGCAAGTCTTCTACGAAGTTACACGTCAACTGGACCTGGCAGGTACTTCCCTGAGCAGTATCATTGATGTTTTCCTGACGCTGCCGATTCCAACACCGCTGGAAACCTTTATCGTCCAGGGCACCAGCGTGGAAAGCCCCAACACCACGGACAACTTCATTGACGAAGAAGACTATGAACTCAATGCCCTGGGGGTCGTGAAGTGGAATACCGGCTTTGCTATCAGCGATAACCTGAATCTGTTCTGGGGAGATCAACAAAAGCTCCAATGGTATCAAATCAGGGCAACGGATATCGCTGCCGCACGGGACCTTCTTGTTCCGATCGATAATGCAATCATGAGGGCACAAGGAACCGGTGCGGAAATTCCTGTGCATTACACGGTGACACGTGCCGGGAATCCCAACCCTGTAAAGTGCCCGGTGCAACTTGTGACGGTCAGGTCCAAGGAAGAACTTCCGGGTGGCTCTGAAGGTCTTGATGGCCCGCCCTTCAAACTTAATGACGTGGGTTTCATTGCCCCGATTCTCAACCCCAATGGGGCAGACCTGCACATTGCGCCTTATATCAATATCGACGAAGGCCAGACACTGTTCTTGACCTTCAAGGGTTTCGATAAAAACAATAATCCGATTGATGCTTCCAACTATACCGCCGACCGGACACTGGATAAAAACGATGTAACAAACGGTTATACCTTTACGGTTCCCGACCGCAACCTTCGTACTCTCTGCACGGGTTTTGCAGAAGCCAGTTTCCGCGTTGAACCGCCAGCAGGCAGTAATCAGAGTGCTGTTACTTCAAAAGTTACACGTGCGCCGGTGAACATGCTCGATTCGGTTCAACCGACCTGCCCGATTCCTCCTTTCCAATAAAGATAGTGAGCGATCCGCACGCTATAAAATAAGGGAAATAAATATGAATACGTCTATATCTCCTCGTCGAGAAGGAGAACTTGAAGCACCGGAAATTCCTGCCGCACTCGAAAACGGAGTGTTGCCCATCGAATTTCTCGACAGGCCCGTCACTGTAAAGCTCAAGGTTTGGGAAGGTGCTCAGCCCCACTATACCTACCAACTGTTATGGGATGGCATGACAGCCGGTCCCAAGAAACCGATTCTGGACAGTCATCTGCCCGGCGATGAATTGACACTCGAGATTCCCATTGCCCTGTTGACCGAAGGTGTTCACAAGGTTGCCTATGAGACGGCAAACCCGGAAAGCCAGGTCATGAACACGTCAAAAGCAACGCGCCTCGAAATCGACCGTACCGCTCCCGGCAACCCGCACCTCGGCCCGATCCTCTTCCCGGCCTTCGTTGACGACGGGCTGACTTCCGATGAGCTGGAAAGCGTGCATAACGTGCTCAGGGGAAGCATTGCCAGTTACAACGGCATGAAGGAAGGCGATGTCATTCGCACTTACTGGAATCAGATTCCCGGCCCTATCACCATGGTCAACAAGGACGATATGGGATTGCAGCGGGTGAATGTGGATTTCGTCAGATCGTTCCTGGAGACCATTGGTGACATCAAGGCGCCCGTCTACTACACCGTGACCGATCAGGCGGGCAATGTGTCCATGAACTCGGAGGAGAAGCTCGTCACGCTGCAGCTATCCGTACAATCACCACTCCCCATCCCGACGGTAAAAGAAGCCAAAGGCGATACCCTCGATCCGGCCAACACGGTCAATGGTGCCACCGTACAGATCGGCACCACTGCCAACCTTGCCGCGGGTGAGCGGGTCACAGTGCAGTGGCAAGGCCCCAAGGGCAGCGATACCCGGGAAAAAATCATCACAGCCGCCGACGTGGGCAAGATCCAGGAGCTTGTGTTCACGGCAGCACTGGTCAACGCCAACGCAGGTCAGACAGTCAACGTGTTTTATACCGTCAGCCGCCTCAACGGGACGGTGCAACAGTCTGAAACCCTGGCCCTGAAGGTTCTTGATACGCACATAGAACTGCCTGCTCCCACCATGGACACTGTCGGCGCCGATGGCGTGGTGATTCCCTCAAGAATCCCGGAATCCGGTGCAACCATTCGTGTGTCCTACACAGGCATGAGCACCGGCGATAGCGTAGTGGTCAACTGGCGAGGCGCAACGGCTTACGACACGCCGTCACAGGTGGTGGGAGGCAATACCGAGCTGCAATTCACCATCGCCAAATCCCTGATCGTGGCCAGCAGCGCAGCGACCGTCACTTACACCGTCACTCGCGCAGGCACCGCAGCCTTGTCTTCGACACTGTGGCTGAAGATCAGCAAGGAGCTGGAGTTCGATACCTCACCCGTCACCCTGAAGGGCAAGGTCTATCTGTTGCCGGGCTATCCCGACCTTCTGCCAGCCATGCCGTCGGACACAACCGTCCAACGCACAGCCAGCGGTGGTCAGGCACCTTACTTCTATCGTTCAAGCGACCCGTTGGTGGCCAAGGTAGATGGCAATGGCCTGACCTCTGCACGTGGCAAAGGCACGGCAACCATTTCGGTCACTGACAGTCTTGGAGCCATAAAGAGCTATCAGGTTACCGTTACCGGCGTCGTTCACTGCCTGGGGGTTGGTGCGGGCTCCTTCACAAAGATGGCAACGGCCGCCGAGGCGCAAGGCGCGCGCATTCCGTCCATCTATGAGCTCAATGAAATCCACACGGCCTATGGCAGAAGCTGGCCGATGGGCAATGGCAATTACTGGTCCGGCACGGTAGCAGCCTCCAACCTTATGGGCTGGAAATGGTACTACGTGAAAAATCTGGTCACAGGCGCAGACTTCAAATTGCTGCATCACAATGCCAGTCTTGGCGTCGCTATCCGCTAGTAGCCGACTGCGGCCTGGCTGAAATATCCCGGGGCGTTACGTTACCTGAAAGGCGTAACGCCCTCTTTCCATCTATGCGCGTCACGTTCCAAGAGCCAGACCATGCGCCACCCTGTCATTCCCCCCAAACGCTTCGTGCGCCCTCCCTCTTGCGAAGGCAGTTTCAAGGTCAGCGTCAACAAGCAACCGCTACTGGTTTCCTCCCTGCTGGGCAGGTTGACGTTGCGCCCGGAGCTTTCACAGGCGCCCAGTCACTGGATCTGGAAAATAATCGCCGACGGCAAGGTCGGCCATAAACGGACCAGCATCGGTCTGTTTTTCGATAAGGACCTGGAACCCGGCACTTACGACCTGCCGGGTAATGAGCGCATCAAGGTGGTCTACAACGAAAGCCCGCATTGGCAGAGCGTCATTTATCACTCTGCGCATTTTCAGGCCGGTGCTTTCACGCTGATCGAGGCCGACCCTCAGAGTCAGCGTTTGCAAGGGGTGTTCAGCTTCAGTATCTCGGCGGTTGATTTCGAGGTCACGGACGGCTCTTTCGACGTGTATTGCAAGTGATCAGGCCAGCAGGAACTCTGCAATCCGCTGCGCAGACTCAACCAGACACTGCTCATGACTCAGGCCCGACACCTTGAGGGGCTTGAGATCATGATTGGCGGTCGGTAACCAGTGCAACCCGATTGAAGTGGATAGCTCATATCCCTGCACCGTTTCACGATCACCCAATGCATCCCGCTCACCTTGAATGATCAGGGTCGGGGTCTGCAGATCGGCCAGATGCGCCACGCGAGGCTTCTCGGGTTTGCCCACGGCATAGAACGGATAGCCCAGACACACCAGCGCATCAACCTTCAGTTCATCGGCAAGCAGGCTGGCCATTCTTCCCCCCATGGACTTGCCTCCGATGGCCAGACGTCCAGCGACATGAGGTCGCACACGCTCATGCACCTGACGCCAGCAATCGAGTAGCTGCCCCTGAGGATTGGGAAGACGTTTACCCCCCGTAAGACGCCGCTGAGCCATGTAGGGAAACTCGAAGCGCATGACGTTGACGCCCTGTGCAGCAAGGTGTGCAGCCATGTCGTTCATGAAATCGCTGTCCATGGGCGCACCAGCCCCATGGGCCAGAATCAGCGTTGCCTTGCCATCCCCTGCTCCCGGCTGCGCCGCCGTCCAGATCCAGCCGTTGTCCTGCGCCAGTTGTACGCATTGATCCCTGTCAATGCAGGCACCTTGCCCATTGCCCATGCTTGCCTCGCTTCTGATGAGTCTGCCAATAACCCGGAGCTATAACCGTGCGTAATGGCCCCGACCAAGCTGGATGGGATACACACCTAAATGAACACAACTAACAGTACCGCCTATAACTATCAGGTGGTTCGCCAGTTCGCCATTATGACGGTGATCTGGGGAATTGTCGGGATGGGCCTCGGCGTTTTTCTGGCCGCCCAACTGGTTTGGCCTGAGCTCAACTTCAACTTGCCGTGGACAAGCTTTGGTCGCTTGCGTCCACTTCATACCAACGCAGTCATTTTCGCCTTTGGTGGCTGCGCGCTGTTCGCCAGCTCCTACTATTCTGTGCAACGCACCTGCCAGACCCGACTGTTTCTGCCAAAGCTGGCTGCTTTCACCTTCTGGGGCTGGCAACTGGTAATCGTGCTGGCTGCCATAAGCCTGCCTCTGGGCTTTACCACTTCAAAAGAATACGCCGAGCTGGAATGGCCGATCGATATCCTGATCGCCGTGGTCTGGGTCGCTTATGCAATCGTGTTCTTCGGCACCGTAGCCAAACGCACCACCAAACACATTTATGTCGGCAACTGGTTCTTCGGCGGATTCATCCTGACCGTAGCGCTGCTGCACATCGTCAACAACCTGGAAATTCCGGTCAGCCTTACCAAGTCCTACTCGCTGTACGCCGGTGCAACCGATGCGATGGTGCAGTGGTGGTACGGGCACAACGCAGTAGGTTTTTTCCTGACGGCGGGCTTTCTGGGAATGATGTATTACTTCGTGCCCAAGCAGGCCGAACGTCCGGTCTATTCCTATCGCCTGTCCATCGTGCACTTCTGGGCGCTGATTACCCTGTACATCTGGGCCGGTCCGCACCACTTGCATTACACCGCCCTGCCAGACTGGGCGCAGTCGCTGGGTATGGTGATGTCGCTGATTCTTCTGGCTCCAAGCTGGGGCGGCATGATCAACGGCATGATGACCCTGTCGGGCGCCTGGCATAAATTGCGCAGCGACCCGATCCTGCGTTTTCTGGTGGTGTCCCTGGCGTTCTACGGCATGTCGACCTTTGAAGGTCCGATGATGGCCATCAAGACCGTCAACGCCCTCTCCCACTACACCGACTGGACCATCGGCCACGTCCATGCTGGCGCTCTGGGCTGGGTGGCGATGATCTCCATCGGCGCGCTGTACCACATGATTCCCAAGGTATTCGGTCGCCAACAGATGCACAGCATGGGCCTGATCAATGCGCACTTCTGGCTCGCCACCATCGGCACCGTGCTCTACATCGCCTCGATGTGGGTCAACGGCATCACTCAAGGCCTGATGTGGCGCGCCGTGAACGAGGACGGCACCCTCACCTACTCCTTCGTCGAAGCCCTGCAAGCCAGTCACCCGGGCTTCATCGTCCGGCTGGCCGGAGGCGCCATCTTCTTCGTCGGCATGTTGCTGATGGCCTACAACACCTGGCGCACCGTACGGGCCTCCAGCCCGGCCGAAGCCACCGCTGCCGCGCAGATGGCCTGAGGAGCTGACCATGAAACATGAAGTGATCGAAAAGAACGTCACCCTGCTGATGATCCTGATGGTGCTGGCCGTCAGCATCGGTGGCCTGACCCAGATCGTACCGCTGTTTTTCCAGGACGTGACCAACAAACCGGTAGAGGGCATGAAGCCCTACACAGCGCTGCAACTCGAAGGTCGCGACATCTATATCCGCGAAGGCTGCGTAGGTTGCCACTCACAGATGATCCGTCCGTTCCGGGCCGAAACCGAGCGTTATGGTCACTATTCGGTGGCGGGCGAAAGCGTCTGGGATCATCCGTTCCTGTGGGGCTCCAAGCGTACCGGTCCGGACCTGGCACGGGTTGGCGCACGCTACTCGGATGACTGGCACCGCGCCCACTTGTACAACCCGCGCAACGTCGTGCCGGAATCGAAAATGCCTGCTTACCCGTGGCTGGTCACCCAACAAGTGGACAGCAGCCATACCGAAGCCAAGATCCGCGCCATGCGCACTCTGGGCGTGCCTTACACCGATGCAGATATCTCCGGCGCAGTCGCCAGCCTCAAGGGCAAGACCGAGATGGATGCACTGGTGGCCTATCTGCAAGTGCTCGGCACTTCCATCAAGAGCAAGAGGTGAGCCATGGACATCCAAGACTTGCGCGGCCTCGGCACGTTGGTAGTGGCGATCGCCTTCATCGGGATGTCCCTGTGGGTATCCAGCAGCAAACGCAACCCGGATTTCGCCGAGGCTCGCATGGCGCCCTTTGCCGACGAACCTCATCCATTGAGCACTGACGCGAAACCTGAAACGGAACAACCTGTCGTGCGGAGTAATCAGCCATGACCACCTTCTGGAGCACCTATATCTGCGTGCTGACCCTCGGCAGCCTGATCGGGCTGACCTGGCTGTTGATCGGTACACGCAAAGGCGAAACCAAGGGCAGTACCGACCAGACCATGGGCCACAGCTTCGACGGCATCGAGGAGTATGACAATCCGTTGCCGCAATGGTGGTTCATGCTGTTCGCCGGCACTCTGGTGTTCGCGGTTGGCTACCTGATCCTCTACCCCGGCCTGGGAAACTGGAAAGGCATCCTGCCCGGTTACGAAAACGGCTGGACCGGCGCCCATGAGTGGGAAAAGGAAATGGACCGGGCCGATGCCAGATTCGGTCCCATCTTTGCCAGATTCGCCGCCATGCCGCTGGAGGAAGTCGCCAAGGACCCACAGGCGCTGAAAATGGGCGGACGCCTGTTCGCCTCCAACTGCTCGGTTTGCCACGGCTCGGATGCCAAGGGCGCCTATGGCTTCCCTAACCTGACCGACACCAACTGGCGTTGGGGCGGCAGTGCCGACACCATCAAGAACAGCATCATGATGGGTCGAGTCGCCGCCATGCCTGCGTGGGGGCCGGTAATCGGTGAAGAAGGCGTCAAGAACGTCGCCGCTTATGTTCGCCACTCTCTGGCCGGCCTGCCGCTGCCTGCCGATGACACCGCCAATCTGTCCGCCGGACAGCAAGTATTCAGCTCGACTTGCGTAGCTTGTCATGGTGCTACAGGTAAAGGTGTCGAAGCGATGGGCGCCCCAAACCTGACACAACCGGGCGGTTTCATCTACGGCACCAGCCTTGCGCAACTGCAACAGACCATTCGTCTTGGTCGCCAGGGTCATATGCCTGCTCAGGCCGATTTGCTGGGCAATGACAAGGTGCAATTGCTGGCCGCCTATGTGTACAGCCTTTCTCAGAGTCCTGATCAACTCGAGCGCAGGGAAAAGCAGTCACAGTAACGATTCAGCCCGCTGCAACAAAGAATTGCGCACCCTGCAACGGGGTGCGCAATTCTTCAGCACACGTTTCGCGCCCTTGCTCTGTACTTCCCATGCCCGCCTTTCACGACTAAGCTTGCCCGCAGTGGACTGGCATTAGCTGGTCACAGGTCATGGGAAGTGAATGCTTCACGCATTTACCAGCATGTGTCATCGACCTGTCCATCCCGCCTTTTTCGGTCCGCTTCGGCAGTGTTCCAGTGTCTCCGGGAACATGCCTCAAAGGGCCATCGTTTAAGCGCAAATACTTGTCCGGCATCTGCCGTAGACAGGTTCGTGGCCCTCTGGATACCTATAAATACTGAACCGTGGAACCCTGGAAATGAGCACAGCAATCAGCCCGACTGCTTATAACTACAAGGTGGTCCGCCAGTTCGCCATCATGACGGTGGTCTGGGGAATCATTGGCATGGGGCTCGGCGTTTTCATTGCCGCACAACTGGTCTGGCCTGACCTTAACCTCGATCTGGAATGGACCACGTTCGGACGCCTGCGACCACTGCATACCAATCTTGTGATTTTCGCTTTCGGTGGCTGCGCCCTGTTTTCCACCTCTTATTACGTGGTGCAGCGAACCTGCCAGACGCGGCTGATTTCCGATGGCATGGCTGCCTTCACGTTCTGGGGCTGGCAAGCGGTGATCGTCAGCGCAATCATCACCCTGCCCATGGGTTACACCACCACCAAGGAATACGCCGAACTCGAATGGCCGATAGCGATTCTGCTGGCCATTGTCTGGGTCACCTATGCCGTGGTGTTCTTCGGCACCATCGCCCGCCGCAATACCAAACACATCTATGTCGGCAACTGGTTCTACGGCGCCTTTATTCTGGTGACCGCCATGCTGCACATCGTCAACCACATATCGTTGCCGGTCAGCCTGTTCAAGTCCTACTCGGCGTACGCGGGTGCGACCGACGCCATGATCCAGTGGTGGTACGGGCACAACGCAGTAGGCTTCTTTCTGACCACAGGCTTTCTGGGCATGATGTATTACTTCGTGCCCAAGCAGGCAGAGCGGCCGATCTATTCGTACCGCCTGTCCATCGTGCATTTCTGGGCACTGATCACCCTGTACATCTGGGCCGGCCCGCACCACCTGCATTACACCGCCCTGCCGGACTGGGCGCAGTCACTGGGCATGGTGATGTCGATCATCCTGCTGGCCCCGAGCTGGGGCGGCATGATCAACGGCATGATGACCCTCTCCGGCGCCTGGCATAAGTTGCGCACCGACCCGATCCTGCGCTTTCTGGTGGTGTCCCTGGCGTTCTATGGCATGTCGACCTTTGAAGGTCCGATGATGGCTATCAAGACCGTGAACTCGTTGTCGCACTATACAGACTGGACCATCGGCCACGTCCACGCCGGTGCCCTGGGCTGGGTGGCAATGATCTCCATCGGCGCGGTCTATCACATGATCCCGAAAGTTTTCGGTCGCTCGCAGATGCACAGCATCGGCCTGATCAATGCGCACTTCTGGCTTGCCACCATCGGTACCGTGCTCTACATCGCATCGATGTGGGTCAATGGCATCACTCAAGGCCTGATGTGGCGGGCCATCAACGACGATGGCACCCTCACCTACTCGTTCGCCGAAGCCCTGCAGGCCAGCCATCCGGGCTATGTCGTGCGCATGATCGGCGGCGCGTTCTTTGCCAGCGGCATGCTGCTGATGGCCTGGAACGTATGGCGCACCGTACGTGCGTCGGACCCCGAGGAAGCCGAAGCTGCCGCCCGAATCGTTGTTGCGGGGGCTCACTGATGAAACATGAAGTACTCGAAAAGAACATTGGCCTGCTGGCCTTCTTCATGGTCATTGCCGTGAGCATTGGCGGTCTGACCCAGATCGTGCCGCTGTTCTTTCAGGACGTGACCAACAAACCGGTCGAAGGCATGAAGCCACGCACCGCCCTGGAACTCGAAGGCCGCGACGTCTACATCGCCAACGGTTGTGTGGGTTGCCACTCGCAGATGATCCGCCCGTTCCGTGCCGAAACCGAGCGCTACGGTCATTATTCGGTGGCTGGCGAAAGCGTCTGGGATCACCCGTTCCTGTGGGGCTCAAAACGTACCGGCCCGGATCTGGCCCGCGTCGGTGGGCGCTACTCGGACGACTGGCATCGCGCTCACCTGTACAACCCGCGCAATGTGGTACCCGAATCGAAAATGCCGGCCTACCCGTTCCTGGTCGAGAAGAAACTCGACGGCAAGGAAACCGCCAAGAAAATGGAAGTCCTGCGCGCCCTCGGCACGCCCTATACCGATGAAGACATCGCGGGTGCCGAGGCCGCCGTGAAAGGCAAGACCGAAATGGACGCACTGGTGGCCTACCTGCAAGGCCTTGGCACAATCATCAAGAGCAAACGGTGAACGCGATGGATATCGGAATGATTCGAGGTCTGGGCACACTGGTGGTGATGGTGGCCTTTATCGGGCTGGCACTTTGGGTATTCAGCCCGAGGCGCAAGGCTGAATTCGACGACGCGACCATGCTGCCGTTCGCGGACGATCCGCAAGCCACCGAGCATATTGAACAAGAAGCCAGAAACGCCGGGAGCAAGAAAGCATGACCACGTTCTGGAGCCTGTATGTAACGGTTCTGACCCTGGGCACAATCTTCGCCCTGACCTGGCTGCTGCTGGCAACCCGCAAAGGCCAGCGCGATGATCAGACCGAAGAAACCGTAGGCCACTCCTTCGACGGCATCGAGGAATACGACAACCCGCTGCCTCGCTGGTGGTTCATGCTGTTCGTGGGCACCATCGTGTTCGCTCTGGGCTATCTGGCACTGTATCCGGGCCTGGGCAACTGGAAAGGCCTGCTGCCGGGTTACAACTATGCGGACAATGAAAAGCAGCGCCAGTTTTCAGATGGCCAGCAAGGCTGGACCGGCGTTCATGAGTGGGAAAAGGAAATCGCCCGCGCTGAAAACAGATTCGGGCCGCTGTTCGCCAAATATGCCGCAATGCCCATCGAGGACGTCGCCAAGGACCCGCAAGCCCTGAAAATGGGCGGACGCCTGTTCGCCTCCAACTGCTCGGTCTGCCATGGCTCGGATGCCAAAGGCGCCTACGGTTTCCCCAACCTCACCGATGCCGACTGGCGCTGGGGCGGCGATCCGCAAACCATCAAGACCTCGATCATGAACGGCCGTCATGCCGTCATGCCCGCCTGGGGCGAAGTCGTCGGCGAGCAAGGCGTTCGCGACGTATCCGCCTACATCCTGACCCGGCTCGACGGTCGAAAACTGCCTGAAGGCGCCAAGGCTGACCCGGTGGCTGGCCAGAAGATATTCGCGACCACTTGCGTTGCCTGCCATGGCCCGGAAGGTAAAGGCATGCAAGCGCTGGGCGCGCCAGACCTTACTCATCCGGGTGCATTCATCTACGGCTCAAGCTTTGCGCAACTGCAACAGACCATCCGCTACGGTCGTCAGGGCCAGATGCCTGCCCAGGAAGCGACCCAAGGCAATGACAAGGTTCATCTGCTGGCCGCTTACATCTACAGCCTGTCCCGTCAGGAGAAACCCGCCGAGCCTCAGTGATCCGGCTCGACAGATACAGCCCCGCACGGCACTCGGCGGGGCTGTTGCATTTGGACAAGAGTTTTTTGTTGTAGTCACGTTTCTACACGAATAGACTGCGTGAGTCATAAATATAGAAACATGCCTACATGGCTTCCAGGAGGTCACCTTCATGACAACAACGCTCTCAAGCCGCGAATTCAATCAGGACACCAGCGGGGCCAAGAAGGCTGCGAACGACGGTCCGGTCTTCATCACTGACAGGGGGCGTCCGGCCCACGTCCTGCTCTCCATCGAGGACTATCGAAAACTGACCGGCAGCTCTGTCAGCATCGTCGACATGCTGACCATGCCAGGAGACATCGATATCGAATTCGAGCCACAACGGGCCGATATCACACCTCGCCACGTGGACCTGTCCTGATGTTCCTGCTCGATACCAACGTGGTATCCGAACTCAGAAAGCGAAACCCGGATGCCAATGTCGTCCGCTGGGCAAACAACCATGCATCCGCCAGCCTGTTTATCTCGGCCATCACGATCATGGAGCTGGAAACTGGCATATTGCGCATCGAACGCCGCGACCCCATTCAGGGCGCGGCACTGCGCACATGGCTGGAGCATCACGTATTGAAGGCATTCGCCGGGCGAATCCTGGCCGTGGATACCATCGTAGCCAAACGCTGCGCCCAGTTGCATGCTCCCGACCCGCGCAGCGAATGCGATGCGCTGATCGCAGCCACTGCCCTGGTTCACGGCATGAAAGTGGTGACCCGAAACACCACCGACTTCGAGCAATGCGGTGTCACGGTGCTCAACCCATGGATCAGTCAGTTGCACGAAGAACTGGCACCTTACCGAGCGGCACCACGCTGACCAAAGGCATTGAATAGCCTGTCAATTGATCCAGATCACTTACACGAACCGTTTAAGGAACCCAACGCGACCAAAGGTCGCAGACGTGAGGTATAAGGGCAGGCGTATCATTGACGCCATAAGAAACCGCTCTTGACCTCAGTCGGCACGTACTGGCTGTGGCACTTTTCCACTGCCGTGGGACGCCCCAATGAACAACCGGATTCCCGTACACAACATCACCCCGCCCCCCGGGAATGACGACAAGACCGTCGACCTCTACGCCGCGCGAGAAAACATCTACACCCGCGCTTTCACAGGCCGGTTTCGCAACCTGCGCATGCTGGGCGGGCTTGCCCTGTTTCTGGTGTATTTCGGCACGGTCTGGCTGAACTGGGGCGGGCATCAGGCAGTGTGGTGGAACCTGCCGGAGCGCAAGTTCTACATCTTCGGTGCAACCTTCTGGCCACAGGACTTCATCCTGCTGTCGGGCATCCTGATCGTCAGCGCCTTCGGCCTGTTCTTCATCACCGTCTACGCCGGGCGAATCTGGTGCGGCTATACCTGCCCGCAAAGCGTCTGGACCTGGATCTTCATGTGGTGTGAAAAAGTCACCGAAGGCGACCGCAACCAACGCATCAGACTCGACAAGGCGCCCATGAGCGCCAACAAGTTCCTGCGCAAGCTCGGCAAGCACAGCCTCTGGCTTTTGATCGGCTTCGTGACCGGCCTGACCTTCGTCGGCTACTTCTCCCCCATCCGCGACCTGAGCATCGAACTGTTCACAGGGCAAGCCGACGGCTGGGCCTATTTCTGGATCGGCTTCTTTACCCTGGCCACTTACGGCAATGCAGGCTGGCTGCGCGAGCAGGTGTGCGTTCACATGTGCCCGTATGCACGCTTCCAGAGCGTCATGTTCGACAAGGATACCCTGATCGTTTCCTACGACCCGCGTCGTGGGGAAAGCCGTGGGCCGCGCAAGAAAGATGTGGATTACAAGGCCCAAGGCCTGGGCGACTGCATCGATTGCACCATGTGCGTTCAGGTCTGCCCGACCGGCATCGACATCCGCGAAGGGTTGCAGATCGAATGCATCGGCTGCGCGGCCTGCATCGATGCCTGCGATACCATCATGGACAAGATGAGTTACCCGCGTGGCCTTATCAGCTACACCACCGAGCACAACCTGTCAGGTCAGGTCACCCACAAACTGCGTCCACGCCTGATTGGCTATGCCCTGGTTCTGCTGCTGATGATCGGCTTCCTGACCAGCGCCTTCTTCATGCGCTCGCTGGTGGGTTTCGATGTCAGCAAGGACCGCGTGCTGTACCGCGAAAATGCCGAAGGACGCATCGAAAACGTCTACAGCCTCAAGGTGATGAACAAGGATCAGGTCGACCACACCTATGTCCTCGATGCGACCGGCCTGCCGGATCTGAAACTGCAGGGCCGGCGTGAATTCAGGGTGGCCGCAGGCGATATCCTCAGTATTGCGGTGGAGCTGTCCAGCGCACCGGAAAAAATGCCATCGAGCACCAACGAGGTCACCTTCATCCTCAAGGACATCGACAACAGCGACACCCATGTCGAAGCCAGGAGCCGCTTCATCGGCCCACAAATACGCTAAGGGACACCCGCCATGTCAGTCGCACTCGCTTCAAGCCCGTGGTACAAGCACCGTTGGCCATGGATCATCATCGGCATCCTGGCCTGCTCGGTGACCCTCAGCCTTGCGATGGTGACCATTGCCGTCAACAACCCGGACAATCTGGTCAACGACAACTATTACGAGGCAGGCAAAGGCATCAACCGCTCGCTCAACCGCGAGTTGCTGGCCCAGACGCTCAAGGTACGCGCCAGCATTCACCTGGACGACCTGACAGGCGAAGCCGAACTGCACCTGAGCGGCAACAGCCAGCCTGAACGCCTGGAACTGAACCTGATTTCCCCGACTCAGCCGGACAAGGACCGCCGGATCTTCCTGACCCGCAGCCCCTCCGAAGCCGGTCGCTACATCGGCCAGTTGCAGGACAGGATCGAAGGCCGTCGCTTCGTCGAACTGCTGGGTGCGGAAAACGGCCAGACCTGGCGTCTGTTTGAAGAGGAACAGGTCAGCCACAATGCCTCCCTGAACCTGGGCGATGAACCGCTGCAAGGAAAGAATTGAGGTGGGAACAGATCGGGCGCATGGCAGGTAATGATGTGGGAGGCGGGGGGGGGGGGGGGCGGGGGGGGGGGGGGGGGGGGGGGGGGGGGGGGGGCGCGCCGGGGGCGCGGGCCCCCCCCCCCCCGCC
>NZ_JAUQOO010000025.1:0-66674 GCF_030580745.1 Pseudomonas serbiensis
GGAAACCACGAATCTTCACCTGATCGTCGTTACGGCCCAGATAATCCAGGCTGCCCTCGGCGGTCCAGCGGGCAAGGTCGCCAGTGCGATACAGGCGAGCATTCTTGGTCGAGCTGAAAGGATCGGCGATAAACCGCTCTTCATTCAGTTCAGGGCGGTTCAGGTAACCCCTCGCCACACCGGCACCGCCGACATACAGCTCACCCACAACACCGACCGGCACTGGCTCGCGCTTGGCATCAAGCACATAGGTCTGCAGGTCAGGAATCCGCACACCAATCGGGCTGACGCCAGCCTGCAAGGCATCGGCAGCCTGCAAGGCTCGATACGTCACATGCACCGTGGTTTCGGTGATGCCATACATATTCACCAGTTGGGTTCCGGCGTTCACCGGCCTTGCGTACCAAGGCTTGAGAATCCCGGTTTCCAGCGCTTCGCCACCAAAGATCACCTGACGCAATGAATGCGCCTGATGGCTTTCACCCTGAGCCGCAATCAACTGGCGGAAAGCGCTTGGTGTCTGGTTCAACACCGTCACGCCAGCCTCACAGATCAAGGCATAGCATTCCTGAGGCGAGCGGCTGACCAGTTGCGGCACGATCAGCAACTCACCGCCATGCAGCAGCGCACCCCAGATTTCCCAGACCGAAAAATCGAAGGCAAAGGAGTGGAACAGCGCCCAGGTATCGGTCGGGCCAAAGTCGAACCATGCCTGAGTGGCCGTGAACAGACGGGCCACGTTGCGGTGCTCGATCTGCACACCTTTCGGCAAACCGGTGGACCCCGAGGTGTAGATCACATAGGCCAGATGTGAGGCCGTCAACGAATCGACTTGCGGATTCGAGACGGATTGCTCCTGCAAACGGGCATCGTCCAGATTGATAACCGGCACCGATACACCCGACAGCACATCTGCCGTGGCCTGCTGAACCAGCACGGCCAGCGGCTCGCTGTCCTTGAGCAGGTACGCCAGACGTTCAGCCGGATAGGCCGGATCCAGCGGCACATAACCTGCCCCGGCCTTGAGGATACCCAGCAGGCCGATGATCATTTCCAGCCCGCGTTCGACGCAGATCGCTACACGATCATCCGGGGCGATGCCCTGTTCCATCAGGTGATGGGCAACCTGGTTGGCTCGTGTGTTGAGCTCGCCATAGCTCAACTGGCGACCTTCAAAGCGAATCGCCGTGGCTGACGGTTGTTTGGCAGCCCACTCCTCGAAAGCACGATGTATCAACAAGTCATCGGCAAAGGTCGAGTCATTGGCATTCCACCCGTACAGCAATTGCTCACGCTCACTGCGAGGCAGAATCGACAGGCTGTTGAGCGACGTTTGCGGCGCCTGTTCCAGCGCATCGATCAACTGATGCATCACACGCTGCATATAGCCACAGACACGCTCGGCACCTATTTGCGCTTCAGCCATCACCGTCAGGTTGAAGCCTTCGCCCAGATCGTCCACAGACAAGGTCAATGGGTAGTTGGTGCGCTCTTCCCCCGACAGCGCCTGGATACCTTCCCAGGCCGCGGCACTGGAATCACCGGTATGGTTTTCCAGATGACGGTAATTGAGCAATGAGCTGAACAGCGGTGTAGGCGCTTCGACTCCGCTGCAACGCTGGGCAAGCACCAGCGAGGCGTGTTCGTGGCCCAACAGTGCAGTCAGGTTGGCATGGGTTTTCCTGACGCCGTTGCTGACGTGCTGATCCCCAAGATCAACGCGCAGTGGCAAGGTATTGATAAACATGCCCAGCGCCCGGTCGGCACCTGCGCCGCCCTGCATGCGGCCCAGCAGGACCGTGCCGAACACCACTTCATCACGCCCCGACAAGGCGCCCAGCACCCGGGCCCAGCCCAGGTGATACAGGCTGGCAGCACCGACACCCAGCTTGCGAGCCTGAACTCGCAACCGCTGGCCAAGGGAAGCATCCACCACCTGGCGGACTTCCTGAATGCCTTGTCCGTCCCCTTGCACGTCATGCAGCCCGAACGGCAGGGTCGGCTCATCGATATCGCCCAGCATCTCGCGGAAAAACGCTTCATGGGCTTCACGACTGACACCCAGACGCGCCTGCGCCACGTAGTTGCGATAAGGCACCGAAGCGGGAAGCTGATCACCGAGGTCGCACATGAAGGCTTCGATTTCCGAAGTCAGGATACCCAGCGACGTGGCATCGTCGACCATATGGTGGAACAACAGCATGCCCAGCCAGCGATTATTGGCTGGATCATGGGCATAACCGATACGCATCATCGGTGCCTGGCGAATATCCAGTCGATAATGACGCGGATCCAGGGCTTCACGCAGTTGATCGGCGATATCGCCCGCAGCAGGATCGAGACGAACCTCCTCCACCGCCAGTTCTGCATGACGCCAGACCACCTGTACCGGTTCGTCCAGCCGCTCCCAGAGCACACCGGTGCGCAGGATATCGTGCCGTGAAACCACGGCCTGCAAGGCAGCGGCGAATTGCTGGAGCCGTTGCAGACCATCAAAACTGAATAGCGCATATTGCAGGTACGGATCGCCTTCGGCGGCCGCCAGGTGGTGATAAAGAATCCCCTCCTGCAACGGAGCCAAGGCATAGATATCCTGAATATTGGCAATACCGCCCGGAACACTGGCGACCACGCGGTCGATAGCGTCCTGATCCAGATCCGCAAGCGGCAGCATATCCGGGGTAATCCGCTCGCAACCTTCGGTAATCAGATTGGCAGGTACCAGAATTTCCGTCTGCCCACCGACTGCTGCGGCCAGTGCTGCCAGAGTCGGCTGGCCAAACAGCACGCGAACGTCGGCACTGAGATCCTGCTGGCGCATACGCTCGATCAGCTTCACCGCCAGCAGCGAATGGCCGCCCAACTCAAAGAAGTGGTCATGACGACCTACTTGCTCAACATCCAGCAGTTCCTGCCAGAGTTGGGCGATGATCACTTCGACTTCGCCTTGGGGCGCTTCATAGGCTCGGCTTGCCAGTGCCGACTGGTCTGGCGCAGGCAAGGCCTTGCGATCCAGCTTGCCGTTGGTGGTCAGTGGCAGCGACTCAAGCGTCACAAAAGCGCTTGGCAGCATATGCTCGGCCAGGGTTTGCAACAGTTGGTCACGCAACTCGGCGGCGGACGGTGCTGCGCCCTCTTCTGCGATCACATAAGCCACGAGGCGCTTGTCGCCTGGAATGTCTTCGCGAGCGATAACGACTGCTTCACGTACGCCGGTACTGGCAGCAAGCTGTGCCTCGACTTCACCCAACTCGATACGGAAACCACGAATCTTCACCTGATCGTCGTTACGGCCCAGATAATCCAGGCTGCCCTCGGCGGTCCAGCGGGCAAGGTCGCCAGTGCGATACAGGCGCGCTCCGGGACGCTGGCTGAAAGGATCGGCGATAAAACGCTCTTCATTCAGTTCAGGACGGTTCAGGTAACCCCTCGCCACACCGGCACCGCCGACATACAGCTCACCCACAACACCGACCGGCACTGGCTCACGATTGGCATCAAGCACATAGGTCTGCAAATCAGGGATCCGCACACCAATCGGGCTGACACCCGCTTTTAGCGCATCGGCAGCCTGCAAGGCACGATACGTCACATGCACAGTGGTTTCGGTGATGCCATACATATTCACCAGTTGGGTTCCGGCGTTTACCGGCCTTGCGTACCAAGGCTTGAGAATCCCGGTTTCCAGCGCTTCGCCACCAAAGATCACCTGACGCAATGAATGCGCCTGATGGCTTTCGCCCTGGGCAGCAATCAACTGACGGAAAGCGCTTGGCGTCTGGTTCAGCACGGTGACGCCAGCTTCACAGATCAAGGCATAGCATTCCTGCGGCGAGCGGCTGACCAGTTGCGGCACGATCAGCAACTCGCCGCCATGTATCAGCGCGCCCCAGATTTCCCAGACCGAGAAGTCGAAGGCAAACGAGTGGAACAGTGCCCAGGTATCGGTCGGACCAAACTCGAACCACGCCTGAGTGGCCGAGAACAGCCTTGCCACGTTGCGATGCTCGACCTGCACGCCCTTCGGCAAACCGGTGGAACCCGAGGTGTAGATCACATAAGCCAGGTGCGAAGACGTCTGCCCTGAAACCTGCGGATTCGAGACGGATTGCTCCTGCAAACGGGCATCGTCCAGATTGATAACCGGCACCGACACACCCGACAGCACATTCGCCGTGGTTTTCTGAACCAGCACGGCCAGCGGCTCGCTGTCCTTGAGCAGGTAAGCCAGACGTTCAGCCGGATAGGCCGGATCCAGCGGCACATAACCTGCCCCGGCCTTGAGAATCCCCAGCAGGCCGATGATCATTTCCAGCCCGCGTTCGGCGCAGATCGCTACACGATCATCCGGGCCGATGCCCTGCTCCATCAGGCGATGGGCAACCTGGTTGGCACGGGCATTGAGCTCGCCGTAGCTCAACTGGCGACCTTCAAAGCGAATCGCCGCAGCAGACGGCTGTTTTGCAGCCCACACCTCGAAAGCACGATGAATCAACAGGTCATCGGCAAAGGTCGAGTCGCTTGCGTTCCACTCATGCAGCAATTGCTCACGCTCGCTGCGTGGCAGGATCGACAGGGTATTGAGCGGCGTTTGCGGTGCCTGCTCCAGTGCATCGGTCAACTGCTCCAGCGCGACCTGCACATAGTCACAGACTCGACGGGCACCGATGCTTTCCAGCGCCAGCACGGTAAAGTGGAAACCCTCGCCCAAGTCATCGACGTTCAGGGTCAGCGGGTAGTTGGTGCGCTCGTCGCCGCCCAGGGTCTGCATGCCTTCCCAGGCATTCAGGCTCTCCTGAGTAACAACGGCATTACTGTGCCGGTAATTGAGCAGCGCACTGAACAACGGCGTGGTGGCTGCCACGCCGCTGCAACGTTGGGCCAATGCCAGAGACGCATGCTCGTGGACCAGCAGCCCGGTGAGTCGGCCATGGGCCTCGCTTACCGCCTGACGCACACTGTTGCGGTCCAGGCTGACCCGCAATGGCAAGGTATTGATAAACATGCCCAAGGCACGGTCGGCACCCTCGCCGCCTTGCATCCGGCCCAGCAATACGGTGCCGAACACCACATCGTCGGTGGCCGAAACCTTGCCCAGCACCAGCGCCCAGGCCAGATGCACCAGGCTGGCAGCGCTGACGCCCAATTGGCGGGCCTGTTGCCGTAAACGATTGCAGACCTGTATATCCAGCGGCGCTCGGGCCTCCTCGATACCCTGGCCGTCACCCTGAACATCATGCACACCAAATGGCAGGGTTGGCTCGCTGATATCGCCCAGCATCTCGCGGAAGAACGCCTCATGGGCAGCCGGTTCTACACCCAGCCGGGCCTGGGCCACATAGTTGCGGTACGGCATTGCCGCGCCCAGTTGATCGGCAGTGCCCAGCAGGAAAGCCTGCATTTCATGTTGCATCACTTCCAGCGCGGTATGGTCCAGCGCCAGGTGATGGAACAGCAACGTGGCAACCCAGCGGTTCTGCTCCTTGTCCTCGGCGCAAGCCAGGTGCAGCAATGGCGCACGGGTCAGGTCGAGACGATAGTGACGGGCGTCGAATTGTGCCGACAATTGCGTGGCGACCGGGCCATTGGCCGGATCAAGTTCGACGAATTGCGGTTGCAGCACGACATTGCGGCAGACCACCTGCACCGGCTCATCAAGTCCAGTCCAGTGCACGGCGGTGCGCAGGATATCGTGGCGATTGATGACCGATTGCAGTGCTCCGATAAAAGCGTCCAGACGTTCGCGACTATCAAAGGCGTACTGCGATTGCAGCACATAAGGGTCGCCAGCTTCGGCGGTCAGGTAGTGATAGAGAATCCCTTCCTGAAGCGGAGCCAGCGGATAAATGTCCTGCACATTGGCTGCGCCACCCGGCACTGCCGCCAGAACCCGCTCCAGCGAAGCTTCGCTGATATCCAGCAATGGCAGCATATCGAGGGTGATGTGTGTGCAGCCCGGCTCGATCAGGTTGGCCGGAACGCGGATTTCAGTGCTGTTGCCCACTGCGGCAGCCAAGGCCATCAGCGTTGGCTGGCTGAACAGGACGCGAACATCGGCGCTGAGGCCTTGTTGACGCATCTTCTCGATCAGCTTGACCGCCAGCAACGAATGGCCGCCCAGCTCGAAGAAATGGTCATGACGCCCTACGCGCTCGACCTTGAGCACATCGGCCCAGAGGTCGGCGAGCACCGACTCGACATGCCCCACAGGCGCTTCATACTCACGGCCGGCATAGGCCTGGGCATCAGGCGCTGGCAATGCGCGACGGTCCAGCTTGCCGTTGGCGGTCAGTGGCAGGCTGTCCAGTACCACAAAGGCCACGGGCACCATGTAATCGGCCAGCGAAGCACTCAATTCACGGCGCAACTCCTGCACTGACAGGCTCGCACCCGGCAGAGCGGTGACATAACCCACCAATTGCTTCGGCCCACGGGCTTCATCGCCGTCCGCATCCTGACGGGCCAGAACTACTGACTCCTTGACCCCGACGCATTGCGCCAGACGCGCTTCGATTTCCCCGATTTCGATCCGGAAACCACGGATCTTGACCTGATTGTCATTACGGCCACGGTATTCCACCGAACCGTCAGGCAGCCAGCAGGCCAGGTCGCCAGTGCGATACAGACGGGCGGCTGGGTCATTACTGAAGGGATCTGCAACAAAAACCTGCTCAGTCAGCTCTGCACGGTTCAGATAACCGAGCGCTACGCCATCGCCGCCGATATACAGCTCGCCGGTAACACCCAGCGGCACCGGTTGCTGACGGGCATCCAACACATACAACCGGGTATTGGCCAACGGCTTGCCAATCGGAATACTGCCCTCACCCACGGCCTTGATTTCGTGGGTTGCCGAGAACGTGGTCGCTTCGGTCGGGCCATAGCCATTGAGCAGATGCTGAGGCGCGCCGTGCTTCAAGACCTGAGCAATGATCGAAGGATCGAGCACATCGCCGCCGACAATCAAGTAACGCAACTGGGCAAAGGCGTCGTACAAGCACGAGGCATATTGATGGAACAGGCCTGCCGTCATCCACAGCACGCTGACCGACTGTTCCAGCAACAGAGCCCGGAACTCAGGCAGCGACAGCAATACATCCTGATCGACGACCACAACACTGCCGCCATTGAGCAGCGGCGCCCAGACATCCAGGGTACTGGCGTCAAACGCCGGGTTCGAGGCAAATGCCACCCGATCCTGCACGTTGAAATCGGCATAGCCGTTATTGAACACCAAACGGGCAATGGCGCGATGCGGGACCAGCACACCTTTTGGCGTACCCGTGGAACCCGAGGTGTACATGATGTAGGCCGCACTTTCGCTGGAACAGGCCAGCTCCGGGTTATTACCGTGCTCATGAGTCAGATCAAGGCTGTCCAGATCAATGCGAGCAACGCCTTGCGGTATCACCAGATTGCTATGGGTCAGGACATGGCGAGCACCGCTGTCCTGCACCATAAAGGCCTGACGTTCCTGGGGCGCATTGATATCCAACGGCACATAAATGGCTGCGCACTTGATGATTGCCAGTTGCGCTACCAGCAGATCCAGCGAGCGTGGCAGCAGAATCGCGACCGCATCGCCTGCAATCACACCTTGGCCAATCAGATGATGAGCCAGACGATTGGCCTGAGCATTGAGTTCGGCATAGGTCAGCGCCTGTTCGCCATGCACTGCGGCAACAGCTTCAGGTCGCGCGGCGACTTGCCTTTCAAACAAGGCCTGAACGGAGCTGTCGCGTGGATAATCGGCAGCACTGTCGTTGAAGCCATGCAGCAGTTGTTCGCGCTCGGCTTGCGGCAATACGGCAATGGCGTGAAGCGCGGTATCCGGTTGGTGCTCCAGTGCATCGATCAGGTTTGTCACCGCACACGCCAATGTGTCGCAAACCCGCTGTGCGCCGATCTCGGTCATTGCCAGCGCTGTGATGGCAAAGCCTGTGCCCAGATCATCCACGGAGAGGGTCAACGGGTAGTTGGTGCGCTCTTCGTTGCTCAGGCTTTCGATACCGTCCCAGGCCGACAGCGCCTGATCAGAGGTGACGTCGGCTGAACTATGACGGTAATTGAGCAAGGTATTGAACAGCGGCGCAGGTGCGGCAACGGCACTGCAACGCTGGGCCAGAGCCAATGAAGCATGCTCATGACCAAGCAACGCGGTAAGGCGCGCATGGGTGGATTTCACACCTTCAACCACACTGCGGGCATCGATATCCACTCGCAGCGGCAAGGTATTGATAAACATGCCCAGGGCACGGTCTGAACCCTCGCCCCCTTGCATACGCCCCATCAACACCGTACCGAAAACCACCTGATCGCGACCGCAAGCCGCACGGGCAACCAGTGCCCATGCCAGATGCAATACGCTGGCTGCACTGCTGCCCAGTTTCCGGGCCTGAGCCCGTACTCGCAGGCTCAGTTCGTCATCCAGAGCAATTCTGGCTTCCTCGATACCGCTCCCGTCGCCTCGCACGCCTGCCTGACCAAATGCCAGGGTCGACTCCTCGATATCACCGAGCTGACTGCGGAAGAAGGTTTCATGGTCCTGCTCGCTCAACCCCAGGCAGGCCTGGGCCACGTAATTGCGATAAGGCATGGCGGCGGGCAGCGAATCCCCTTCGCCCAGCATGAACGCCTGCATTTCATGACGTACCACCTCAAGTGCGGTGTGATCCAGCGCCATATGGTGGAACATCAGCAGCATGACCCAACGGCCGTTATTCTGATCAAAGGCGCAGGCCAGGCGCATCAGAGGTGCCAGCCCCAGATCAAGGCGGTGATGGTGGGTAGAGAATCGTTCACGAATCTGGATGGCAACGTCGCCGTCCACGGGATTCAGCTCAAGGGTGTCCACCACCAGTTGCGCCTGACGCCAGACCACTTGCACCGGGCTTTCCAGCCCTTTCCAGAATACCGAGGTGCGCAAGGTGTCATGCCGGTCAATAACCTTCTGCAAAGCCGTGGCAAAGGATTCGATACGTGCCTGATCCCTGACCGTAAAGGTCGCCTGAAGAACGTAAGGATCGCCCTGAGCGGCGGATACATGGTGATAAAGAATGCCCGCCTGCAACGGCGCCAGCGGATAGATATCCTGCACATTGGCTGCACCGCCCGGCACGCTGGCCACGATACGGTCCAGGGCCGGCTGGTCGAGGTTCACCAGCGGCAGAAGTTCAGGCGTAATGCGGGTGCAGCCCGGCCCGATCAGATTGGCCGGAACCACGACTTCGCGGTTATGGCCAACGGCAGCAGCCAGCGCGGCAACGGTTGGCTGACTGAACAGGATTCGCACATCGGCCGACAATCCCTTGCGACGCATGCGCTCGATCAGAGTGACAGCCAGCAACGAGTGACCGCCCAGCTCGAAGAAGTGGTCATGACGCCCTACACGCTCGACCTTGAGCACATCGGCCCAGATCTGCGCCAGAGTGATTTCGGTTTCGCCTTGCGGCGCTTCATAGCCTCGGCTGATCAGGGCTTGCTGGTCTGGGGCAGGCAATGCCTTGCGATCCAGTTTGCCGTTTGGCGTCAGTGGCAGTTTCTCAAGATGAACGTAGGCTGCCGGGACCATGTATTCCGGTAACTGGCTTTGCAGATGAGTGCGCAAGGTTTCCAGATCGACTTCGGCAATGGTCGAGGTGAAATACGCCACCAGACGCTTGTCGCCCGGCACGTCTTCACGGGCCATGACTACCGTTTCTTTCACGCGCTCATGGCGAGCCAGTTTCGCTTCAATCTCGCCCAGTTCGATACGGAAACCACGAATCTTCACCTGATCGTCGTTACGGCCCAGGTATTCGATATTGCCATCTTGCAGCCAGCGACCCAGGTCGCCGGTGCGGTACATCCGCGCTCCGACGTTGAATGGATCCTCAAGGAAGCGCTCGGCGGTCAGGTCATCGCGATTCAGATAACCGCGAGCCACGCCCGCACCGCCGATATAGATCTCGCCCGGAACACCCAGCGGTACCGGCTGGCGATGCTCATCCAGCAGATAGAACTGGGTGTTGGCGACCGGCTTGCCGATATGGGCGGCAAAACCGTCTTCACGATCCATGGCCACCCAGCTTGAATAGGTGGTGGTTTCCGACGGGCCATAGAGGTTGCACAGGCGCTTGACGCCGGTTTCAGCGAATAGCCTTTCAACCAGCGAACCTTTAAGGGCCTCACCCGCGACGTTAACGGTATGAACGCCTTCTTGAAGGCCGCCCGATTCCAGCAGGGCTTTCAGCGCCGAAGGCACAGTGTTGATCAACGTGATGTCATGTTCGCCTTCCTGTAGAGCCAGTACGTTCTTGACCACTTCAATGCTGCCGCCAGAAGCCAGCGGCGCAAAGCACTCGTAAACTGCAAGGTCAAAGTTCAGCGACGTCGAAAACAACGTTTTGGCCAGCACTTCCGGCTCAAACGCCTGTTGTGCCCAGGTCAGGAAGTTGACCGTATTACGGTGCTCGATCATCACACCTTTCGGCAAACCGGTAGAACCCGAGGTGTAGATCACGTAAGCCAGATGGGCAGGCGTCAGGCTTTCAATCACCGGGTTGGAGACGGATCTATCCTGCCAGGTAATCTCATCCAGATTGACCACAGCCACATCAGCAGCCGACAACAAGCCCAGAGTCGCAGTCTGCGCCAATACAGCCGCAGGCGCACTGTCCTGCAGCATGTAGGCAAGTCGCTCCACCGGATAAGCCGGGTCCAGAGGCACATAACCACCACCAGCTTTCAAAATAGCCAGCAGCCCGACCACCATATCGATGCCACGCTCGACACAGATCGCCACCCGCGAATCGGGCACAACGCCCTGGCTGCGCAAGTGATGGGCCAGTCGGTTGGCGCGCTGGTTCAGTTCGGCATAGATCAGATGTTCATGGCCATAAACCACGGCAACCGCATCCGGCGTACGTTCAACCTGAGCCTCGAACAGGCCATGCACGGTCTGATCAAGCGGGTACTCGGCGCTCGTATCGTTGAAACCCTGCAATAACTGTTCGCGTTCGGTTTCCGGCAAGACCGACAGGCTGCGCAGTGGTGCCTGTGGTGTCAGTTCCAGTGCTTCGACCAGTTGCAGCAAGGCCGCCTGCATATAGCCGCAGACACGCCGGGCATCCACACCTTCCTGAGCCAGCGCAGTCAGCAGCAGGTTATCGCCCAGATCGTCGACGTTCAGGGTCAGCGGATAGTTGGTTCGCTCTTCGCCGGACAGGCCTTCGATACCTTTCCAGGCCTGCAAGGCTTCCGGCGTGATGGTGCCCGCAGCGCTGTGGCGATAGTTGAGCAGTGCGCTGAATAACGGCATGGATGCTGGAACGCCGCTGCAACGCTGGGCCAGAGCCAGGGAGGCATGTTCGTGGCCGAGCAAGTCGGTCAGCCGTTCGTGGGCCGCCCTGACACCGCCGCGTACGCCCTGCTCACCTACTGCCAGGCGCAACGGCAGGGTGTTGATGAAAAGGCCGATGGCGCGATCCGTGCCTTCGCCGCCTTGCATGCGGCCCATCAGCACAGTGCCGAACACCACATCCTGCTTGCCGGCGATTGCTCCCAGCACCACGCCCCACGCCAGATGCACCAGGCTGGCCAGGCTCACGCCCAGATGACGAGCCTGGGCCCGCAGGCGTTGATCCAGACCTTCGGCCAGTGCCTGTTTTGCTTCTTCGACACCACCGCCGTCGCCCTGCACATTCTGCAAGCCGAAAGGCAGCGTCGGTTCATCGACCTCACCCAGCATGCCGCGAAAGAATGACTCGTGAGCTTCACGACTGACGCCCAGACGGGCCTGAGCTACATAGTTGCGATAGGCGATGGCTTCGCCCAGTTCCTGCTGACGCCCCAGCAGCCAGGCCTGCATCTCATGCTGGACCACTTCCAGCGCGGTATGGTCCAGCGCCAGGTGATGGAACAGCAGCAAGGCGACGCACCGCTGATTGGCCGTATCTTCGGCAAACAGGATGCACAACAGTGGCGGCTGAGCCAGATCGAGACGGAAATGCCGTGGATCGAAGCGCGCCTGCAATTGCTCGGCGATATCGCCTTGCGTCGGGTCGAGGCTGACCTCCTCGACACTCAACTGTGCCTGACGGCAGACCACTTGCACCGGGCTGTCGAGGCCTTCCCAGAACACAGCAGTGCGCAGAATGTCATGACGATCGACAACGGCTTGCAGCGCCTGAACGAAATCACTCAGGCGACCGCGATCCGCCATGCCAAACAGCGTCTGCAACACATAGGGATCACCCTGTTCGGCCGCCAGATGGTGATAAAGAATGCCTTCCTGCAACGGAGCAAGAGCGTAGATGTCCTGAATATTGGCAAGACCACCCGGCACGCTGCCCACGATACGGTCGATGGACGTCTGATCCAGATCCGCCAGCGGCAGCATGGCGGGAGTGATGCGTTGGCTATCGATGCCAATGACGTTGGCCGGAACACTGATTTCATGACTTTCGCCGACCGCAGCAGCCAGTGCCGCCAGGGTCGGCTGACTGAACAGCACCCGCACATCGGCGCGCAGGCCCACCTGACGCATGCGCTCGATCAGGCTGACGGCAAGCAACGAGTGCCCGCCCAGTTCGAAGAAATGATCGAAGCGCCCCACTCGCTCTACCTTCAGTAACTGCGCCCAGAGCGTGGCAAGGGTTTCCTCGACCGGCCCCTGAGGCGCCTCATACTCGCGGCTGGCGAAGGCTTCAGCACCCGGTTCAGGCAAGGCGCGACGATCCAGTTTGCCGTTGGCCGTCAGCGGGAAGGCGTCAAGCATCACGAATGCAGCAGGCACCATGTACTCGGCCAGCGAGCCAAGCAATTCATCACGCAAGGCCTGGGCACTGAGTTCAACGCCTGCTTGCGCAATGACATAGGCCACCAGACGTTTCTGACCGGGTGTGTCCTGTTCGGCGCGGACCAGCACTGTGGCGTCGGCAACACCGGCACAGGTGCTCAGACGCGCTGATATTTCACCCAACTCGATCCGGAAACCACGAATCTTCACTTGATCGTCGTTACGCCCTCGGTACTCGATACTGCCGTCAGGCCGCCAGCAACCCAGGTCGCCAGTACGGTAAAGCCTGGCGTCGGTGTCTGTGCCAAACGGATCGGGAATGAATTTTTCAAGGGTCAGATCGGGACGGTTCAGATAGCCCCTGGCAACGCCATCACCGCCGATATACAGCTCCCCCGTCACACCCAGCGGCGCGGGGCGCATATAAGCATCCAGTACATAGACCCGGCTATTGCCGATAGGTCGGCCAATGGGAATGCTCGGCCCGTCGACCCGCTCGATCTCCCAGGTGGTGGAAAAGGTGGTCGCTTCGGTGGGGCCGTAACCATTGAGCAGGTGACGGGGCGCGCCATTTGCCAGGACCCGGGCAATCACCACGGGGTCGAGCACATCGCCGCCGACGATCAGATAACGCAACCGGGCAAATGCATCGCTCAGGCCCGATGCATATTGGTGAAACAGGCCAGCCGTCATCCACAGCACACTCACCGACTGCTCCAGCAGCAACCCGGCGAAATGCGCCCTCGACAACAGAACGTCCTGATCCACCAGGACCACGCAACCGCCATTGAGCAGCGCGGCCCAGACTTCCAGCGTACTGGCGTCGAACGCCGGGTTGGAGGCAAACGCTACGCGGTCTGCGGCATTGAAGTCGGCGTAACCGTTATCGATGACCAGGCGACTGATTGCCCGGTGTGTCACCAGCACACCCTTTGGCGTTCCGGTGGAGCCAGAGGTGTACATGACGTAAGCCGGCGCACCACCGACCAGCGCCTGTTGCGGTACGGGTTCAGCCTCAGCGTCCAGATTCAGGGTATCGAGATCCAGACGCGGAATACCGGCCAGTGGCGCACGACTGCTCACACTCAGCAATACACGGGCCTGGCTGTCCTCAAGGATGAATTGCAGACGTTCGGCAGGTGCATTGACGTCCAGAGGCACATAGACCGCGCCGCACTTGAGAATCGCCAGTTGGCTGATCAGCAGCTCGAATGAGCGCTCCAGCTCCATGGCGACCCGATCACCCGGCTGGATGCCCGCTGCGCGCAAATACTCCGCCAGCACATTGGCACGCTCATTCAACTGGCCATAACCGAGCTGTTGCTCGCCATGCACAGCCGCCGGTGCCTCGGGATGAAGGCTGGCATGGGCCTCGAACAGCGCCGTGACGCTGCTGTCGCGAGGGTAAGCGCGCGTTGTGTCGTTGAATGCGGTGAGCAACTGATTGCGCTCGGCAGCCGGCAGCAGGTCCAGCGTGCTCAAGGCACGCCGAGGGTCCTGCTCCAGCGCCTGAGCCAGTTGCTCGAATGCGCTCGACAGATAGTCGCCGATCCGCTGTGCGCCGATTTGTGCCAGGGCCAGAACGCTGATGACGAAACGGTCGCCCAGATCGTCCACCGAAACGGTGATCGGGTAGTTGCTTCGCTCTTCGCCACCCAGTATCTGCAAACCATGCCAGGCTTCACGGGCCTGGGTCGTCACAGCCTGTGCCGCGCTGCCATGGCGATAGTTGAGCAGCGAACCGAACAGCGGTGTCGGTGCCGCCACGCCACTGCAACGCTGGGCCAGGGCCAACGATGCATGTTCATGCCCCAGCAGACCGGTCAGGCGCTGGTGAGTGGCCTTGATACTGGCATCCACACTCTGGGTACCCAGTTCGACCCGCAACGGCAAGGTATTGATAAACAGTCCCAAGGCGCGGTCGGCACCCTCGCCGCCTTGCATGCGGCCCATCAGTACGGTGCCGAACACCACGTCTTCACGGCCGGATATACGGCCCAGCACTTGCGCCCAGGCCAGATGCACCAGGCTCGCGGCACTTACGCCCAGGCGCCGGGCATGACCTCGCAGAGTAGCGCCCAGTGCTTCATCCACCGGCAGCCGGGCTTCTTCGATCACCACATCGGGGTTCAGGGCATCGGTGAAACCGAATGGCAGGGTCGGCTCTTCAACATCCGCGAGCATGTCGCGAAAGAACGCTTCGTGGGCCTCGCGCCCTGCACCCTGACGTGCCTGAGCCACATAGTTTCGATAGGAAACCGCTTCGGGCAACGAGTCCTCGACGCCCAGCAGGAATGCCTGGGTTTCATGCTGCACCAGCTCCAGCGCAGCATGGTCGAGGGCCATATGGTGAAACAGCAGCATCGCCACCCAGCGCGAGTTGAGTGGGTCGGCCGCCCAGACAAGACGCATCAGCGGAGCCTGTCGAACATCCATCCGGTAATGGCGGGTGTCGAAGCGCTCTTGCAGTTGCCGGGCGATATCGCCATCGGCAGGGTCCAGGACGACTTCATCAAAGCCTAACCGGGCTTCTTGCCAGACCACCTGCATGGGCTCGTCGAGACCTTCCCAGACAATGGCAGTGCGCAGGATATCGTGCCGGTCCATGACGCCTTGCAGGGCCTGGGCAAAGTGCTCAAGCCGCTGAAGACTTTCTGCACCGAACAACGTGTGCAAGACATAGGGGTCGCCCTGAGTGGCCGAGATATGGTGGTAAAGAATGCCCTCCTGCAACGGCGCCAGCGGATAGATATCCTGTACGTTTGCCGCACCGCCCTGCACGGTTTCAACGATCCGGTCAATCGCTTCCTGGCTCAGTCCGGCCAGGGGCAGCATGTCCGGGGTAATGCGAAAGGCCGGGCTCAGCCAGTCGCCACCGTTTCTCTTCACCAGATCGATCAGCGCATGCTTGTGCAGACGCATGCTGTCCATCAGCGCGTCATCGAAACCCTCGTCATCCCCCAGAATGACAAGGTCACCTTCCTCGTGCTGGAGGCGGATCGGGTGACCGGAAATGATAGCCATCAATTCGTTGAAGAGCATCGAATAACCTGCGCTGTATGAGTTCTGGAAAAGTCGGCGGCAAACACAAGGCGACTTCACGAAAGAGGCGAAAGACCGCCTTTCTAGGATGGGAAAAAACTAGAGCATCGGTTCTGGACTGTCTGTCACGGTATGTAGGGACAGGCGGGATGCAGGACGTCAGGGGCTTTGGGAAAGCGGCGTCCCCTTGAACGGGGACACCGAAAGGTCAACAAAGAGACAGATCAGATGCGGCGTTTGCGCTGCTGGGTCGGTACCCGGGATGCCGAAACTTCAAGGGTGCGCAGGGGCACCACCGAAGCCGCCACCGCAGCCAGCGTCGACTGCCCGAACAGCACACGAACGTCGGCTTCCAGCCCTTCATGACGCATGCGTTCGATGAGGCTGACCGCCAACAGCGAATGCCCGCCCAGCTCGAAGAAATGGTCATGACGCCCCACTCGCTCCACCTTCAGCAACTCGGCCCAGAGCATGGCCAGCCAGGTTTCGGTTTCACCCTGAGGCGCTTCGTAACGATGAGTCACGTAAGCGTTGCTGTCAGGCAACGGCAACAGCTTGCGATCCAGCTTGCCATTGGGTGTCAGCGGCATGGCATCCAGGCGTACGTAAGCTGCGGGGACCATATACTCAGGCAATTGCGCCTGCAGGTGGGCGCGCAACAAACCACTGTCGACCAGAATTTTCGCGCTCTGCGGCGTGTAATACGCTACCAGCCGCACATCCCCCGGCTCGTCTTCACGGGCCACGACCACCACGTCCCGCACAGCTTCGTGTCGGGCCAGGCGCGCTTCGATTTCCCCAAGCTCGATACGGAAACCGCGAATCTTCACCTGATCGTCGTTACGGCCCAGGTACTCGATATTGCCGTCTGCCAGCCAGCGGCCCAGATCCCCGGTGCGATACATGCGAGCGCCAGGGACACTGCTGAACGGATCATCGAGGAAACGCTGGGCGGTCAGGTCGTCACGGTTGAGATAACCCCGCGCCACGCCAGCCCCGCCAATGAAGAGTTCGCCCGCAACACCCAGCGGCACCGGGTTCAGGTATTCGTCCAGCACATGGAATTGAGTATTGGCGATGGGTTTGCCGATATGCGCGCTGAAACCGTCTTCCCGGCTCATGGCGACCCAGCTTGAGTAAGTAGTGGTTTCCGAAGGGCCATAGAGGTTGCACAGACGCTTGACCTGAGTCAGCTCGAACAGTTTTTCCACCAGACTGCGCTTGAGCGCTTCGCCTGCCACGTTGACCGTATGCACGCCCTGCCCCAGCCCGCTGGATTCCAACAGCGCCTTGAGCGCCGAAGGCACGGTATTGATCATCGTGATATCGCGCTCATTTCGCTGCAATTCAAGCGCATTCTGCACAAGATCGATGCAACCACCGGTTGTCAACGGAGCAAAGCACTCGTAGACCGCCAGGTCGAAGTTCAACGAAGTGGAGAACAGTGTCCTGGCAAGCACTGCCGGCTCGAAAGCGCGCTTGGCCCAGCTCAGGAAGTTGACCGTGTTGCGGTGCTCGATCATCACGCCTTTGGGCATGCCGGTGGAACCGGAGGTGTAAATCACATAGGCCAGATGGGCAGCGCTCAGCCCGGGAACATCCGGGTTTTCCAGCGGTTGTCCGAGCCAGGTTCTGCTGTCCAGATCGATCACCGGTGCAGGCGTGGCAGACAGCAGGCCAAGGGTCGACCCATGAGCCAGCACCACTGTCGGTGCGCTGTCCTCCAGCATGTAGGCGATACGCTCGACGGGATACGCCGGGTCCAGCGGCACATAACCGCCACCCGCCTTGAGGATAGCCAGCAGGCCGACCACCATTTCCGTGCCGCGCTCCATGCAGATCGCCACCCTGGCATCTGGCTCGACGCCATGTGCGCGCAAATGCCAGGCCAGACGATTGGCTCGTTCGTTCAACTGCCGATAGTTCAGTTGCTCATGGCCATGGATCAGCGCAGGAGCATCAGGTGTACGCAGTACCTGCGCCTCGAAAAGGCCGTGAATGGTTTGTGCCGGTGGATAGTAATGGTGTGTGTCGTTGAAACGCGCCAGATGCAGACGCTCTGCCTCCCCTGGCAACGCAACACCGTGCACGGCCTGTTCGGCATCGGCCACCATGGCTCGCAGCAGGCTTTCCAGATAGCCGCGATAGCGCTCGACGGTTTCCGGGTAGAACAAGGCCGTGGCGAACTCCAGACTGCCCTGCAACTGGCCATTGATCTCTCCAAGATCCAGGGACAGGTCAAACTTGGCGCTGTTTCTCGGCGCACCAATGCCCTCCAGTGTCAGGTCGCCCAGCATCAGATCGACATTCTCGTTGTTCTGCCACGACAACATGGCCTGGAACAATGGACTGTGTGACAGGCTACGCACCGGTTTGACCACCTCGACCACATGCTCGAATGGCAATGCCTGACGAGCCTGAGCTTCCAGGGACAACTGCCTGACCCGGCGCAGCAGTTCGGTAAAGTCGGGTTTTCCGGACAAATCGATCGGCAATGCAAGGGTGTTGACGAACAGGCCGATAAGCCCTTCGATCTCTGCGTTCATGCGGTTGGCAACCGGCGAGCCGATGACCACGTGCTCCTGGCCTGACAAACGCCCGAGCGTGGCCGCCCAGGCGGCCAGCACGGTCATGTACAACGTGGTGCCGTGGCGCTTGCTCAAGTCCTGAAGCTGCGCGGTCAACTGCGTGTCGAAGCAGACTGGTATCGCAGCACCCGAATAGTCCTGCAACGCCGGGCGTGGTTGATCGGTCGGCAGCGTCAGCACCGCCGGAGCCTGTGCCAGTGCCTTGCGCCACCAGTCGGTCTGGGCCTGCAAGGCTTCGCTGTCCAGCAGGCGACGCTGCCAGACGGCATAGTCGGCGTATTGCACGGCCAGTTGCGGCAGAGGGTCCGGCTCGCCTTGCACAAAGGCCGCGTAGAGAGCGCCCAGCTCGGCCGTCAGCACGCCCATGGACCAGCCATCGGAAACGATATGGTGCATGGTTACCAGCAGCACATGCTCTTCGGTCGCCAGTCGAATCAACTGGCCACGAATCAGCGGCCCCTGTTGCAGATCGAAGGCCTGCTGCGCCTCTTGAGCGGTCAACTCGTCCAGTGCCACGGACGGCTCGTCGTGCCCCGAAAGGTCCACATGAGTCAGCGTAAAACCGCTGTGTGCTGGCAAGATTCGTTGCAACGCCGCACTGCCAGCAGGCTGTACGAAACACGTCCGCAAGGCCTCATGACGCGCCACGATCCGGTCCAGAGCACGCTGCAGGGCCGACACGTCGAGTACGCCTTTCAAGCGCAGACCGGCCGGCAAATGGTAGGCCGCGCTGGCACCCTCCATCTTTGCCAGGAACAACAAGCGCTGCTGAGCGAACGAGAGCGGCAATTCTTCATCACGGGAAACCGGTGTGATATCCGGCCAGGTGCTGCGTGTCGCGAGGGTAATCTGCCCGGCCACTGCATGTAATTGCGGATGGGCAAACAGCTCGGCCAGTTGCAGCTCCACGCCCCACTGCTGGCGGACCTGCGAAACCAGACGCATGGCCAGCAACGAATGACCACCCAGCTCGAAGAAGTGGTCTTCACGCCCCACTTGAGGGACTTTAAGCAGGTTTTGCCAGAGTTCTGCCAGAGTGATTTCCACTTCGCCCCGAGGTGCCTCGAAACTGCGGCTGATCACGTCGTTCGCCTCGGGCGCAGGCAAGCGGCCGCGATCCAGCTTGCCATTGGCCGTAAGTGGCAAGGCATCCAGCCCGATAAAGGAAGTGGGCACCATGTAATCGGGAAGGTGAATCTGCAAATGGCTGCGCAGCTCATGGATTTCCAGAGTCGAGCCGGTGCGCAAGGTGAAGTAAGCCACCAGAATCTTGTCGCCAGTGGCGCCATCGCGAGCCAGCACCACAGCTTCCTTGATGGCCTCGTGCAGGGCCAGCCTGGCTTCGATCTCGCCCAGCTCGATGCGCTGGCCACGGATCTTGACCTGGAAGTCGTTACGCCCGATGTATTCCACCGCGCCATTGTCCAGCCAGCGGCCCAGGTCGCCGGTCTTGTACAGGCGAGCATGCGGGTCGCTGGAGAGCGGATCACGCACAAAGCGTTCGGCGCTCAGTTCAGGCAGGTTCAGGTAGCCACGGGCAACGCCCACGCCACCAATGTTGATTTCACCCGCAACACCCACAGGTGTTGGCTGGCCATGGGGATCGAGGATGTAGATCTGGATATTGGCGATAGGCCGGCCGATGGGCACGCTGTCGCCTTCGTCGCTCGGGCGGCAGTGCCAGGACGTAACGTCGATGGCGGCTTCGGTCGGGCCGTAAAGGTTATGCAGCTCGACCGGTGCCAGTTGCTCCTCGAAACGTTTCTGCAGACTGCGAGGCAAGGCTTCACCACTGCACAGCACGCGGCTCAGGGCGGTAAAACCCTGATTGTCGCCATGCTCCAGGAACACTTCCAGCATCGAGGGGACGAAGTGCAACAGGGTGATGTTTTGCTCGCGCATGACCTGTGCCAGATAGCCAGGGTCCTGATGGCCGCCAGGGCGCGCCATGTAGAGATGAGCGCCGGTCAGCAGCGGCAGGAAGAATTCCCAGACCGATACGTCAAAACCGAAAGGTGTCTTTTGAAGCACTCGGTCGGTTTCATTGACCCGATATTCGTCCCGTGCCCATAGCAGGCGGTTGACCACGCCCCGGTGTTCGTTCATCACACCTTTGGGTTTGCCGGTGGAGCCTGAGGTGTACAGCACATAAGCCAGGTGCGTGGCTTCAAGGCCCAGCAATGCCGGGGCTGGATTGGTGTGCGGAAACTCGGAGCGGTCCACATCTTCGTCAACCAGCAGCACGGGAATGTCTGCCCGTGCGACGTTATCCAGCAATGCCTCTGAGGTCAGCATCGCCACCGGTGCGCTGTCGTCGAGCATATAGTCCCGGCGATTGTCCGGCAGGTCCGGGTCTATCGGCACGTACGCGCCACCGGCCTTGAGGATTGCCAGAAGCGCGACCACCAGCTCGTTGCTACGGCGCAGGGCCACGGCGACCCGGGCATCCGGTGTTACACCTTGCTTGATCAGTTGATGGGCCAACTGGTTGGCACGCTGATTAAGCGCCTCGTAGCTCAACGACCGGCCGTTATGGTCGCTGACCGCAGCCGCATCAGGCGTACGTTCGACCTGCTGCTCGAACAGCCCGTGGATCAGTTCATCGCGAGGGTAGTCGTGCTGTGTGGCGTTGAAGGTGTGCAGCACACGATTCCGTTCGGCCTGCGGCAATATCGAAAGACTATTCAAGGCTGTCAGTGGTGCCTGCTCAAGCGCCTCTACCAGTTTCTGCAACGCAGACTGCATGTAATCGCAGAGGTTTTCGGCATTGATTCCAGAGGTAGCCTGCACGGTCAGAACAACAGTTTCTCCCGTATCGTCTACCGCCAGCGTCAACGGATAAGCCGTGTGCTCATGGGCTTCAAGGCCCTGAATACCCTGCCAGGCAGTCTGAGCCTGAACCGAGTCATCTGCCGGGCTATGGCGGAAGTTGAGCAATGCACTGAACAACGGCGTTGGCGCAGCGACGCCACTGCAACGCTGGGCCAGTGCCAGGGATGCGTGCTCATGTTCCAGCAGACCGGTCAGGCGCGCATGCACCTGCCTGACTGCCTGAGTCACGGCCTCCTGCCCCAGCTCCACACGGATCGGCAAGGTGTTGATGAACATGCCCAGTGCCCGGTCGGCACCTTCACCGCCACGCATCCTGCCCACCAGTACGGAGCCGAACACCACATCGTCACTCGCCGAAACCTGGCCCACTACCAGGCCCCACGCCAGGTGATAGAGGCTGGCCGCACTGACCCCCAGATTACGGGCAAGGCTGCGAGCGCGTCGGCTGACATCGCCGCTCACACTCTGCCGGACTTCATCCACGGCACCTTCCGACACCTGCTTGCCAAACGGCAAGGTGGGCTCTTCCACTGCTTGCAACATGTCGCGGAAGAAACGCTCATGAGCAGCCTCATCGGCACCCAGGCGTACCTGAGCGATGTAGTTGCGATACGGAACCGGTACCGGCAATGGTGCGGTTTCATCCAGCAACAGGCTCTGAATTTCAGAGACCACCACCTCGAAAGCCACGTGGTCCATGATCAGGTGATGAAGAATCAACGCCACCACATAGCGCTGATTCAGCGGATCCCAGGCGTAAGGCATGCAGACCAGCGGAGCCTTGCTGATGTCCATGCGCACGTTGCGAGCGGCGAACCGCTCACGCATCTGCTCGACGATATCGCCTGCGGCCGGGTCCAGTTCAACGCGCTCGCTGGTCAGGGTTGCCGTACGCAGCACCACTTGAACCGGAGCTTCCAGGCCTTTCCAGAACACCGCCGTGCGCAGGATGTCATGACGATCGATAACCTTCTGGAATGCACGGGTAAGCGCTTGCAGACGCTCTTCACTGTCCAGCGCCAGCAAGGACTGCAGGATGAACGGGTCGCCCTGGCGGGAAGCGACATGGTGATACAGGATGCCTTCCTGCAACGGCGCAAGCGCATAGATGTCCTGCACATTGGCCACACCGCCCGGCACGGCAGCGACGATATCGTCGATGGCCGTCTGCTCAAGACTGGCCATAGGCAGCATCCAGGGTTCGATACGCTGGCAGTCAGCCGGGATCAGGTTGGCGGGTACCTGAATATCCTGTTCCGTCGTCAGCGAAGCAGCCAGTGCCGCCAGCGTAGGCTGGTTGAACAGAACCTTGATATCGGCGCGCAGACCTTCCTGGCGCATGCGCTCGATCAGCGTCACCGCCAGCAGCGAATGGCCGCCCAAGGTAAAGAAGTTATCGAAGCGCCCTACGCGCTCCACCTTCAGCACCTGTGACCAGATGTGGGCCAGCAGGGTTTCGACCTCACCCTCTGGCGCCTCGTAGACACTGCTGGTCAGTGCCTGCGCGTCAGGGACAGGCAGCGCCTTCTGGTCAAGCTTGCCGTTGTTGTTCAAGGGCCAGTGCTCAAGACATACAAAGGCAGAAGGCACCATGTATTCCGGCAGAGCCTCACGCAACCAGGCCTGGACACTCTGAGCAGTCAGCTGCGAACTGGCTGATTCGGCGGTGTAATACGCCACCAGTTGCTTTTGCCCCGGCACGTCTTCGCGTATCACGACCGATGCCTGATGAACGCCCGGGCAGGCTTTCAGACGCGCATCGATCTCACCCGGCTCGATACGAAAACCGCGCAGTTTCACTTGGCCGTCACCGCGGCCAAGGTGCTCAAGGCTGCCATCCGCACGCCAGCAACCACGGTCGCCGGAGCGATAGAGACGCGCGCCCTCGACGCGGCTGAACGGGTCAGCGATAAACGACTGGGCATTCAGTTCGGGACGATTCAGATAACCCCGTGCAACACCGTCGCCGCCAATGCAGATTTCCCCGGCGACCCCGATCGGAACCGGCTGCTGACGGGCATCCAGCACATACACCTGAGTATTGGCCAGCGGTTTGCCGATGGGCACATTGCTCATTTCCAGCGGCACATCGGTCACGTGCAGGGTTGTCGCGTAAGTAGTGGTTTCCGTCGGGCCATAGCAGTGGATCAAACGCAGGTCCGGAGCAATGGCCAGCAAGTCCCGGAACACTTGCGGGTCGGCACGCTCACCGCCACACATCAGAATACGCAGGCCGGCCAGGGTTTTGCCGATCAGGCTCACGTACTGATTAAACACTGCCGTGGTCACAAACAGCGATGTCACGGCCTTCGCCACCAGCTCTTCGGCCAGACGCGGCGGGTCCAGCAGCAGTTCATGATCGATCACCACCACTTGTCCGCCATTGAGCAACGCAGCCCAGACTTCCAGGGTGCTGGCGTCAAACGCCGGGTTCGACGCAAATGCCAGGCGGTCTTTGTGGTTGAAATCGGCAAAACCGTTATTGCGCACCAGTTTTACAATGCCACGGTGCGCGACGATCACCCCTTTGGGCGTACCGGTAGAGCCCGAGGTGTACATGATGTAAGCCGCTGACTCCGCCGTGCAGCTGTTCTGGGGATCATGATCCGGCTGGTTGCTTACATCGAGTCGATCCAGATCCAGGCGCTCGGCGCCGTCTGGAATCTCACGACCATGATGGGTCAGCAACTGCCGGGCACCGCTGTCCCGGACCATGAAGGCCTGACGGTCCAGCGGTGCATTGACGTCCAGCGGCACGTAGAGGGCGGCACATTTGGTGATTGCCAGTTGCGCAACCAGCAGGTCCAGCGAACGCGGCAGCAAGATCGCCACTGCATCGCCCGCGTTAACCCCGAGCCCTTTCAGGTAATGGGCCAGACGGTTGGCTCGGCGATTGAGTTCGGCGTAGGTCAGTGTCTGTTCGCCGTGGACGGCGGCAACGGCTTCAGGTCGCTCGGCAACCTGCGCTTCGAACAGGGGCTGTAATGTCTGGTCCCTTGGATAATCCGTGGTGGTGGCGTTGAACTCTTCAAGCAGGCGCTGACGCTCCAGGGGTGCAATGACCGACACGTCATACAGCGAAGTATGCGGGCGCTCATCAAGGGCCGCGACCAGTTGCTGCAACGTGTAGGCAAAGGTGTCGCAGACGCGCCGGGCACCGATTTCCTGCATCGCCAGCACGCTGACGGTAAAGCTTTCACCCAGGTCATCCACGGAAATGGCCAGTGGATAGTTGGTGCGCTCTTCGTTGCTCAGGCTTTCGATACCGTCCCAGGCCGACAACGCCTGTCTGGAAGTAACGTCGGCTGCGCTATGGCGATAATTGAGCAATGAGTTGAACAGTGGCGAAGGCGCCGCCACGGCACTGCTGCGTTGCGCGAGCGCCAGCGAAGCATGTTCGTGGCCAAGCAGTGCGCTGAGGCGTGCATGGGTGGATTTCACACCCTCGACCACGCTACGCCCATCGATATCCACCCGCAGCGGCAGCGTGTTGATGAACATGCCCAAGGCACGGTCGGCACCGTCGCCGCCCTGCATGCGGCCCATAAGCACCGTGCCGAACACCGCCTGAGTACGGCCGCTGGCCTTGCCGGCCACCAGTGCCCAGACCAGATGCATCAGGCTGGCGGCACTGACGCCAAGCTGGCGAGCCTGCACACGAATCCGGCGACACAGTTCGATATCCAGTTGCACACGGGCTTCTTCGATATGGCCGCCGTCATCAGGCAACGAGGCCTGGCCGTAAGCCAGCGTAGGCTCATCGACATCGCCCAGCATGTCGCGGAAAAAGGCTTCGTGCTCCTGCTGCCCCATCCCCAGGCGGGCTTGAGCCACATAGTTGCGGTATGGCACGGCAGCGGGCAACGCATCGGCTTCGCCCAGCATGAAGGCCTGCATTTCCTCACGCACCACATCCAGTGCGGTATGGTCCAGCGCCAGGTGATGGAAGATCAGCAGCATGACCCAGCCGTCGCCGTCACGGGCACAGGCCAGACGGATCAAGGGAGCCTCGGCCAGATCGAGACGATAGTGGCTGCTGGCGAAACGTTCGCTCAGTTGCTCGCCAATAGCGCCATTGCGAGGGTCCGGTTTAAGGAACTCCACGACCAGCTCAGCCTCACGCCAGACCACTTGCAGCGGCTCGCTCAGCCCTTGCCAGACCACGGCAGTACGCAGAATGTCGTGGCGCCGGATGACATGACGCAACGCATCGGCAAAGGCATCGAGACGCTCCCGGCTCTTGACCGAGAAGGTTGCCTGCAACACATAGGGGTCGCCCTGTTCGGCGCTGATGTGATGGTAAAGAATGCCTTGCTGAAGCGGTGCCAGCGGATAGATATCCTGCACATTGGCAGCACCGCCGGGCACCGTTGCCACGACAAGATCAAGGGTGTTCTGGTCCAGTTCGACCAGAGGCAGCATATCCGGCGTGATCCGCGTGCAGCCCGGCTCGATCAGGTTGGTCGGCACACGGATTTCCGTACCGCTGCCCACCGCAGCAGCCAGTGCCATCAAGGTTGGCTGGCCAAACAGGACCCGAACATCAGCGCTGAGCCCTTGCTGACGCATTTTTTCGATCAGCTTGACCGCCAGCAGCGAATGACCGCCCAGTTCAAAGAAATGATCGAACCGCCCTACACGCTCGACTTGCAGCACTTCAGCCCAGATCTGCGCCAGGGTGGTTTCGGTTTCGCCTTGAGGGGCTTCGTAGCCACGGCTGATCAGGGCTTGCTGGTCTGGGGCCGGAAGCGCCTTGCGGTCCAGCTTGCCGTTATTGGTCAGCGGCAGGCTATCCAGATGAACATAGGCTGCCGGGACCATATAGTCCGGCAATTGGCTTTGCAGATGGGTGCGCAGTGCCTCCAGATCGACTTCGGCAACGGTCGAGGTGAAATACGCCACCAGACGCTTGTCACCCGGCATGTCCTCGCGAACCAGAACCACCGCATCTTTTACGGCCTCATGGCGCGCCAGTCTGGCCTCGATCTCGCCCGGTTCGATGCGGAAACCACGGATCTTGACCTGATTGTCATTACGGCCACGGTATTCCACCGAACCGTCAGACAGCCAGCAGGCCAGGTCGCCAGTGCGATACAGGCGGGCGGCTGGGTCATTGCTGAAGGGATCGGTAACAAAAACCTGCTCGGTAAGGTCTGCGCGATTCAGGTAACCGAGTGCTACACCATCGCCGCCGATATACAGCTCGCCAGTCACGCCTAGCGGAACCGGCTGCTGACGGGCATCCAGTACGTACAACCGGGTATTGGCCAGCGGCTTGCCAATCGGAATACTGCCCTCGCCCACGGCCTTGATTTCATGGGTTGCCGAGAAGGTCGTTGCTTCGGTCGGGCCATAGCCATTGAGCAGATGCTGAGGCGCGCCGTGCTTCAAGACCTGAGCAATGATCGAAGGATCGAGCACATCGCCGCCGACAATCAAGTAACGCAACTGGGCAAAGGCATCGTAGAGGCCCGAGGCGTATTGATGAAACAGACCGGCTGTCATCCACAAAACGCTAACCGACTGTTCCAGCAACAGAGCCCGGAACTCAGGCAGCGACAGCAGTACATCCTGATCGACAACCACAACACTGCCGCCATTGAGCAACGGTGCCCAGACATCCAGGGTACTGGCGTCAAACGCCGGGTTCGAGGCAAACGCCACCCGGTCATGCGCGTTGAAATCGGCATAGCCGTTATTGATCACCAGCCGGGCAATGGCGCGATGCGGGACCAGCACACCTTTTGGCGTTCCGGTGGAACCCGAGGTGTACATGATGTAGGCGGCACTTTCGCTGGAGCAGGCCAGTTCCGGGTTGTTATCGGGCTGCTGAGCCAGATCAAGGCTGTCCAGATCAATGCGAGCAACGCCTTGCGGCACTGCCAGCTCTCCATGGGTCAGCACATGGCGAGCATTGCTGTCCTGCACCATAAAGGCCTGACGTTCCTGCGGTGCATTGATATCCAACGGCACATAAATGGCTGCGCACTTGATGATTGCCAGTTGCGCTACCAGCAGATCCAGCGAGCGCGGCAGCAGAATCGCAACCGCATCGCCTGCAATCACGCCCTGGCCAATCAGATGGTGTGCCAGGCGATTGGCCCGGACATTGAGGTCGGCATAGGTCAGCGCCTGTTTGCCATGGACTGCCGCAACCGCTTCAGGCCGTTCGGCCACTTGCCTTTCAAACAAGGCCTGGACGGAGCTGTCGCGTGGATAGTCAACGGCACTGTCGTTGAAGCCATGCAGCAGTTGCTCACGCTCGGCTTGCGGCAATACCGAAATATCCGTCAGCTCTGTTTTACCCCCGGCCTCCAGAGCGCTGACCAGATTTGTCAGAGCGGCTGACATATAACCTGCAACACGTTGCGCACCGATCTGCACAGAAGCCTGCACGTTGAGCGCAAAGTGCTCGCCAAAGTCATCCACGGACAGAATCAGCGGGTAGTTGGTCCGCTCTTCCGCACTCAGGGTTTCAATGCCTTGCCAGGCGGCCAGTGTCTGCGCATCCAGCTGTTGCCCGGCGTCGGTGCTGTGCCGGTAGTTCAACAAGGCGCTAAATAGCGGTGTCGGGGCGATAACGCCGCTGCAACGTTGGGCCAGAGCCAGGGACGCATGCTCGTGACCCAGCAGTTGAGTTAGCGTGGCGTGGGTGTTCGAGACCCCGTCACGCGCACTCTGCCCGCCGATACGCACACGCAGCGGCAAGGTGTTGATGAACATGCCCAAGGATTGCCCGGCAGCCTGCGTTGCCTGCATACGGCCCAGCATCACGGTGCCGAACACCACATCGTCGCGCCCCGACACCACACTCAGCACCCGGGCCCAGGCCAGATGGCAGAGGCTGGTCGCGCTGACGCCCAGTTGCCGAGTCTGGGCGCGCAGGCGCTGCCCAAGTTCGGCAGACAGTGTCAAATGCGCCTCTTCGACTCCATTTCCGTCGCCCAGTACATCCTGCTGGCCGAACGGCAAGGTGGGCTCATCCATATCCCCCAGCATCTCGCTGAAAAACGCTTCGTGGCCCTGACGTTTTCCGGGCTGGCGGGTCTGCGCCACATAGTTGCGATAAGGCACAGGGGCTTCGAGGGTTTTAGACTGACCGGTCAAAAATGCCTGCATTTCACGCTGCACGATCTCCAGTGCCGCATGGTCGATGGCCAGGTGATGAAACAGCAGCATGCCCAGCCAGCGCTGATTGGCCTTGTCTTCGCTGACCACCAACAGCAATAGCGGCGCCTGCCCGATATCCAGACGATAGTGGCGAGGATCAAAGCGTGCCTTGAGCTGTGGCAGCACTTCACCCTCGCCCAGTTCGTGGGTAATGTCCCTGACACCCAGTTGCGCTTCACGCCAGACCACTTGCAAGGGCTCTTCCAGACCTTCCCACGCAAGGGACGTGCGCAAGATGTCATGCCGGTCGATCACGCTCTGCAAGGCATCGACGAAATCATTCAGTCGCTCGCGGCTGGCCATGGTGAATTCGGCCTGCAACACGTAAGGGTCGCCGCGTTCGGCAGTCAGGTGATGGTAGAGAACCCCTTCCTGCAACGGCGCCAGCGGGTAGATATCCTGAACATTGGCCGTGCCTCCGGGAATGCCGGCCACGATCCTGTCGATGGCCGCCTGCTCCAGGACCAGCAACGGCAGCATATCCGGCGTGATGCGCTCGCAGCCCGGAACAATACCGTTGGCGGGCACGCTTTGCAGGCTCGCCAGGGTGCTGGCATAAGTGCCGCTCTTGATCGACTCGATCAGCATTGCCTTGTGTTCACGCAGCAATGCCAGGGTGGCGGGCTCAGCAATCGATTGCTTGCGGCCGCGTACCGCCAGTTGATCACCCGTGACGGAAAGCTCGACGCCTTTTTCTTCCAGTGTTGCCAGCAGATCAATCAAATTCACAGGAAAATCTCCGTTTTTTCCGTCGCAGCGGCGTATTTCGCGAGGGTAGGTTGTTCAAACAGGGTTTTGACGTCGGCTTCAATGCCTGCCTGACGTACCCTTTCCATCAGGCTGACCGCCAGCAACGAGTGACCGCCCAGTTCAAAGAAATGGTCATGACGCCCTACACGCTCGACCTTGAGCACATCGGCCCAGATCTGCGCCAGGATGATTTCGGTTTCGCCTTGCGGCGCTTCATAGCCTCGGCTGATCAGGGCTTGCTGGTCTGGCGCAGGCAATGCCTTGCGGTCCAGCTTGCCGTTTGGCGTCAGTGGCAGTTTTTCAAGATGGACATAAGCCGCCGGGACCATGTATTCCGGCAACTGGCCTTGCAGATGAGTGCGCAAGGTTTCCAGATCGACTTCGGCAATGGTCGAGGTGAAATACGCCACCAGACGCTTGTCCCCCGGCACGTCTTCACGGGCCATGACCACCGCTTCTTTCACACTCTCATGGCGAGCCAGCCTGGCTTCGATCTCGCCCAGCTCAATCCGGAAACCACGAATCTTGACCTGATCGTCGTTACGGCCCAGGTATTCGATATTGCCATCTGCCAGCCAACGACCCAGGTCGCCAGTGCGATACATGCGGGCGCCAGCGTTGAATGGATCTTCAAGGAAGCGCTCGACTGTGAGGTCATCGCGGTTCAGGTAACCACGAGCCACGCCCGCACCGCCGATATAGATTTCACCCGTCACACCCAGCGGCACCGGCTGGCGATGCTCATCCAGCAGATAGAACTGAGTATTCGCGACTGGCTTGCCGATATGGGGTGCAAAACCGTCTTCACGGTCCATGGCCACCCAGCTTGAATAGGTGGTGGTTTCCGAGGGGCCATAGAGGTTGCACAGACGCTTGACGCTGGTTTCAGCGAATAACCTTTCAACCAGAGCCCCCTTGAGCGCTTCACCCGCTACGTTAACGGTATGCACGCCCTTTTGAAGGCCACCCGATTCCAGCAACGCTTTCAGGGCCGAAGGCACGGTATTGATCAAGGTGACGTCATGTTCGCCCTCTTGCAGGGCCAGCACGTTCTTGACCACTTCAATGCTGCCGCCAGAAGCCAGCGGCGCAAAGCACTCGTAAACCGCAAGGTCGAAGTTCAGCGAGGTCGAGAACAGGGTTTTGGCCAGAACTTCTGGCTCAAACGCCTGCTGCGCCCAGGTCAGGAAGTTGACCGTATTGCGATGCTCGATCATTACCCCCTTCGGCAAACCGGTTGAGCCCGAGGTATAGATCACGTAGGCCAGATGAGCTGGCGTCAGGCCCTCGATAACCGGATTGGAAGCCGACTGGTTCTGCCAGGTGATCTGATCCAGATTGACCACAGCCACATCAGCGGCCGACAACAAGCCCAGAGTCGCAGTCTGTGCCAGTACCGCAGCAGGCGCACTGTCCTGCAACATATAGGCAAGTCGTTCCAGCGGATAAGCCGGGTCCAGCGGCACATAACCGCCGCCCGCCTTGAGAATCGCCAGCAGCCCGACCACCATATCGATACCGCGTTCGACGCAGATCGCCACCCGCGAATCGGGCACAACGCCCTGACTGCGCAGGTGATGGGCCAGTCGGTTGGCACGCTGATTCAGTTCGACATAGCTCAGACGCTGATCGCCAGACACCAGCGCAATCGCCTGCGGCGTACGCTCGACCTGAGCCTCGAACAGGCCATGAATGGTCTGATCAAGCGGATACGCCATCCCGGTTGCGTTAAAGCCCGAGATCACCTTGTCCCGTTCCTGATCAGGCAGGATCGATACATGGCGCATCCGTGTTGCAGGCACCTGCTCCAGCGCATCGGCCAGCCCCAGCAGCGCCTGCTGCACATAACCGCAGACGCGGCTGGCACCGATATTGGCCGGGGTCATGATCGAGAACGCAAAGCCCAGACCTTCGTCGTCCACCGACAGGGTCAATGGATAGTTGGTGCGCTCTTCGCCCTTGAGCAACTGGATGCCATCCCAGGACTCCAGGCCTTCATTGGATCTGGAGGCACCGAGGTGCCGGTAATTGAGCAAGGAACTGAACAGTGGCAACGGTGCTTTTACAGCACTGCAACGCTGGGCCAGGGTCAGTGAGGCATGCTCATGGGCAAGCAGGCCGCTCAAGCGTTTGTGGGTGGCCTTGACCGCTTCGCGGGCATCGACATCGCCGATACTCACCCGCAGCGGCAAGGTATTGATAAACATACCGAGCGCCCGGTCAGCACCCTCGCCGCCCTGCATCCGTCCCATCAGCACCGTGCCGAACACCACCTCTTCCTTGCCAGTGATCCGTGCCAGCACCTGTGCCCAGGCCAGGTGGTAGAGGCTGGCCATGCTCACACCCAGGCTCCGGGCCTGATGGCGCAAGCGCCGGGTCAGGTCGGCATCCACCTGCTGACGGGATTCTTCGATACCGCTGCCATCGCCCTGCACATCATGCAGATCGAAAGGCAGCGTTGGCTCATCGATATCACCCAGCATGTTCGCGAAAAACGCTTCGTGGGCTTCACGACTGACACCCAGACGGGCCTGAGCCACGTAATTGCGATAAGGCACCGAGGCTGCCAGCGTATGTTCACGGCCCTGCATGCAAGCTTCGATCTCACGGGACAGCACTGCCAACGAAGTCGCATCATCGATCAGGTGATGGAACAACAGAATGGCAACCCAACGCTCGTTAAGCGGGTCCTGGGCGTAGGCAATTCGCATCAGCGGTGCCTGACGAATATCCAGGCGGCAGTGACGCGGGTCGAAACGGGCATGCAACTGGGCCGCGATATCACCCTCTGCCGGATTCAGGCTCACAGCCTCGACACCCAGTTTCGCCTCACGCCAGACCACTTGCAGCGGCTCGTTCAAACCTTCCCAGAGCACGCCGGTACGCAGAATGTCGTGACGGGCGATAACAGCCTGCAAAGCCTGGGCGAAAGCTTCGATGCGAGACAACTGATCGAAACCGAACAGCACATATTGCAGGTACGGATCGCCCTCGGTGGAACTCAGGTGGTGATAGACAATCCCCTCCTGCAACGGCGCCAGTGCGTAAATGTCCTGAATATTGGCAACGCCGCCCGGCACACTGGCAACCACTCCATCGATCTGCTCCTGACTCAAGCTCACCAATGGCAGCATCTGTGGCGTAATCCGCTCACAACCTTTGGCAATCCGGTTGGCCGGCACCAGAATTTCCGTCTGCCCTCCGACTGCTGCGGCCAAGGCCTCAAGGGTTGGCTGGCCAAACAGCACGCGAACATCGGCGCTGAGGTTCTGCTGACGCATACGCTCGATCAGCTTCACTGCCAGCAGCGAATGCCCGCCCAACTCGAAGAAGTGGTCCTGACGCCCCACCTGCTCAACATCCAGCAGTTCCTGCCAGAGTTCGGCAATCGCGATTTCGACTTTGCCTTGCGGCGCTTCATAGGCACGGCTTGCCAGTGCCGATTGATCCGGCGCTGGCAAGGCCTTGCGATCCAGCTTGCCGTTGGTGGTCAGAGGCAGCGACTCAAGCGTCACAAAGGCGCTTGGCAGCATATGCTCGGCCAGGGTTTGCAACAGTTGGTCACGCAACTCTGCGGCGGACGGCGTCGCGCCCTCTCCAGGAATCACATAAGCGACCAAACGCTTATCACCTGGAATGTCTTCCCGAGCGATAACCACCGCTTCGCGAACACCATTGCAGGCCGCAAGCTGCGCCTCGACTTCACCCAGCTCGATACGGAAACCACGAATCTTCACCTGATCGTCGTTACGGCCCAGATAATCCAGGCTGCCCTCGGCGGTCCAGCGGGCAAGGTCGCCAGTGCGATACAGGCGAGCATTCTTGGTCGAGCTGAAAGGATCGGCTATAAACCGCTCTTCATTCAGTTCAGGGCGGTTCAGGTAACCCCTCGCCACACCGGCGCCACCCACATATAGCTCACCCACAACACCGACCGGCACTGGCTCACGATTGGCATCCAGCACATAGGTCTGCAAGTCAGGGATTCGTATACCAATCGGGCTGACGCCTGCCTTCAGAGCATCCGCAGCCTGCAAGGCTCGATACGTTACGTGTACCGTGGTTTCTGTGATGCCATACATGTTTACTAACTGAGTACCGGCGTTCACCGGCCTTGCGTACCAAGGCTTGAGAATCCCGGTTTCCAGCGCTTCGCCACCAAAGATCACCTGACGCAATGAGTGGGCCTGATGACTTTCACCCTGGGCAGCAATCAACTGGCGGAAGGCACTTGGCGTCTGGTTGAGCACCGTGACGCCAGCCTCACAGATCAAGGCATAGCATTCCTGCGGGGAACGGCTGACCAGTTGCGGAACGATCAGCAACTCACCGCCATGCAGCAGCGCACCCCAGATTTCCCAGACCGAGAAGTCGAAGGCAAACGAGTGGAACAGTGCCCAGGTATCGGTCGGACCAAACTCGAACCACGTCTGAGTGGCCGAGAACAGCCTTGCCACGTTGCGATGCTCAACCTGCACGCCCTTCGGTAAACCGGTGGAACCCGAGGTGTAGATCACATAGGCCAGGTGCGAAGAGGTTACTTCGGCAACCTGCGGGTTCTTCAGCCCCATGCCTTGCAGGCTGCCGTCATCCAGGCAAATGACCGGGGTGCTGAGCTGCGCCAAGACCTTGGCCGTCGAACGCTGGACCAGCACTGCCACCGGCGCGCTGTCCTTGAGCAAATACGCCAGACGTTCCGCCGGATAGGCCGGGTCCAGCGGCACATAGCCTGCCCCGGCCTTGAGGATACCCAGCAAGCCGACGATCATTTCCGGGCCACGCTCGACACAGATCGCCACCCGGTCATCCGGGCCGATGCCCTGCTCGATCAGGCGATGGGCAACCTGGTTGGCACGGGCATTGAGTTCGCCATAGGTCAGGCGACGAGCCTCGAAACGAATCGCCGGAGCCGAAGGATTCGCCACTGCCCAGGCCTCAAAGGCCCGATGAATCAGATGGTCGTCGGCAAAGGTCGAGTCGCTGGCGTTCCACTCATGCAGCAATTGCTCACGCTCGCTGCGCGGGAGGATCGACAGATTGTTCAACGGCGTTTGCGGGGCCTGCTCCAGTGCCTCGATCAATTGTTCCAGCGCAACCTGAACATAGTCACAGATGCGCCGGGCACCGATGGATGCCACCGCCAGTGCGGTGAGTTTGAAGCCGTCACCGAAATCATCGACGTTCAGGGTCAACGGGTAGTTGGTGCGCTCGTCGCCGCCCAGAGTCTGCATGCCTTCCCAGGCGTGCAGGTTTTCCCCGTTGTCTACAGGCGTGCTGTGTCGGTAGTTGAGCAAGGCGCTGAACAGCGGCGTCGGGGCCGCAACACCGCTGCAACGCTGGGCGAGTGCCAGGGAAGCGTGCTCGTGAGCCAGCAAGGCGGTCAGCCGCTGGTGGGTTTCGCGTACGCTTTGGCGAACGGCATGTCGGTCGAGTGATACCCGTAGCGGCAAGGTATTGATGAAAATACCCAAGGCCCGGTCGGAGCCCTCGCCGCCCTGCATCCGGCCCATCAGCACCGTACCGAACACCACATCGTCGGTAGCCGAGACCTTGCCCAGTACCAGCGCCCAGGCCAGATGCACCAGGCTGGCCGCACTGACACCCAGTTGCCGCGCCTGATGACGCAAGCGAATCGACAGTTGCAGATCGACAGGATGATGGACTTCTTCGATATCTCGCCCGTCGCCCTGCACATCATGTACACCGAATGGCAGGGTTGGCTCGCTGATATCGCCCAGCATCTCATGGAAGAACTGCTCATGGCGGGCAGTGCTCTGGCCCAGGCGCGTCTGCGCCACATAGTTGCGATACGGCATCGCCGCACCCAGTTGATCGGCCGTGCCCAGCAGGAAAGCCTGCATTTCAAGCTGCATCACTTCCAGTGCGGTATGGTCCAGCGCCAGGTGATGGAACAGCAACGTGGCAACCCAGCGGTTCTGCTCCTTGTCCTCGGCGCAAGCCAGGTGCAGCAGCGGCGCACGGGTCAGGTCAAGACGATAGTGACGGGCATCGAAACGCGCTGACAGTTGCGTGGCGACCGGGCCATCCGCCGGGTCAAGCGCGACCCACTGAGGTTGCAACACGACATTGCGGCAGACCACCTGCACTGGCTCATCGAGACCTGTCCAATGAACAGCGGTGCGCAGGATATCGTGGCGATTGATGACCGATTGCAGTGCCTGAATAAAGGCATCCAGCCGTTCACGGCTATCAAAGGCGTACTGCGATTGCAGCACATAGGGGTCGCCAGCTTCGGCGGTCAGGTAGTGATAGAGAATCCCTTCCTGAAGCGGGGCCAGCGGGTAGATATCCTGCACATTGGCTGCGCCACCCGGTATCGCCGCCAGAACACGTTCCAGAGAATCTTCGCTGATTTCCAGCAATGGCAGCATTTGCGGGGTGATTTTCGTGCAACCCGGCTCGATGAGATTGGCCGGTACGCGGATTTCAGTACCGCTACCCACTGCGGCGGCCAGCGCCATCAGGGTTGGCTGGCTGAACAGGACGCGAACGTCGGCGCTCAGGCCTTGCTGACGCATCTTCTCGATCAGCTTCACTGCCAATAGCGAGTGACCACCTAGCTCAAAGAAATGGTCGTGACGACCCACCTGCTCGACTTGCAGCACTTCGGCCCAGATTTTCGCCAGAGTGGTTTCGGTTTCGCCCAATGGCGCTTCGTAGCCTCGGCTGATCAGGGCTTGCTGGTCTGGCGCGGGGAGCGCCTTGCGGTCCAGCTTGCCGTTTGGCGTCAGCGGTAGTTTTTCAAGATGGACATAGGCTGCCGGGACCATGTATTCCGGCAACTGGCTTTGCAGATGGGTGCGCAAGGTTTCCAGATCGGCTGGCTGGTCCGTTGAAGTGAAATACGCCACCAGGCGTTTATCGCCCGGCACATCTTCACGGGCCATCACCATGGCTTCCTTCACGCTCTCATGGCGGGCCAGCTTGGCTTCGATCTCGCCCAGTTCGATACGGAAACCGCGAATCTTCACCTGATCGTCGTTACGGCCCAGGTATTCGATATTGCCATCTGCCAGCCAGCGACCCAGATCGCCAGTGCGGTACATCCGCGCTCCGACGTTGAATGGATCTTCAAGGAAGCGTTCGGCTGTGAGGTCATCGCGATTCAGGTAGCCACGAGCTACACCGGCACCGCCAATATACATTTCACCCGGCACGCCCAGCGGCACCGGCTGGCGATGTTCGTCCAACAGGTAGAACTGAGTATTCGCGACGGGCTTGCCGATATGAGGCGCAAAACCGTCTTCGCGATCCATGGCCACCCAGCTTGAATAGGTGGTGGTTTCCGACGGGCCATAGAGGTTGCACAGACGCTTGACGCTGGTTTCAACGAATAACCTTTCAACCAGAGCCCCCTTGAGCGCTTCACCAGCTACGTTAACGGTATGCACGCCCTGCCCCAAGCCACCCGATTCCAGCAGCGCTTTCAGCGCCGAAGGCACAGTGTTGATCAACGTGATGTCATGTTCGCCTTCCTGCAGAGCCAGCACGTTCTTGACCACTTCAATGCTGCCGCCAGAGATCAGCGGTGCAAAACACTCATAAACCGCAAGGTCGAAGTTCAGCGAGGTCGAGAACAGGGTCCTGGCCAGAACTTCCGGCTCAAACGCCTGCTGAGCCCAGGTCAGGAAGTTGACCGTATTGCGGTGCTCGATCATCACACCTTTCGGTAAACCGGTAGAACCCGAGGTGTAGATCACATACACCAGATGAGCTGGCGTCAGGCCTTCAATCACCGGATTGGAGACGGATTTGTCCTGCCAATCGGGCTGATCAAGGTTGATAACAGGCACCGACAGCAGATCCAGCGTCGCGGTCTGTGCCAGTACGGCCGCAGGCGCGCTGTCCTGGAGCATGTAGGCAAGTCGTTCCACCGGATAAGCCGGGTCAAGCGGCACATAACCGCCGCCAGCCTTCAGGATGGCCAGCAAGCCCACCACCATCTCGATACCGCGCTCGACACAAATTCCGACCCGGGAATCCGGCACCACGCCCTGGCTGCGCAGATGATGGGCCAGACGGTTGGCACGCTGGTTCAGTTCGGTATAACTCAAACGCTCGTCGCCAAATACCAGCGCAACCGCATCCGGCGTACGCTCAACCTGAGCCTCGAACAGACCATGAACCGTCTGATCAAGCGGGTAATCAGCCGCCGTATCGTTAAAGCCATGCAGCAATTGCGTCAGCTCTTCGGCAGGCAATACTGCAACCGAATAAAGCGGCGCAGATGGAGTGTTTTCCAGCGCATCCACCAGTTGGTTCAATGCGGTGCTCATATAAGCCGCTATACGAGCAGCCCCAATGCCGTTCTGCACCAGCACATTCAGCTCAAAGCCTTCACCCTGATCATCCACGGACAAGGTCAATGGATAGTTGGTGCGTTCCTCGCCCTTCAGCGATTCGATACCGTTCCAGGCGGGCGACAGACTGTGCTCGCCCGGTGCCGCGCTGTAGCGATAGTTAAGCAATGCACTGAACAATGGCGTCGAAGCCGGCACGCCGCTGCAACGCTGAGCCAAAGCCAACGGCGCATGTTCGTGGGCCAGCAAGGCGCTGAGGCGAGCGTGGGTTTCCCGAACACCGGCTCTTACCTCGCCAACACCCAGTTGCAGGCGCAACGGCAAGGTATTGATAAACATCCCAAGGGCACGGTCGGCGCCTTCACCACCATTCAGGCGGCCCATGAGTACGGTGCCGAATACCACATCGTCACGACCACTGGCTGCACTGAGCACCTGCCCCCAGGCCAGGTGATGCAGTGATGCCACGCTGACCCCGAGCTGACGGGCCTGCGCTCGCAGTCGCTTGCTCAACTCCAGATCCAGCGCTGTTCGATGCTCCTCGATACCACGGCCTTCGCCCTGCACTTCATGCAGACCGAACGGCAGCGTCGGCTCATCGATATCGCCCAGCATCTCCCGGAAGAAGGCTTCGTTTGATTCGCGATTGCCTCCCAGGCGTGCCTGAGCAACATAGTTGCGATATGGAACCGGTTCGCCCAGATGCTGTGTTTCGTTCAGCAGGTAAGCTTCCATCTCCAGGCTCACCACTTCCAGCGCGGTATGGTCCATGACCAGGTGATGGAACAGCAGCAAGGCCACCCAGCGTTGCGTTGCCGGATCCTGAGCGTAGGCAATCCGCATCAGCGGTGCCTGGCGAATGTCCATGCGGTGCTGGCGAGCATCGAAACGCTCCTGCAACTGAGTCATCACATCCAGAGATGAACCGTCCGCCTCGAACTGTTCCAGCCCCAGTTGCGCCTGACGCCAGACCACCTGCACCGGTTCGTCCAGCCCTTCCCAGTACAACGAAGTGCGCAGGATATCGTGGCGTTCGATCACCGATTGCAGCGCGCTGGAGAAGGCATCCAGCCGACCTTTGTCAGCAAAACCGAAGACCGCCTGCAACACGTAAGGGTCGCCCTGTTCGGCGGTCAGGTGGTGATAGAGAATCCCCTCCTGCAAAGGTGCAAGCGGGTAAATGTCCTGAATATTGGCTGCGCCTCCGGGGATGGAAGCGATGACCTGCTCAAGCTGCTCTTCGCTGATGGTCACCAGCGGCAACATCTGCGGCGTGATCCGCGTGCAGCCAGGCTCGATCAGGTTGGCTGGCACACGGATTTCTGTGCCGCTGCCCACCGCAGCAGCCAGTGCCATCAGGGTTGGCTGGCTGAACAAGACACGTACATCGGCGCTGAGACCCTGCTGACGCATCTTCTCGATCAGCTTGACCGCCAGCAGCGAATGACCGCCCAGTTCAAAGAAATGATCGAACCGCCCTACACGCTCGACTTGCAGCACTTCAGCCCAGATCTGCGCCAGGGTGGTTTCGGTCTCGCCTTGCGGCGCTTCATAGCCTCGGCTGATCAGGGCTTGCTGGTCTGGAGCTGGCAATGCCTTGCGGTCCAGCTTGCCGTTATTGGTCAGCGGCAGGCTATCCAGATGAACATAGGCCGCCGGGACCATATAGTCCGGCAATTGGCTTTGCAGATGGGTGCGCAGTGCCTCCAGATCGACTTCGGCAACGGTCGAGGTGAAATACGCCACCAGACGCTTGTCACCCGGCACGTCTTCGCGAACCAGCACCACAGCATCTTTTACGGCCTCATGGCGCGCCAGTCTGGCCTCGATCTCGCCCGGTTCGATCCGGAAACCACGGACTTTCACCTGATTGTCATTACGGCCACGGTATTCCACCGAACCGTCAGGCAGCCAGCAGGCCAGGTCGCCAGTGCGATACAGACGGGCGGCTGGGTCATTACTGAAGGGATCTGCAACAAAAACCTGCTCAGTCAGCTCTGCACGGTTCAGATAACCGAGCGCTACGCCATCGCCGCCGATATACAGCTCGCCGGTAACACCCAGCGGCACCGGTTGCTGACGGGCATCCAACACATACAACCGGGTATTGGCCAACGGCTTGCCAATCGGAATACTGCCCTCGCCCACGGTCTTGATTTCATAGGTTGCCGAGAAGGTCGTTGCTTCGGTCGGGCCATAGCCATTGAGCAGATGCTGAGGCGCGCCGTGCTTCAAGACCTGAGCAATGATCGATGGATCGAGCACATCGCCGCCAACGATCAAGTAACGCAACTGCGCAAAGGCATCGTAGAGGCCCGAGGCATATTGATGAAACAGACCGGCAGTCATCCACAGCACGCTGACCGACTGCTCCAGCAACAGAACCCGGAACTCAGGCAGAGACAGCAAGATATCCTGGTCGACAACGACCACACTGCCGCCATTGAGCAGCGGCGCCCAAACGTCCAGGGTACTGGCGTCAAACGCCGGGTTCGAGGCAAATGCCACCCGGTCATGCACGTTGAAATCGGCATAGCCGTTATTGATCACCAGCCGGGCAATGGCGCGATGCGGGACCAGCACACCTTTTGGCGTACCGGTGGAACCCGAGGTGTACATGATGTAGGCCGCACTTTCGCTGGAACAGGCCAGCTCCGGGTTATTACCGTGCTCATGAGCCAGATCAAGGCTGTCCAGATCAATACGAGCAACGCCTTGCGGCACTGCCAGCTCGCCATGGGTCAGGACATGGCGAGCATTGCTGTCCTGCACCATAAAGGCCTGACGTTCCTGGGGCGCATTGATATCCAACGGCACATAAATGGCTGCGCACTTGATGATTGCCAGTTGCGCAACCAGCAGATCCAGCGAGCGTGGCAGCAGAATCGCGACCGCATCGCCTGAGATAACGCCCTGGCCAATCAGATGATGAGCCAGACGATTGGCCTGAGCATTGAGTTCGGCATAACTTAGCGCCTGTTTGCCATGCACTGCGGCCAAGGCTTCAGGTTGTTCGGCCACTTGCCTTTCAAACAAGGCCTGAACGGAGCTGTCGCGTGGATAGTCACAGGCGCTGTCGTTGAAGCCATGCAACAGTTGCTCGCGTTCTGCTTCCGGCAATACCGACAGACTGCTCAGCGCAATGTGTGAATCCTGTTCCAGCGACTCGACCAGTCGAACCAGCGCTGTGCTCATATAAGCCGCTACACGCGCAGCACCAATGCCGTCCTGCACCAGAACCGTCAGTTCAAAATCTTCACCCTTGTCATCCACCGAAAGGGTCAATGGATAGTTGGTGCGCTCCTCGCCCTTCAGCGGCTCGATGCCTTGCCAGGCTGGGGACAAGGTATGTTCTGCACTGTAGCGATAGTTCAGCAATGCACTGAACAGTGGCGTCGAAGCCGGCACGCCGCTGCAACGCTGGGCCAGCGCCAGTGGCGCATGTTCGTGGGCCAGCAAGGCACTGAGTCGAACGTGGGTTTCCCGGACACTTGCTTTTACATCGCCCGCATCCAGTTGCAGACGCAGCGGCAAGGTATTGATAAACATGCCCAGAGCACGATCCGCACCTTCACCGCCATTCAAGCGGCCCATGAGTACGGTGCCGAATACCACATCGTCACGACCGCTGGCTGCACTGAGCACCTGCCCCCAGGCCAGGTGATGCAGTGACGCCACGCTGACCCCGAGCTTACGGGCCTGAGCGCGCAGACGTTTGCTCAGATTCGGGCCCAGCGCTATACGATGCTCCTCGATCCCGCGACCTTCACCCTGTACTTCATGAAGCCCAAAGGGCAAGGTCGGCTCTTCCACATCACCGAGCATGCCACGCAGGAAGGTTTCGTGATCCTGTTGCGATACCCCCAGACGCGCCTGGGCAACGTAATTGCGATACGGCACCGGCTCGCTCAAGTGCTGCGCCGTATTCAGCAGCCAGGCTTCCATTTCCCGGCTCACCACTTCCAGCGCGGTGTGGTCCAGAACCAGGTGATGGAATGACAGCAAGCCCAGCCAGCGCTGATTGGCCGGGTCATGGGCATAGTGCAGGCGAAGCAGCGGAGCCTGGCCAATATCCATGCGGTACTGGCGGGCATCGAAACGCTCCTTCAACTGGCTATCGATATCGCCTTGCGCCGGGTCCAGCTCAAGGTTCTCGATGCTCAGACTGGCCTCACGCCAGACGACTTGCACAGGCTCGTCCAGCCCTTCCCAGAAGAACGAGGTGCGCAAGATATCGTGGCGCTCGATCACACGTTGCAGCGCGCTGGCGAACGCGCCCAAACGCTCCTCGTTATCGAAACCGAAAACGGTCTGCAATACGTAGGGATCACCGGCTTTGGCAGTCAGGTGGTGATAGAGAATCCCTTCCTGCAATGGCGCCAGGGGGTAAATGTCCTGGATATTGACCGCGCCACCAGGAATGGAAGCGATGACCTGCTCAAGCTGCTCTTCGCTGATGGTCACCAGCGGCAGCATCTCAGGCGTGATTTGCGTGCAGCCCGGTTCGATCAGATTCGCCGGTACGCGGATTTCAGTACCGCTGCCCACGGCGGCGGCCAGTGCCATCAGGGTTGGCTGGCTGAACAGGACGCGAACGTCGGCGCTCAGGCCTTGCTGACGCATCTTCTCGATCAGCTTGACGGCCAACAGCGAATGGCCACCCAGTTCAAAGAAGTGGTCATGACGCCCTACCTGCTCGACTTGCAGCACTTCGGCCCAGATCTGCGCCAGAGTGATTTCGGTTTCGCCCAGCGGCGCTTCATAGCCACGGCTGATCAGGGCTTGCTGGTCTGGAGCCGGAAGTGCCTTGCGGTCCAGCTTGCCGTTTGGTGTCAGTGGCAGTTTTTCAAGATGAACGTAGGCTGCCGGGACCATGTATTCCGGCAACTGGCTTTGCAGATGCGTTCTCAGGATTTCCAGATCGGCTGGCTGGTCCGTTGAAGTGAAATACGCCACCAGACGCTTATCGCCCGGTACGTCTTCACGGGCCATGACCACGGCTTCCTTCACGCTCTCATGGCGGGCAAGTTTCGCTTCGATCTCGCCCAGTTCGATACGGAAACCACGGATCTTCACCTGATCGTCGTTACGGCCCAGGTATTCGATATTGCCATCTGTCAGCCAGCGCCCCAGGTCGCCGGTGCGATACATGCGCGCTCCGACGTTGAATGGATCGTCAAGGAAGCGTTCGGCGGTCAGGTCATCACGATTCAGGTAACCGCGAGCCACGCCCGCACCGCCGATATAGATCTCACCCGGCACGCCCAGCGGCACCGGCTGGCGATGCTCATCCAGCAGGTAGAACTGGGTATTGGCGACCGGCTTGCCGATATGGGACGCAAAGCCGTCTTCGCGGTCCATGGCCACCCAGCTTGAGTAAGTGGTGGTTTCCGATGGGCCATAGAGGTTGCACAGGCGTTTGACGCCGGTTTCAGCAAATAGCCTTTCAACCAGCGAGCCCTTGAGTGCTTCACCCGCCACGTTGACGGTATGCACGCCTTCTTTAAGGCCACCCGATTCCAGCAGGGCTTTCAACGCCGAAGGCACGGTATTGATCAAGGTGACGTCATGTTCGCCCTCTTGCAGGGCCAGCACATTCTTGACCACTTCAATGCTGCCGCCAGAGATCAGCGGCGCAAAGCACTCGTAAACTGCAAGGTCAAAGTTCAGCGACGTTGAAAACAGGGTCTTGGCCAGCACTTCAGGCTCAAACGCCTGCTGCGCCCAGGTCAGGAAGTTGACCGTATTGCGGTGCTCGATCATCACACCTTTCGGCAAACCAGTGGAACCCGAGGTGTAGATCACATAAGCCAGGTGAGCCGGCGTCAAACCCTCAATCGCAGGATTGGAGATGGATTCGTCCTGCCAATCGGGCTTATCCAGATTGATAACAGGCACCGACAGCAGATCCAGCGTCGCGGTCTGTGCCAGTACCGCAGCAGGCGCACTGTCCTGCAGCATGTAGGCAAGTCGTTCCACCGGATAAGCCGGATCCAGCGGCACATAACCGCCGCCCGCCTTCAAGATGGCCAGCAAGCCCACCACCATCTCGATACCGCGCTCGACACAGATCCCGACCCGGGAATCCGGCACCACGCCCTGACTGCGCAGATGATGAGCCAGTCTATTGGCGCGCTGATTCAGCTCGGTATAGCTCAAACGCTCGTCGCCAAACACCAGCGCAACGGCATCCGGCGTACGCTCGACCTGAGCCTCGAACAGACCATGAACCGTTTGTTCAAGCGGATACTCGGCAGCAGTATCGTTAAAGCCATGCAGCAGTTGCTCGCGCTCGCCTCTCGGCAGTACCGACAGGCTGCTGAGCGCAGCCTGTGGATGCTGCTCCAGCGCATCCACCAGGCCAAGCAGCGCCGTGTTCATATAAGCCGTCATACGAGCGGCACCGATACCGTTCTGCACCAGCACGATCAGCTCGAAACCTTCACCCTGATCATCCACCGACAGGGTCAATGGATAGTTGGTGCGCTCTTCGCCTTTCAGCGGCTCGATGCCCTGCCAGGCGGGCGACAGGCTGTGCTCGCCCGGTGCCGCGCTATAGCGATAGTTCAGCAATGCACTGAACAGCGGCGTCGAAGCCGGCACGCCGCTGCAACGCTGGGCCAGCGCCAATGGCGCATGTTCGTGGGCCAGCAAGGCGCTGAGGCGGGCGTGGGTTTCCCGGACACCGGCTCTTACCTCGCCAGCCCCCAGTTGCAGGCGCAGCGGCAAGGTATTGATAAACATGCCCAAGGCACGGTCAGCACCTTCACCGCCATTCAGGCGGCCCATGAGTACGGTGCCGAATACCACATCGTCACGACCGCTGGCAGCACTGAGCACCTGACCCCAGGCCAGGTGATGCAGTGATGCCACGCTGACTCCGAGCTGACGGGCCTGTGTGCGCAGTCGCTTGCTCAGCTCCGGCTCCAGAGGCAGACGATGCTCCTCGATATCACGGCCCTCACCCTGAACTTCATGCAGACCGAACGGCAACGTCGGCTCTTCGATATCCCCCAGCATGTCGCGGAAGAACACTTCCTGAGCGTCCCGATCGGTGCCCAGACGCGCCTGAGCCACGTAATTGCGATATGGCACCGGCTCGCTCAAGTGCTGAGCGTTTTTCAGCAGATAGGCTTCAATCTCCTGGCTCACCACTTCCAGCGCGGTGTGGTCCATGACCAGATGATGGAACAACAGAAAGGCGACCCAGCGCTGATTGGCCGGATCCTGGGCGTAGGCAATCCGTATCAGCGGTGCCTGACGAATATCCATGCGGTGCTGACGGGCATCGAAGCGTTCCTGCAATTGGGTCATCACATCCTGGGATGCATCAGCCACCTCGACTTCTTCCAGCCCCAGTTGCGCATGACGCCAGACCACTTGCACCGGTTCGTCCAGCCCTTCCCAGTGCAACGAGGTGCGCAGGATATCGTGGCGCTCGATCACCGATTGCAGTGCGCTGGAGAAGGCGTTCAATCGCTCTTCGCTGGCGAAACCGAATAGCGCCTGCAAGACGTAAGGATCTCCGGCTTCGGCGCTCAGGTGGTGGTAGAGAATCCCCTCCTGCAATGGCGCCAGGGGGTAAATGTCCTGGATATTGGCCGCGCCACCAGGAATGGAAGCGATGACCTGCTCAAGCTGCTCTTCACTGATAGTCACCAGCGGCAGCATTTCAGGCGTAATATGCGCGCAGCCCGGTTCGATCAGATTGGCCGGCACACGGATTTCAGTACCGCTGCCCACGGCGGCGGCCAGTGCCATCAGGGTTGGCTGGCTGAACAGAACGCGCACATCGGCGCTGAGCCCTTGCTGACGCATCTTCTCGATCAGTTTGACCGCCAGCAACGAATGGCCACCCAGTTCAAAGAAGTGGTCATGACGCCCTACCTGCTCGACTTGCAGCACTTCGGCCCAGATCTGCGCCAAAGTGGTTTCGGTTTCGCCCAGCGGTGCTTCATAGCCACGACTGATCAGGGCTTGCAGGTCTGGCGCGGGGAGCGCCTTGCGATCCAGCTTGCCGTTCGGCGTCAGTGGCAAGGATTCAAGATGAACATAGGCCGCTGGAACCATATAGTCCGGCAACTGGCTTTGCAGATGGGAGCGCAAGGTTTCCAGATCGGCTGGCTGGTCCGTTGAAGTGAAATACGCCACCAGACGCTTATCGCCCGGCACGTCTTCACGGGCCATGACCACAGCCTCTTTGACGGAGGTATGGCGAGCCAGCTTGGCTTCGATCTCGCCCAGTTCAATACGGAAACCGCGAATCTTCACCTGATCGTCGTTACGGCCCAGATACTCGATATTGCCATCGGCCAGCCAGCGACCCAGGTCGCCAGTGCGATACATGCGCGATCCGACGTTGAATGGATCCTCAAGGAAGCGTTCGGCCGTCAGGTCATCGCGATTCAGGTAGCCGCGAGCTACACCGGCACCGCCGATATACATTTCACCCGGCACACCAAACGGTACTGGTTGACGATGCTCATCCAACAAGTAGAACTGGGTATTGGCCACCGGCTTGCCGATATGGGCCGCGAAACCGTCTTCGCGGTCCATGGCCACCCAGCTTGAATAAGTGGTGGTTTCCGAAGGGCCATAGAGGTTGCACAGGCGTTTGACGTTTGTTTGCTCAAACAGGCTTTCAACCAGCGAGCCTTTGAGCGCTTCACCCGCCACGTTAACGGTATGCACGCCTTCTTTAAGGCCACCCGACTCCAGCAACGCTTTAAGTGCGGAAGGAACGGTGTTGATCAGCGTGACGTCATGCTCGCCTTCTTGCAGGGTCAATACGTTCTTGACCACTTCAATGCTGCCGCCCGAAATCAGCGGTGCAAAACACTCATAAACCGCAAGGTCGAAGTTCAGCGAGGTCGAGAACAGGGTTTTGGCCAGGACTTGCGGCTCAAACGCCTGCTGCGCCCAAGTCAGGAAGTTGACCGTATTGCGGTGCTCGATCATCACGCCTTTCGGCAGGCCGGTAGAACCCGAGGTGTAGATCACGTAGGCCAGATGAGCTGGCGTCAGCGAATCGACCTGCGGATTGGAGACGGACTTGTCCTGCCAATCGGGCTGATCAAGGTTGATAACAGGCACCGACAGCAGATCCAGCGTCGCGGTCTGTGCCAGTACAGCCGCAGGCGCGCTGTCCTGCAACATATAGGCAAGTCGCTCCACCGGATAAGCCGGGTCAAGCGGCACATAACCGCCGCCCGCCTTCAGGATGGCCAGCAAGCCCACCACCATCTCGATACCACGCTCGACGCAAATTCCGACCCGGGAATCCGGCACCACGCCCTGACTGCGCAGATGATGGGCCAGACGGTTGGCACGCTGGTTCAGTTCGCTATAGCTCAGGCTCTCATCGCCATACACCACAGCAACCGCATCCGGCGTACGCTCGACCTGAGCCTCGAACAGACCATGCACCGTCTGATCAAGCGGATACTCGGCACTTGTAGCGTTATAGCCATGCAGCAATTGTGCGAGTTCGTCGGCCGGCAATACCGCAACTGAATAGAGTGGCGCAGTCGGCCTGTTTTCCAGTGCATCCGCCAGTTCAGCCAGTGCCGTACTCATATAAGCCGCGACACGTGCAGCACCAATCCCATCCTGTACCAGGACCGTCAGTTCAAAACCTTCACCCTGATCATCCACCGAGAGGGTCAATGGATAGTTGGTGCGCTCTTCGCCTTTCAGCGGTTCGATGCCCTGCCAGGCAAGCGACAGACTCTGCTCGCCCGGTGCCGCGCTGTAGCGATAGTTCAGCAATGCGCTGAACAATGGCGTCGAAGCCGGCACGCCGCTGCAACGCTGGGCCAGCGCCAACGGCGCATGTTCGTGGGCCAGCAAGGCGCTGAGGCGAGCGTGGGTTTCCCGGACACCTGCTTTTACCTCACTGGCACCCAGTTGCAGACGCAATGGCAAGGTATTGATAAACATCCCAAGGGCACGATCCGCCCCTTCGCCGCCATTGAGGCGACCCACCAATACCGTGCCGAACACCACATCGTCACGGCCACTGGCCGCGCTCAGCACCTGCCCCCAGGCCAGGTGATGCAAGGCCGCCACACTGACTCCGAGCTGGCGGGCCTGTGTGCGCAATCGCTTGCTCAGTTGCAGATCCAACGCCAGGCGATGCTCTTCGATACCACGGCCTTCACCCTGCACGTCATGCAGGCCGAACGGCAGCGTCGGCTCTTCGATATCCCCCAGCATGTCGCGGAAGAACGCCTCATGAGCTTCACGATCAGAACCCAGGCGCGCCTGAGCCACATAGTTGCGATATGGGACCGGCTCGCCCAGATGCTGTGTCTCGCCCAGCAAATAAGCTTCCATCTCATGACTCACCACCTCCAGTGCGGTGTGGTCCATGACCATGTGATGGAACAGCAGCAAGGCCACCCAGCGCCGGGTCGACGGATCCTGGGCATAGGCAATCCGCATCAACGGTGCCTGGCGAATATCCATGCGGTGCTGGCGGGCATCGAAACGCGCCTGCAACTGGCTGGCGATATCACCTTGCGCCGTATCCAGCTCAAGGCTCTCCATACCCAGAGTGGCCTGACGCCAGACCACCTGCACCGGTTCGTCCAGTCCTTCCCAGAACAGCGAGGTGCGCAGGATATCGTGACGTTCGATCACTCGTTGCAGCGCGCAGGAAAAGGCATCCAGCCGGTCTTTGTCATCAAAGCCGAAAACCGCCTGCAACACGTAAGGGTCGCCCTTTTCGGCCGCCAGATGGTGATAGAGAATCCCTTCCTGCAATGGCGCCAGCGGGTAAATATCCTGAATATTGGCCGCGCCTCCGGGGATGGAAGCGATGACCTGCTCAAGCTGCTCTTCGCTGATGGTCACCAGCGGCAGCATGTCAGGGGTGATATGCGTGCAGCCCGGCTCGATCAGATTGGCCGGTACGCGGATTTCAGTGCCGCTGCCCACGGCGGCAGCCAGTGCCATCAGGGTTGGCTGGCTAAATAGCACGCGAACGTCTGCACTGATCCCTTGCTGACGCATCTTCTCGATCAGCTTGACGGCCAGCAGCGAGTGGCCGCCCAGCTCGAAGAAGTGGTCATGACGACCTACCTGCTCGACTTGAAGCACTTCGGCCCAGATCTGCGCCAGAGTGGTTTCGGTTTCGCCTTGCGGTGCTTCGTAGCCACGGCTGATCAGGGCTTGCTGGTCCGGGGCCGGAAGCGCCTTGCGGTCCAGTTTGCCGTTTGGCGTCAGCGGCAGTTTTTCAAGATGAACGTAGGCTGCCGGGACCATGTATTCCGGTAACTGGCTTTGCAGATGAGTGCGCAAGGTTTCCAGATCGACTTCGGCAATGGTCGAGGTGAAATACGCCACCAGACGCTTGTCCCCCGGCACGTCTTCACGGGCCATGACTACCGCTTCTTTCACGCTCTCATGGCGAGCCAGTTTCGCTTCGATCTCGCCCAGTTCGATACGGAAACCACGGATCTTGACCTGATCGTCGTTACGGCCCAGATACTCGATATTGCCATCTGCCAGCCAGCAACCCAGGTCGCCGGTGCGGTACATCCGCGCTCCGACGTTGAATGGATCCTCAAGGAAGCGCTCGGCGGTCAGGTCATCGCGATTCAGATAACCGCGAGCCACGCCCGCACCGCCGATATAGATCTCGCCCGGAACACCCAGCGGCACCGGCTGGCGATGTTCGTCCAGCAGGTAGAACTGGGTATTGGCGACTGGCTTGCCGATATGGGCCGCGAAACCATCTTCGCGATCCATGGCCACCCAGCTTGAATAGGTGGTGGTTTCCGACGGGCCATAGAGGTTGCACAGACGCTTGACGCTGGTTTCAGCGAATAACCTTTCAACCAGCGAGCCTTTGAGGGCCTCACCCGCGACGTTGACGGTATGCACGCCCTCTTGAAGACCGCCCGATTCCAAGAGTGCTTTCAGGGCCGAAGGCACAGTGTTGATCAGCGTGACGTCATGTTCGTCCTCTTGCAGGGCCAGCACATTCTTGACCACTTCAATGCTGCCGCCCGAAATCAGCGGCGCAAAACACTCATAAACCGCAAGGTCGAAGTTCAGCGAAGTGGAGAACAGGGTTTTGGCCAGGACTTCTGGCTCAAACGCCTGTTGTGCCCAGGTCAGGAAGTTGACTGTATTGCGATGCTCGATCATTACGCCTTTGGGCAAACCGGTTGAGCCCGAGGTGTAGATCACATAAGCCAGATGAGCCGGCGTCAGGCCCTCGATAACCGGATTGGAAGCCGACTGGTTCTGCCAGGTGATCTCATCCAGATTGACCACAGCCACATCAGCAGCCGACAGCAACTCCAGCGTCGCGGTCTGCGCCAATACAGCCGCAGGCGCACTGTCCTGCAGCATGTAGGAAATACGTTCCACCGGATAAGCCGGATCCAGCGGCACATAACCGCCACCGGCTTTCATGATAGCCAGCAGCCCGACCACCATCTCGATACCGCGCTCGACACAGATCGCCACCCGCGAATCGGGCACAACGCCCTGGCTGCGCAGATGATGGGCCAGTCGGTTGGCACGCTGATTCAACTCGACATAGCTCAGACGCTGATCGCCAGACACCAGCGCAACCGCATCCGGCGTACGTTCGACCTGAGCCTCGAACAGGCCATGAACGGTCTGATCGAGAGGATATGGAACCTGAGTGGCATTGAAGCCGGAAATCACCTCGTCCCGCTCTTGGGCAGGCAGGATTTTCAGTGCATGCAACGGCAGGCTGGGCGCTGACTCAAGAGCATCGGCCAGGCTTTCCAGCGCGGTGTTCATATAACCCGCAACACGCGGCGAAGCGATGGCCGCCACGGTCTGCACCGTAAGCAGGAAACCTTCGCCCAGATCATCCACCGACAGCATGAACGGATAGTTGGTCCGCTCCATCACTTCCAGTACTTCGGCACCGCCCCAGCGCTCGACCTCTTCGTCGGTCTGGGTCGGGCTATGGCGATAGTTGAGCAAAGCGCTGAACAACGGCATGGATGCGGGTACGCCGCTGCAACGCTGGGCCAGCGCCAAGGAAGCATGTTCGTGGCCCAGCAGCGCGGTCAGGCGCGCATGGGTCTGGCGAACACCCTGGCTGACGCTGACAGCACCCAGTGCAACCCGCACTGGCAGCGTATTGATAAACATCCCCAAAGCACGCTCGGCACCGCTGCCACTCTGCATACGCCCCAGTAGCACCGTGCCGAACACTACATCGCTGCGCCCTGACAGACTGCCTACCACCTGAGCCCAGGCCAGATGGTGAAGGCTGGCCGGGCTGACGCCCAGTTTGCGGGACAGGCCGCGCAAACGCGCACTCAAGGCAGCATCCAGCTTGAACCTGCACTCCTCGACACCACGGCCGTCACCCTGCACTTCCTGCAGGCCCAGCGGCAATGTCGGCTCCTCCACATCGGCAAGCATCTCGCGGAAGAAGCTTTCATGGGCCGCCTGACTGACGGCCATTCTGGCCTGGGCGACATAGCGACGATATGGCATCGGCGTGTCGAGCCCGGACAGTTCACCGCTCAGAATGAGCTGCATTTCATGCTGCATCACTTCCAGCGCGGTATGGTCGAGGGCGATGTGGTGGAACAGCAGGATCGCGACCCAGCGACCGTTCGGTTCATCATGAGCGCAAGCCATGCGCATCAGCGGAGCCTGTCCCAGGTCGAGACGGCGGTCACGCGGATCGAACAGTGCCTGCAACTGGCTGGCGATATCACCCAGGGACGCATCCAGCTCAAGGGTTTCGACGATCAGGCGGGCCTGGCGCAGCACCACTTGCACAGGCTGCTCCAGGCCATCCCAGATCAGCGCAGTACGAAGAATGTCGTGACGATCGATAACGCTTTGCAACGCAGTAATGAAACTGTCGAGCTGTGCCCGACTGTCCATGGCGAAAGCAGCCTGCAGCAGGTAAGGATCACCCTGCCCGGCAGAAATATGGTGGTAGAGAATCCCTTCCTGTAATGGCGCAAGCGGGTAGATATCCTGAATATTGGCCGCACCGCCCGGCATGGCGGCAACGATCCGCTCGACAGCGCTCTGCTCCAGGTCCAGCAAGGTGAGCATTGATGCGGTGATGTGTTCACAACCTTCAGGAATCCCGTTATCCGGAATCTGCAGGGCTTCTTCGACGCCACCGACAGCGGCGGCCAGAGCAGACAGGGTCGGCTGGCTGAACAGCACGCAAACATCGGCATCCAGATCAAGCTGGCGCATGCGCTCGATCAGCTTCACCGCCAGCAGCGAATGGCCGCCCAGCTCGAAGAAGTGATCGTGACGACCGACCTGCGCAACACCCAGTATCTGCGACCAGAGGCTGGCCAGGGTCGTTTCGATGTTGCCTCGCGGTGCTTCATAGGCCTGGCTGACGAATGCCGTGGCATCTGGCGCGGGCAAGGAGCGACGGTCCAGCTTGCCGTTGGCCGATACCGGCATTTTTTCCAGCTCGACATAAGCGGCCGGGATCATGTAGTCCGGCAGGCATGCCTGCAAGTGAGCGCGCAGCACATCGGCCGAGGCCGGTTCCTGGCCTGGCTGCTGGGTGAAATAGGCAACCAGGCGCTTGTCGCCGGGGTTGTCTTCGCGAGCCAGTACCGCTGCATCACGCACAGTGATGTGATCGGTCAGGCGGGATTCGATTTCACCCAGCTCGACCCGGAAACCACGGATCTTGATCTGGTCATCGTTACGGCCCAGGTACTCGATGATGCCATCGGCGTTGCGGCAGCCAAGGTCGCCGGTCTTGTACAGGCGGCCCTCGACAAAAGGATCACGCAGAAAACGCTCGGCGGTCAGTTCGTCACGGTTCAGGTAACCCCGTGCAACACAAGTCCCGCCAATGTAGATCTCACCCGCAACGCCAACCGGTACGGGCTGGAACTGCTCATCGAGCAGGTAAATCCGGGTGTTGGCCACCGGCACGCCAATGGCCGGCAAGGTTGGCCAGTGCGCCACGTTCACCGGCAAGGTAAACGAAGTGGTGACATGGGATTCGGTCGGGCCGTAGTGGTTATGCAGCCGACACTCGGACAAATGCTCGAACAGTGCACGGATCGGTGCGGTAATGCGCAATTGCTCACCGGCGGTGACGATCTCACGCAAGGAGCAGGTTTGCTGACGCAACGACGGATCATCGATCAACGCCTCGGCCAGTGCCTGCAAGGCAATGCACGGCAGATAGAGGCGCTCGATACGCGCTTCGCACAAGTGCAGGTACAACTTGCGCAGGTCCAGTCGGGTATCGGCATGAATCAGCGACAGTGGAGCACCGGCGCACAGCGTACTGAAGATTTCCTGGAAGGCGACGTCAAAGCCAAGCGCCGCAAACTGCACGGTCGCCGGAGCGGTATTGCCACTTTTGATGCCCTCGGCAAGCTGCCAATGCATCAGGTTGACCAGCGGGCCGTGAGGCATGGCCACGCCCTTGGGCTGACCGGTGGAACCCGAGGTGTAGATGACGTAGGCCAGATGCTCAGGACGAAGCCCTTGGGCGGCCAGTTCCGGGTTGTGCTCCGGCTGGCGACTGAATTCTTCTGCCCCTTCGGCCAGGCCGTCGAGCAGCACACCGGGCACGTTGGATTCACTGAACAACCCGGCGATGCTGGCCTGGCTGAGCACGGCCTTGGGTGCAGCATCGCGAAGCATGTATTCAAGGCGTTCAGCCGGGTAATCCGGGTCGAGCGGCACATACCCTGCCCCAGCCTTGAGAATGCCCAGCAGGCCGGCAATCATTTCCGGACTCCGGCGGCAGCAGATCGCGACGCGGTCGTCGAAGCCAACTCCCAGCTCCAGCAGACGATGAGCAATGCGGTTGGCCTGGCGATTCAGCTCGCCGTAGGTCACACGCTGCGTCTCGAAAGTCACCGCCAGCGCGTCCGGCTGACGCTCGGCCTGGGCCTCGAACAATTGATGCACCAGCAGATGCGATGCAAAGACCTGATCACAGGCATTGAAGCCATGCAGCAATTGCTGACGTTCGCTATCCGGCATGAATGCCAGATCTTGCAATGCGACCTCGTCAGTGCGGTCCAGCGCATCGGCCAGTTCGGCCAGCACCGCCTGCATGTAGTCGGCAATACGCTGTGCGCCGATGCCTGGCACGACCTGTACGGTCAGGCTGAAGGCATCGCCCAGATCGTCCACCGAAAGCGACAGCGGATAGTTGGTGCGCTCTTCACCGCCTGCCAGCTCGAAGCCCGCCCACTGCAAACCTGCTCCACCGGCAGATGCGCCAACCGCTGCATGGCGATAGTTGAGCAAGGCGCTGAATAACGGCGTAGGTGCCGCAACGCTGCTACAGCGCTGCGCCAGGGCCAGCGGCGCATGCTCATGGCCGAGCAAGGCCGCCAGTCTGTCATGGGTCGCTCGTGCTGCGGCCCTGACACTTGGCCCTTGCGCCGCGACACGCAGCGGCAAGGTATTGATGAACATGCCCAGAGCGCGCTCGGCGTCCTGGCCACCTTGCAGTCGTCCCATCAGCACCGTGCCGAACACCACATCCTGACGGCCCGACAAGCGCCCCACCACCTGCCCCCAGGCCAGATGATGAAGGCTGGCATTGCTGACACCCAGGCTGCGGGCATGGGCGCGCAGGCGCTGAGCGAGTTGGTCGTCCAGCGTCAGTACGGCCTGTTCGATTGCGCTGCCGTCACCCTGAACATCCTGCAGACCGAATGGCAGCGTTGGCTCATCCACATCCCCTAGCGCCGCGCTGAAAAAGGCTTCATGTTCCTCGCGGCTGATACCAAGACGGGATTGGGCGACATAGTTGCGATACGGCACGGATGCTGGCAACTCGGCGCCTTGCCCTGCAATGTGCGCCTGGATTTCGGCACCCAGAATGCGCAGCGATGTGGCGTCATCGATCAGGTGATGAAAGAGAATCACCGCGACCCAGCCGTCACTGGCTACGTCCTGGGCCACATGCAGCTCCATCAGCGGAGCCTGGCGCAGGTCGAAACGCATGTGCCGTGGATCCAGCAAGGCTTGCAACTGACCGGCAATATCGCCGTCAGCCCCTTGCAGCTCATGCTCGCGAACCCGCAACGGCGCCTCGCGCCAGACAACTTGCACAGGCTCGTCAAGGCCTTCCCAGGCAATGGAAGTGCGCAGGATATCGTGACGTTCGACCACGGCCTGTAGCGCCTGGACAAACGCATCGACCCGGGCGCGACTGTCCATGCGCAGTGTGCCTTGCAGCAGATAGGGGTCGCCTTCAGGTGTCGCAAGGTGGTGATAGAGAATGCCTTCCTGCAAAGGCACCAGCGCATAGATATCCTGGACATTGGCCACGCCCCCAGGAACGCCCGCCACCACGGCATCGATCTGTTCCTGGCTCAGGCTGGCCAGCGGCAGCATCTGTGGAGTAATGCGCTGTACGCCCGGCTCGATGAGGTTGGCCGGCACCGTGACATCTCGACCGGAACCCGCCGTTTCGGCCAGCCCCGACAAGGTCGGCTGACCGAACAAGACCCTCACATCGACCTTCAGCCCTGTATCGCGCATGCGCTCGATCAGCTTGACTGCCAACAGCGAATCGCCTCCCAGTTCAAAGAACTGGTCATGACGGCTGATGCGTTCGACCCCGAGCAGCTCGCTCCACAGGTCAGCAAGAACCGTTTCCACCGGACCTTGCGGCGCTTCGTATTCACGTCGTGCGAAAGCTGATGCGTCAGGCGCTGGCAATGCCTTGCGGTCCAGCTTGCCGTTGCCGGTCAGGGGGAAGTCGGCCAACAGCACAAAGGCACTCGGCACCATGTAATCGGCCAGGTTCTGCAACAGCTCAGAACGCAGATCGCTTGCGGTCGGCGTCTGGCCTGGCTGAGGGATCACATAACCCACCAGACGTTTATCGCCCGGCTCGTCCTGACGCGCAATCACCACTGCTTCGCGGACCCCGGCACAGGCTGCGAGACGGCTTTCGATCTCGCCCAGTTCGATTCGGAAACCACGGACTTTCACCTGATCATCGTTACGCCCCAGATAGTCGAGGTTGCCGTCTGCCGTCCAGCGCGCAAGGTCCCCGGAACGGTACATCCGTGCGCCCGGTGTGACATCGAAGGAGTCTTTCAGGAAGCGCTCTGCATCCAGCTGCGGACGGTTCAGATAACCTCGCGCCACACCGGCTCCCCCGACATACAGCTCGGCGACCACACCCGGAGGCACTGGCTGGCCATAGTCATCGAGCAGGTAAAGGCGCAGATCGGGGATACGCTTGCCGATGGGGCTGACACCGCCATCGACATCCGCACGGGACAGCGGATGGCAGGTGACGTGTACGGTGGTTTCAGTAATGCCATACATGTTGAAGAGTTGAGTGTCGGCATTCGCCTTGCGCGCATACCACGGCTTGAGAATCCCCGTATCCAGTGCTTCGCCACCAAAGATCACTTGGCGCAGTGCATGGGGCCGAGGACTTTCACCCTGGGCAGCGATGATCTGGCGGAACGCGCTGGGCGTCTGGTTGAGCACCGTAACACCGGCCTCGCACAGCAGTTCGTAACAGGCCTCGGGCGAACGGGTGGTCAGTTGCGGTACCAGCAACAAACGGCCGCCATGCAACAGCGCGCCCCAGATTTCCCAGACCGAGAAGTCGAAGGCAAACGAGTGAAACAGTGCCCAGACGTCGTCGGCACCGAAATCGAACCACACCCGTGTTGCCGAGAACAGGCGCGTGACATTGCGATGCTCGACCATCACGCCCTTGGGCTGCCCGGTGGAACCCGAGGTGTAGATCACATAGGCCAGATGCCCCGGTTCAAGCCCCTCAACCTGCGGGTTCTCTTCAGACTGCTCGGTAAAACCCGCTGCCTCGGGCTGGTCGAGAAGCAGGACAGGAATGCCCTGAGCCGGCAAGTTCTCAAGGTGTGCAGACTCGGTCAGTAACGCCAGCGGCGTGCTGTCGTCCAGCATGAATGCCAGACGCTCCAGTGGATAAGCGGGATCCAGCGGCACATAACCGGCACCGGCCTTGAGAATACCCAACAAGCCGATGATCATCCGTGGGCCACGCTCGACACAGATGCCTACCCGATCGTCAGGCCCGATCCCCAACAGTCTCAGGCGATGGGCTACCTGATTGGCCTGGGCATTGAGCTGGCCGTAGGTGACGCTCTGCCCTTCATGCAGCAATGCCACGGCATCGGGTCGAGCCTGGGCCTGCGCCTCGAAACGGGCATGAATGGTCCCGGTGTCGTCTTCGGCTGGCTGTCCATGGTTCCAGGCCTCAAGCAGTTGCGCCTCGCCCGGCGTTGGCAGACTGAAGCCGTGTACCGGCAATTGCGGGTTTTTCAGCCCCTGTTCCAGTACATGCATGAAGCGCTCGGCGAGACTTTCGACTTCATCGGCCTGGAAAAACGCTTCGTTGTAGATGTACTCCAGCCAGACCTCATCCGTGTGCGGATTGGCCCGTATGTGCAAGGCAAGAGGTGTCTGTTCATGGCCGTTGGCGCATTTGACCGAGTAGGCAGTCGCTTCGCCGAACGCGAGACGGTGATCGCTCACTTCGTATGAAACCGAAAGGTCAAAAACCTGATCGCGGCCGTCGCGCAGCAGCCCCAGCGAGCGGTTCATGTCACTCAAGGGGAAACGCTGGTTGCGGTAATCCTGCTTGAGGGCGCGGGCCACCTCACTGACCAGCTCACCAAAGCCCAGATCGGCGTCGAATTGAAGACGTACTGCACTGACCTGAGTGAACAGGCCAATGGTGTTGCGGAAGTTCGCATTGGAACGGTTGAGTACCGGCAGACCGATGACCAGCTCTTCCCGGCGGGACGTGCGCATGAAATACACATAGAGCGCCGCCATGAGCACATGGAAGCGCGAACACTGGCGAGGCTCGGCAACCTGAGCGATACGTTCAAGCAGTGTCGCCGGATAACGGCGTGATACATGACCACCGGGAGCCACAGCCCCGGCATGGCGAGCCAGGTGCCGCGGCTCGAACAGCGGCTCGGGAACGTCCTGATATTTGCCCAGCCAGTAATCCTGATCGCGGGCGTAGCGTTTCGAGTTGCGGTAGGCAATGTCGTCCTGAATGTAGTGGACGTAAGACGGAGCCGCGGTGTCAGCAGACGTGTCATGCACAGCGCCATACAGCTCCCCCAGCTCCTTGAGCAGAAGCGAAATGCCCCAGCCATCGATCACGATATGGTGCGCCTGGACTCCCAGATAGCTGAGGTGATCATTGATCCTGAGCAGTTGCAGACGCACCAGCGGCGAGCCATCGAGGTCGAACGGCACACGGTTGCGGGCCTGAACGAACTCCAGCGCTGCTGCCTCGGGGTCATCCTGACCGGAAAAATCATGCAGCGACAGTTGCAGCGGCAAGTCGTCGACAAAGGTCTGAACCGGCAAACCGTCGTCGCCCAGCCCGTTTAACAACACCATCCGCAGCGCATCGTGGCGACGGACCATCTGGTCTATGGCACGCTGAAGGCGCTCGGCATCAACACTGCCCTCGATGACGGTGTAGCCGCCAATGTTGTAGAGAGGAACGTCACTGCGCACGGCCTGATCGAGCCAGATATCACGCTGGGCGGCGGTGAGTGGATAAGTGTTGGGCACGGAAAGGGACTGGTTCATGCAGTTACTCCTTGAATCACACAACGACTGGACACCCGATCCGCCATCCACTTGACCGCCTTGTTTCCAGCAAAAATCGTCATATGTTCTGTCTCGAATAGTCAGGGACTTCGGTATATATGAGGGAACTTTAATCAGGCGATCCGGTACATGTATGTCACTTGATACCCGGACAAGAAACAGGACGTGCGGAACAAATACCGAATAGGGCGGGCTTGTCCCTGTTTTTCACCACAGACAACCCGGCCTCGCAGTGATCGAATACAAATGTGCAAGTAACGTTTGAGCAGTTTCACGCGCAAAGGACGATGACATGAACAGCTTCGAACCCGGTGAATACGTACGCCTGCGCTCGGGAGGCAGGAAGATGCAGGTGATCAATGCCGGGGCGACCGAGTCCCTGCCCGACTCGTCGCTGGTGGCTTGCGAGTACCGTGCTAAAAGTCGAAGAGTGTTGGGTTTCTATGCGGCCAACTCACTGATTCGTGCGCCGCATTCTTCGAGTGATGCAATGCAACAATAAAAAAACAAGAATAAACACTGGAAGTTGAATAGTTGTTAACTTCCAGTTTGCCTGGCCACTCCCCCTTCGATCCTCTTTTGCAGGATCGTTTTTATTTGCCTCAATAAATACACATCCCGACAGGAGTTCATTCATTCGCGAAGTTACCCTTCGCGAATGAATGAACTCCTGCGCAGTCTGAAACTTCCGAACATCAAGCGGTAAACGAATGCGAAGCCAGGTTGTAAAGCAGGCCGGTTGCGAACAGGCCGATGACCATGGAAACGCCCTTGTTCAGCAGACGCGACGAACGCGGTGAATTCAACCGGCTGCCAAAGCAGGCACCGAAGATGACCCAGGCCGAACCAACCGGCAGGACCACAGCAGTAAAGGTGCTCATGAATGCCAGGTAATCCGCACTGTTGAGGAATGTACCGACAGGTGCCACGAACGAAGCGAAGAACAGCCCCTTGGGATTGGTCAGCGTGGCGACGAACAGACCTGCTGGCGAAAGACCCGGCTCATCATCGGCGTGCTGGCCGGCACGGGCCATAGACCAGAGCTTCATTGCGATATAGAACAGGAAGCACACCGCGAAGGCCTTGCTGAGGGTCGCCACCCAGGGATAGTCACGGGCGATCCGGTCCAGGGTCAGCCCCCAGGCCGTGATCTGAATCATATAGGCCAGCCACTCTGCCCCCACCCACAGCAATGACTTCGTATTGAAACCCCGGTTCATGCCAGTCTGGAACAATAGCGAGTTGGTCGGGCCGGGAACCGCGAGCACAGCCAGCAGCGCCAGAAAGATTGAACCACTCATGTTGATGCCCTCATTCGGTTGTAGTGTTGATTGGAACAGCGAATCTGGATAGGTCAGTGGCCATGGCCCAAACGCCCCGTAGCGCGCTTGAAGAGCTGCAACAGGTCATCCACATAGGTAAAAATCACCGGAATCACCAACAGGCTGAGCACGGTCGAGGTCAGGAGCCCGCCGATCACAACCACCGCCATGGGCTGCCTGAATCCCGGATCGGCCCCCACGCCGATAGCGGTCGGCAGCATCCCGGCGCCCATGGCAATGGTGGTCATCAGGATCGGGCGCGCACGCTTGTGGCAGGCATCGAGCAGCGCCTGATAACGGCTCATGCCGAAATCCCGACGAGCGAGAATCGCGTAGTCCACCAGCAGGATCGAATTCTTGGTGACGATGCCCATCAGCATCAGCAAGCCGATGACCGAAGACAGGGAAAAGCTCAGATCACAAGCCAGCAGCCCCAGCAATGCGCCGCCCAACGAGAGAGGCAGTGCGGAAAGAATGGTGGCCGGTTGCAGAAAGTCGTGAAACAGCAGCACCAGTACCGCATAGATGCAGAACACACCAATGGCCATGGTCAGGCCGAAGCTGCCAAACAGCTCGCTCATCAACTGCACTTCGCCCTGCTCCACCAGCCGGACTCCGGCAGGCAGATGCGCAAGCCCCGGCAACTGACGGGCCTGATTCATCACTTCGCCCAGGCTGCGGCCATTGAGTTCGACAGACAACGTGACATAGCGCTGTCGATCCAGACGATCGATCTGTGCCGGCCCGCTGCCGGTACTCAGTTCCCCCAGGGAAGCCAGCGTGACCTGACCATCCCGGCCATTGACGCGCAACTGGCCAATACGTTCGAGGTCGCCCCGCAGACCCGGCTCCATGCGCACCCGCAGGTTCACCTGGCGTTGGGAAAGATTGATCTTGCCCAAGGCCGAGGAGTAATCGCCATAAGTGGCCAGACGCAAGGTATCGGCGATCTGCTGACTGGTGACACCCAGTTGCGCGGCCCTTGTGTAATCCGGGCGGAACTGGACCTCCGGTGCCTGCAATGCGGCGCTGGAAGCAATGTTGCCCACCCCGTTCAGTTGGCGCAGCAGGGGTTCGAGAGCCAGTGCGGTACGCTCCAGCAAATCACCGTCTTCACTGGCAAGGACGATATCTAGCTTTTCACCGTTGCCATCGCCGCCCACGCTGACACGAGCCCCCGGCAGTGAGCGCAAGGCATCGCGCATGCTGGCTTCCAGCTCGGTCTGGCTGAACTCACGATCCTGACGCCGGGCCAGCTCCACGGTCAGGGTTGCCTGATTGACCGCTGCGCCATCGCCCGCCTCGCTACCTGCCGTTCCCGCCATGGCGAAGATATGCCGGATCCCCGGCAATGGCTTCAGTCGGGCACTGGCGTCGCGGGCCAGACTGGCGGTCTGCTCCAGAGTCGCGCCCGGCGGCAGTTCCAGGGTAATGGTGGACCGGGCAATGTCCTGAGCCGGCAAAAAACTGGTGGGCAAGAAGCCGATCAACGCCAGTGAGCCGGCAAAGAACAGCCCGGCCAGTGCCATGCTGGTCTTGCGCCATTCGAGACTGCGATGAATCCACACCAGATAGCGGCGCATCAGCCAGCCATCCTGCTCGACGTGATCCACCGGTTTGAGAAAGGCCGCAGCCATCATCGGGGTCAGCAGGCGCGCAACCATCAGCGAGAAAAGCAGCGCCGCCGAAGCCGTGACGCCGAACTGCACGAACAGCTTGCCTGCAACACCGCCCATGAATGCCGTGGGCAGGAACACCGCGACCAGCGTCACGGTGGTGGCGATCACCGCCAGCCCGATTTCATCCGCTGCCTCCATGGCGGCCTCGCGTGGGCTTTTGCCCATGCGCAGATGCCGGGCGATGTTTTCCACCTCGACAATCGCATCGTCGACCAGAATGCCGATGATCAATGCCAGGGCCAGCAAGGAGACGGTATTGAGAGTAAAACCGGCGAAGTACATCAAGCCAAAAGTGGGGATGATCGACAGCGGCAATGCCGTTGCGACGATCAGCATCGCCCGTGGATCACGCAGGAACCACCACACCACCAGAACCGCCAGCAGAATCCCCTCGTACAGCAGGTTCATCGAGTCGTGATAATTCTCCAGCACCGAGGCCGAGCTGTCGCTGATCTCGATCAGGCTGACACCGGGCTGCCGGGCCATGAAATCTGCCACCGCCGCACGGATGCCACTGGCCATGCTGACGTCGGAAAACCCCAGAGAGCGGATCACCTGCACACCAATCACTGGCTTGCCGTTGAAAAATGCCAGGGAATGGCGCTCGGCATGGTGGTCGCGGATCGTCGCCAACTGGCGTAATGCAAAGGAACGACCATCGCCAGTCGGCACATCAACGGCGCCCAGTGTCTGCGGGTCTTCGATACCGCCCAGAGTACGCACCGCCATGCGCGCGCCACCCAGCTCCGCCATACCGCCGGAGTTATCGATTTCCATGGCCTTGAGCTGCGTATCTACGTCGGCAACACCCAGCCCCAGCCCGGCCATCATGGTCGGATCGAGATCCACCTGAATCTCACGCTCGACACCACCAACCCGCAACACCTGAGCAACGCCCCTGACCTCTTGCAGATGCTTGCTCAGTTCATTGTCGACAAACCATGACAGCGCCTCTTCGTCCATGCCCGGCGCGTCGATCACATAAGTCAGCACCGGTGTGTCATGGATCGTCAGCCGCGAGACGCTGGGAGTTTCCAGGCTGGCGGGCAGTTCCGCCATGGCACTGTCCACCACATTGCGAACTTCGTTGAGGGCTTCGTTGCCATCCTTCTCGATAGCGAAGCTGACATTGATCTGTACATTGCCGGAGGTGATGGTCGTGGTGACATGCTTGAGCAGCCGCAGCGATGACAGCCGGTCCTCCAGCTTGCGGGCCACCTCGGTTTCCAGTTGCTCGGGTGCAGCGCCTTCAAGGGATGCACTGATGGTGACGGTGGGCAGATCGAGGTCGGGGAAATCCTGGATACCCAGCCTTTGCAGACCGATAAAGCCCAGCACGCCCAGCAGGATAAACAGCATGATTGCCGGAACGGGAAAGCGTATCGACAAGGACGACAACGTCATGGCTGAACAGCCCCCGCCGTCACCGGCGTCACATGGGCACCGTCACTCAGGAAAGCACCGCCGGAACGCACGATGGTCTGCCGTTCGTCCAGCCCGGAAACGATTTCCACGGCATTATCCCTGCGGCGCCCCAACTGCACCTGACGCAACGCAACGCGCTCATCGGTGCCGACAATGAATACCCAGGAACGGCCATCACGCAGGAACACCGCTGTATCCGGCACCGTCAGTGCAGGCTTCGCAGCCAGCTCGATGCGGCCACTGGCATACATGCCAGAACGTGCCGGGCTGTCTGGTGCAAGTGCCACATACACCAGCGCCCGGCCGGTATTGTTATCGAGGATTGGCGATACCAGACGAACCTGGCCATCCACCGACTGGCCGTCGGGCAGCGTCAACTGTGCGTGCTGCCCTGGCTTGACCCTAAGCAATTGCCGGGCGTCCAGCTCGGCCTGCCACTCGATACGCCCCTCGCGCACCAGTCGAAACAGCTCGGTACCGGCATCCACCACACTGCCCAACAGCGCTGTGCGCGATGAGACGATTCCATCATCGACTGCCACAATCCGGGTCTGGCCAAGGCGGATACGAATACTCTGCATATCGGCAGTCGCAACGCCCAGTTCGGCCTTGGCGGTGTCCAGGGCAATCCGGTACTGCTCGCTCTGCTGAGCGGACAAAACACCGGTCACGCCCACCACATCGGCACGGCGCACATCGGATTGCGCTTTGCGCAGGTTGGCCCGGGCCTGCTCGACGGTTGCCTGCTGCCTGCTCTGTTCGGCCAGCAGGCTGTCCTGGGCCAGGGTTGCCAGTACTTGCCCCTTGCGCACCCGGTCGCCGATATCCGCATGGATACTGGCAATCCTCAGACTGCCGGTTTCTGCGCTGATCAACGCTTCCTGCCACGGCAATAACCGACCGCTCGCCGTCAGTTCATGGGGCCATGGGCGCCACTGTGCCTGGGTGACCTCGACGCTGAGGCTGCTCAAATTGCTGGCAGGTGCGGCGTCTGGAGCTTGCGGGCGACTGCGAATCACGAAAACCAGCACCAGAGCAATGCCCAGCACCAGCACGATCCAGACGAACTTGCGACGTGCGGAATTCAAGATCGTTCTCCCGCCGAGGCCTGCGCGACCGACGTGCTATCAGCGCTGTCCTGCCATCCTCCCCCCAATGCCTTGTAGAGGGCGATCCAGTAACGTACCTGTTCCTGCTGCAAGGTAATCAGTTCAATCCGGGCATCGAGCGCGGAACGTCGGGCCACTTCCCGGTCCAGGATACTCACGCCACCGGCCTGCCAGGACTTGTCCACGGCCTGAAAATATTCGCTATAGCCTTGAGTCGCCCGTTCGACATCGGCTTCACGGCGTCGAGCCGCGTCGAGCCGGACCAGCGCCTGTTCCACCTCGCCTACGCTCGTGCGCAGCGTCTGTCGATAAGCGGCCAGTGCAGCGTCGTAAGCAGCCTCGGCACTCTTGACCGTGGCGCGACCGAGACCGCCATCCAGCAGCGGTAAAGACAACAATGGCCCTACAGTCCAATTGCGCACCAACTGACCATCCGTAGTCCCGACGGCAAACGAGCCGGTCAGGCTCAGGCTTGGCCAGCGCTGGGCTTCGGCCACACCGATATCCGCGCTGGCTGCGGCCAGTTCGCGCTCTCGCGAGGCCAGGTCAGGCCGCTGGCGAACCAGATCGGCAGGAATGGAACGGACTTCCAGTTGTGCTGGCGACGGCAGGATGGCCGGTGCCTGGCCCAGCAATTCCCGCACCCGCTTTTCATCGCTGCCGGTCAACAGGGTCAGTTGCTTGAGCAGTACTTCGCACTCGCTGCGCTGATTGATCAGGGTCGACTGGCTGCTGGCCGCCGATGCCTGGGTCAAGACCAGATCGGCCGGTGCAGTGAAACCGGCCTTGAGGGACAGCCCGGTCAGTTCGGCGGTCTGGCGCTGCGAATCGAGCTGTTCCTGATAGGCCAGAACCAGGCGCTGACAACCTCGATATTGAACGTAGTCATCGGCCACTTCGGCCGCCAGCGACACCCTGGCGTCATGCCAGTCATCGACACGGGCCTGAATACGATTGGCCGAGGCTTCACGATTACGTCGAAACTTGCCGAACAGATCGAGTTCCCAGGCGGCATCGAGCCCCGCCGAGGAACTGGAGTACGACTGGCGCGTGCTCTCTTCACGCTCTCCCGTACGGTTGCGTGACAGACTGCCTCGCAAGCCGGGTGCCGCATCGGCATCGCTTACTGCCAGGGTCGCCCTGGCCTGCTGAATGTTCGCCCAGGCCTGATCCAGCGTAGGGCTGTCGGCCTCGGCCCATTGCAGCAGGCGTTCCAGTTGCGGATCGTTGAATTGCTGCCACCAGCCGGACAGCGCCTTGACGCTGGCGCCGTGGGGCAAAGGTGCATGCCATTGCGCAGGCAAGGTGATCGGCGGAGGCTGATAGTCGGGGCCCATCACACAACCACTGGTGATCAGGGCAATGAGTATCGGCAGTGAACGTTGCGCTGCCGCTTTGAAGATATCCATGACGTCCTCTTGATGCCCGGACGTTGGGTCAGGCGCTCGGCTGCATTGACGGCGCTATTGAAACGTCTGCCGCCATGACTGTCTGGCGCGGAAAGCGGGGACATTGCCCCGTGGGAAATTGTCGGTCCATGACCTGTGCAGCAGAATCGCAATCACATCACGCGGGCGTGTGAACACCTCGCAGGCGATGCCATTTCTCAAGGCAAACGAGTGACCGACTATGCAAGAGTTGAGCTATCTGAAAAAAGTCGAATCCAACGCAAGGACTTACGCGGCCACATTCCAGCGCCTGTTCGTCAGCGGTAACGGTTCACGCCTCAAGGATGACCAGGGACGCGAGTACCTTGACTGTCTGGCCAATGCCGGCACCCTTGCCCTGGGTCATAATCCTGCGGTGGTCCGCGAGGCCGTGCTGCAGTTTCTGGATACCGATCAGCTGCAACAAGGCCTCGATCTGGCAACGCCGGCCAAGCATGAGTTCGTGCAGGCGCTCTTCGCGACATTGCCCGCGCCGATGCGCAACAACAGCAAGATCCTGTTCTGCGGCCCCAGTGGTTCGGACGCTGTGGAAGCGGCCATCAAGCTGGCACGTCATTACACCCAGCGCACCCCGCTGATGGCATTTCATGGCGGCTATCACGGCATGACCGCAGGCGCCCTGTCGGCCATGGGCAACCTCAAGCCCAAGATCAACACAGGCGCGGTCAACCCCGGCACACACTTCCTGCCCTTCCCTTATGCGTTGCGCTGCCCCTTTGGCACCGATGGCTCGCAGACCGATAAGCTTTCCATCGAATACATCCGCACGGTACTCAGCGACCCCGAAGGCGGCGTGCAGAAACCCGCCGCGGTGATCGTCGAAGTGATTCAGGGCGAAGGTGGCTGTATTCCCGCGTCGGCAAACTGGCTGCGCGAGTTGCGTGAGATCACCCGTGAGCAGGAAATCCTGCTGATCATCGATGAAGTACAGACAGGCCTGGGGCGTACCGGCAGCACCTTTGCCATCGATCATTCGGGGATCACTCCAGACATTCTGGTGCTATCCAAGGCGATTGGTGGTGGTTATCCGATGTCTGTAATCGTCTTTGCCGAACACCTGGATACCTGGGGCCCCGGCATGCATGCGGGTACATTTCGTGGCAACCAGATTGCAATGGTCGCGGGTGCAGCGACGATCGGGCATATACAGTCACAGAACCTGGCGGCGCAGGCTGCTGCACGGGGCGAGACGCTGGCCAGCGGTCTCAAGGACATTGCCCGGCGCTACCCGGCACTGGCCGAAGTCCGTGGTCGCGGCCTGATGCTGGGCGTCGAGGTGACCCACCCTCGCGAGCAAGGCCGCACTGGCACGGGCCATTCACAACTGGCCCGCGCCATCAAGCTCAACTGTTTCGAGAATGGCCTGATCATCGAAACCGGAGGTCGTCATAGCTCCGTACTGCGCTTCCTGCCGGCGCTGACCATCAGCGAACAGGAAGTGGCCATGGTTCTTGAGCGTTTTGAAGATTCGGTTGCAGCAGCCTGCAAGGGACATTGATCAACCGCCCCCCTGGGCGGGGCGGCGGGCGTGGGGGGTGTCTTTGGGCGTGCGCCGCCTGTGTGGACCTTTCGCCTCTTGATTACTGTCAGAAATACACAAAAACCA